>JAGPIX010000099.1 GCA_018054745.1 Alicycliphilus sp.
GCCAGATTGCCCACGCCCAGCAGAGCAGCCCGGCGTTTGCCAGCATCCTGGCCGGCGTGGATGCCGCCAGCATCACCAGCCGCGCCGCACTGGCGCAACTGCCCGTGACACGCAAGTACCAGCTGCACGAGCGCCAGCAGGCCGAGCGCGCGCACAACGCCTTTGGCGGCTTTGCCAGCATAGGCTTTGGCGCCGCCATGCCGCGCGTGTTCGCCAGCCCCGGCCCCATCTATGAGCCCGAAGGCGCACGCGCCGACTACTGGCGCATGGCGCGCGCGCTGTACGCGGCCGGTTTTCGCGCCGGCGAGCTGGCGCACAACTGCTTCTCCTACCACTTCGTGCCCGCGGGCTCGATGATGGAATCGGGCGCGCACGCCCTGGGCTGCACGGTGTTCCCCGGCGGCACGGGCCAGACCGAGCAGCAGGTGCAGGCCATGGCCGAGCTGCGGCCCACCGGCTACATCGGCACGCCCAGCTTTCTGAAGATCATCCTGGAGAAGGCGGCCGAGATGGGCGTGCAGCTGCCCAGCGTGACCAAGGCGCTGCTGTCGGCCGAGGCCTTCCCGCCCTCGCTGCGCGACTGGCTGGCGCAGCAGGGCGTGCAGGGCTACCAGTGCTACGGCACGGCCGACCTGGGCCTGATCGCCTACGAGACCAGCGCGCGCGAAGGCCTGGTGCTGGACGAGGGCGTGATCGTGGAGATCGTGCGCCCCGGCACCGGCGACCCGGTGCCCGAGGGCGAGGTCGGCGAGCTGGTGATCACCACGCTGAACCCCGACTACCCGCTGATCCGCTTTGGCACCGGCGACCTGTCGGCCGTGCTGCCCGGCAGCTGCCCCACGGGCCGCACCAACACCCGCATCAAGGGCTGGCTCGGCCGCGCCGACCAGACCACCAAGGTGCGCGGCATGTTCGTGCACCCTGGCCAGATCGACCAGGTGGTCAAGCGCTTCCCGCAGGTCACCAAGGCGCGTCTGGTGGTCAGCGGCGAAATGGCCAACGACCAGATGACGCTGCAGGTGGAAACCACCGAGACCGCACCCGGCCTGGCCCAGCTGCTGGCAGAGGCGCTGCGCGAGGTCACCAAGCTGCGCGGCGAGGTCGAGATGCTTGCCCCGGGCGGCCTGCCCAACGACGGCAAGGTCATCGAGGACGCCCGCAGCTACCGCTGATGCGCTGGAGAGCCCCGGCACGCCGGGCGTGAGTCAGCCCGGCGTCAGCTGCGCGCATAGACTGCGCGCGCCGGCGAGGGCAGCGGCCTGGTGGACTTGGTGTTTTTCTGCATCGTCCGCCCACCCCATCCTGCCTATCATTGCGCGTCTTTTACAAGGAAGCTCCATGCACACCACCTTCAAGCTCGCCCTGGGCACGGCCGCCATCCTGGCCGCCTTCGGCGCGTCGGCCCAAACCTTCCCGGCCGCGGGCAAGTCCATCACCATCGTCGTGCCCTTCTCGGCCGGCGGGCCCACCGACCGCGTGGCGCGCGACCTGGCCGAGGCCCTGCGCAAGCCCCTGGGCGGCGCCACCGTGGTCATCGACAACTCGGCCGGCGCCGGCAGCACCATTGGCGCGGCCAAGGTGGCCCGTGCCCAGCCCGACGGCCACACCCTGCTGCTGAACCACATCGGCATGGCCACCATCCCCACGCTGTACCGCAAGCTGCCGTTCAACGTGCTCAACGACTTCGAGTTCCTGGGCATCGTCAACGACGTGCCCATGACCATCATCTCGCGCCCCACGCTGGAGGCGAAGAACTACAAGGAGCTGGCCTCCTGGATCGCGCAGAACAAGGAAAAGGTCAACCTGGGCCATTCCGGCCTGGGCTCGGCCGGCCACCTGTGCGGGCTGATGTTCCAGCACGCGCTGCAGTCGCACATGACGCCCGTGGCCTACAAGGGCGCGGCGCCGGCCATCACCGACCTGATCGGCGGCCAGATCGACCTGATGTGCGACCAGACCACCAACACCACGTCGCAGATCGAGGGCAAGAAGGTCAAGGCCTTTGCCGTGACCACCAGCAAGCGCCTGACGATGCCGGCACTGAAAGACCTGCCGACGCTGCAGGAGGGCGGCCTGAAGGACTTCAACGTCTCCGTCTGGCATGGCCTGTACGCCCCCAAGGGCACGCCCGCCGCCGTGGTCAAGGCCATCAACGACGCCCTGCAGGTGGCCGTGAAAGATCCTGAATTCATCAAGAAGCAGGAAGGCCTGGGCGCCGTGGTGGTGGCCGACAAGCGCGTCGAGCCGGCCGAGCACAAGAAGTTTGTGGAGTCTGAGATCGCAAAATGGGGCGTGGTCATCAAGGCCGCCGGCGCCTACGCCGACTGACCCGCAGCCAGCGCCAACACAAGGAACGCCCGGTGTGCCCGCACCGGGCGTTTTTTCTTGCCGCCTGCGGGTTACCCTGCTGGCATGGCCCGCCCCTGCGGACATACAAACGGCGTTTCTTCGTCCATACAAGGGAGGACTCATGCCCATCAACACCCCACGCCGCCGGGCCCTGAACACACTGGCCGCCGCCCTCGCCCTGACCCTGGGCGCGGCCGGCATGGCGCAGGCGCAAAACCATTGGCCGGCCAAGCCGGTGCGCATCGTCGTGCCCTTTGCCGCCGGCGGCACCACCGACATCCTGGCGCGCGCCATCGCGCCCGAACTGGGCAAGGCCCTGGGCCAGCAGTTCATCGTGGACAACCGCGGCGGCGCCGGCGGCAATATCGGCGCGGATCTGGTGGCCAAGTCGGCCGGCGACGGCTACACCCTGCTCATGGGCACGGTGGGCACGCATGGCATCAACCGCGCGCTGTACCAGCAGCTGCCCTATGACCCGATCAAGGACTTCGCGCCCATCACGCTGGTGGCCTCGGTGCCCAACGTCATGGTGATGAACGCCGACAAGGCGCGCCAGCTGGGCATTGCCAACGTGCAGGACTTCATTCGCTACGCCCGCGCCAACCCGGGCAGGCTGAACATGGCCTCCAGCGGCAATGGCACCTCCATCCACCTGGCGGGCGAGCTGTTCAAGAGCATGACCGGCACCTACATGCTGCACATGCCCTACCGCGGCTCGGCCCCGGCGCTGCTGGACATGGTGGGCGGCAACATGGACGTGATGTTCGACAACCTGCCCTCCTCCATGGTGCACATCAAGGCCGGCAAGCTCAAGGCGCTGGCCGTGACCAGCGCCAGCCGCTCGGCCGCCCTGCCCGACGTGCCCACGGTGGAGGAGGCCGGCGGCGCCGCACTCAAGGGCTATGAGGCCAGCTCCTGGTTCGGCCTGCTGGCGCCGGCGGCCACGCCGCCCGAGGTGGTGCAGCGCCTGCAGCAGGAGGTGGCCAAGGCCCTGGCCTCGCCAGCCGTCAAGGAGCGGCTGCTGGCCCAGGGCGCCATCCCCGGCGGCAACAGCAGCGCCGATTTCGTGCGGATGATCGACAGCGAGCACCGCAAGTGGGCCCAGGTGGTCAAGGCCGCGGGCGCCAAGGTCGATTGACCCGCGCGCCAGCGGCGCGGCTCACCAGACCACGTCGTGCGCTTCGGCGGCGCTGCGCCGCAGCATGTCGATGAAGGGCGCGGCACGCTGGCGCAGGCTCACCGGGTCGCGCTGCGTGCCCTGGCCCTCGTCGTCCGCGCCCTCCTCGTCATCGGCCGGGGCGGTGCGCGCCGCATCGTCGGCACGCACCGCCGCCTCCAGCGCGGCGATGGCGGCCGGGATCTGCTCTGCGGTGACGATGCCATGGGCGTCGTCGGGGTTCTTGCCAATGATTTCCAGCACCCGCCGGCCATTGGGCTCCAGCATGATGAGGTCGGCGGTGGCGCGGGATTTGAATTTGAAGAGCATGTGAAAGTCCAGTTCAAGGCAGCATGTCAGGAGGTGCGGCGCGCGCCGCAGCCCTATCTTCGTACATGTAGGCGCGGTTGAAGGGATAGTCTGACTGCGCGCCCTTGAGCACCGCCCCCTCGACCACCCCCGTGGGCCGCGCCGCCAGGATCTGGTGCAGGGCAATCCAGCCATGCTCGAAGGCCAGGGCGCTGCCGGCCAGGTACAGGCGGTAGGCGCGCAGCGTCTTCTCGCCCTGCTCCTGGCCCTGCTGGGCGTGCAGAATGCGCCGCGCCTGATCCAGCCTGGCCTCCAGCGCGTCCGACCAGGCCCACAGCGTGCGCGCGTAATGCGGGCGCAGGTTCTCCACATCCAGCATTTCCAGGCCGGCGCGCGCCAGCTCCTGCAGCGCCTGGCTCACATGCAGCAGCTCGCCACCGGGGAAGATGTAGCGCTCTATGAAGTCGCCCAGGCCAGCGCCCAGGCCGGCGGCGTTGTCCAGCCCGCCGGCCGTGATGCCGTGGTTCATCACCAGGCCGCCGGGGCGCAGCAGGCGCTGCAGAGTGGCAAAGTACTGCCCCATTTGCGCATGGCCCACATGCTCGAACATGCCGACCGAGGCAATCTTGTCGAACGGCGCATCGACCTGCAGCGCGCGGTAGTCCAGCAGCTGCATGCGCACCCTGCCCTGCAGGCCGCGCGCCGCTATCAGGCGCTGCACATGGGCATGCTGGTTGCGCGACAGGGTGATGCCGGTGGCGTCCACGCCGTAATGCTCGGCCGCCCACAGCATCAGACCACCCCAGCCCGCGCCCATGTCCAGAAAACGCTCGCCGGGGCGCAGCATCAGCTTCCTGCAGATATGGTCAAGCTTGGCCTGCTGCGCCTGGGCCAGCGTCATGCCATCGACGGAAAAGTAGGCGCAGGAATAGACGCGCTGCGGATCCAGCCACAGCGCGTAGAACTCGTCCGACAGGTCGTAATGCCGCGCGATATGCCGCGCATCGCGCGATCGC
The DNA here is from genome assembly GCA_018054745.1 of Alicycliphilus sp. Classification (GTDB taxonomy): domain Bacteria; phylum Pseudomonadota; class Gammaproteobacteria; order Burkholderiales; family Burkholderiaceae_C; genus Alicycliphilus; species Alicycliphilus limosus. Next base: position 4,831 of record JAGPIX010000099.1, read on the forward strand.
GTGTGCGCCGCCATGGAGCGCGCGCGCAGCAACACGCGGCGCCACCAGCGGGTCTGCTCGTCGCGCGCCGGGTCGGAGTGCAACAGGGCCGCGGCCGCGGCCATGAGCTGGCGCATGCTGCCCTGCAGCAGCACGCGGCCCTCGACGATGGCCGTGCCCACATGGCCGATCTCGCCCATGGCCAGCGCCACCACGCCCATGCGGTCACGAAATTGCAGGCGCAGCTCGGCGTTCGCATCACCCAGGCGCTGACCGCCCGGTAGTTGCACGGCAATGCCCACCGGCGACAGCGCCAGACTGGCTTGCAGGGAATCGAGCAAATGCCTCACGCATGTCCCCTTCCTGAACGACAGGCGCGATTCTTCTCGCCGCGGCCCCGGCGCGTCAATTGGCGCAAGCCATGGGACGCTTCAAGGCCAAATCGGCTTCAAGCCATACTTGGTAAGCGCGAACAGCTATTTATTTGATAGTTCAAAAATCAGGTTTGACCGCAGCCACTCAGGCGCTTCGGCCCCCAGCTGGCCAGGGATGTTTGCAAATATGGCCTAATAGCGGGTTTTCACCGCCAATTCACCGCAGGAGCCATCATGGGCAACAAAATCGTCACCGAAGCCGACCGCAAGCGCACTCCCCGTCCCACCCCCATGCCCGGCATGCCCCTGGCCACGCAAGGCCGCGGCCAGCGCGTGAGCCTGGAGCGCGGCGTGGCCACGCGCAGCAAGAAGAACCCCGGCAAGCGCCACGGTTGAGCCGTTCCCTCGCCGTGAAACAGCCCTCCTCGGAGGGCTGTTTTCATTGGGGTGGCACAAAGGCGGCGCGCGCCGCCTGGGCCGCGGCGCGCGCGCCGCAGCCTTCGATATGGTCGTTGACCAGGCCCGTGGCCTGCATGAAGGCGTACATGGTGGTCGGGCCGACAAAGCTGAAGCCGCGCCGCTTCAAATCCCGGGACAGCGCCACCGACGCCGCCGACTGGGTGAGCGCGCGCACGGCCGCCAGCGTCATGTGCGCGGGCCGGCCTTCGCCGGCCTGCGGCGCATAGCGCCAGACATAGGCGGCCAGCGAGCCGAATTCACGCTTGAGCTCCAGCACGCGGCGCGCGTTCTGGATGGCCGAGGCAATCTTGCCGCGGTGGCGCACGATGGCCGCATTGCCCAGCAGCTGAGCCACCTCGGTCGCGCCGAAGCGCGCCAGCTCCTCGGCCTCGAAATTCGCCATGGCGGCGCGAAAGGCCTCGCGCTTGTTCAGGATGGTGAGCCAGGACAGGCCTGCCTGGAAGCCCTCCAGGCACAGCTTCTCGAACAGGCGGCGCTCGTCCACGACAGGAAAGCCCCACTCATGGTCGTGGTAGTGGCGGTACAGCGGCGAGGCGCGGCACCAGAAGCAGCGCGCATGGCCGGCCTCGTCGGTGAACAGGCCGCTGCTATCCAAAACATCTTCAGGCATGCCGCATTGTGCGCCGGCGCGCTTGCTATGCTGGCCGGCCATGATCGCCGCGCCGCTTCGCACCCTGCCCTTGCTGGCCACCGCCCTGCTGCTGTGTGGCTGCGCGCAGTCGGGCGGCAGTCTGGGCTACTACTGGCAGTCGCTGCGCGGCCACCTGGCGCTGCTGCAGGCCGCGGAGCCGGTGCAGCAATGGCTGGACAAGCCCGACACCCCGGCGCCGCTGCGCGCGCGGCTGGCACTGGCGCAGCAGGCGCGCGCCTTTGCCGTCACCGACCTGGCCCTGCCCGACAACGCCAGCTACCACCGCTTTGCCCGCTTGGAGCGCCGCGCCGCCGTGTGGAACGTGGTGGCAGCCGGGCCGTACTCGCTGCAGCTGCACCGCTGGTGTTTCCCCGTCACTGGCTGCATCGGCTACCGCGGCTACTTCGACGAGGCCGACGCACGCACCGAGGCCGCCCAGCTGGCCGCCACCGGCCTGGAGGTGAACGTCTACGGCGTGCCGGCCTATTCCACGCTGGGCTACAGCAACTGGCTGGGCGGCGACCCGCTCTTGTCTACCTTCATTGCCTGGCCCGAGGGCGACTTTGTACGCCTGCTGCTCCATGAGCTGGCGCACCAGCAGGTCTATGCCGCGGGTGACACGGCGTTCAATGAGTCCTACGCCACGGCCGTGGAGCGCCTGGGCGTGGCCCGCTGGCTGCAGCAGCATTCCACAGCCGCGGCGCGCGCCCAATTTGCCGCCAGCGAGGAGCGGCGCGCGCAGTTCCGCACCCTGACCCGGGCCACGCGCGCACGGCTGGCCCAGATTTATGCATCAAACAACGATGAAGCGCCCGACTACAAAGCACTGTCAGCTATGAAAACAGAAGCAATGCAGCAGTTTCACGCGGACTATGCGCGGCTGCGCGCCCGCTGGCTGACCGCCGGCACCGCGCCGGCCCAGCTCGCGAGCCTGGATCTGTGGGCGCGCGAAGCGAACAACGCCAGTTTTGCCGCCCAGGGTGCCTATGACGATCTGGTGCCAACCTTCATCGCCCTGTTCGAGCGCGAGGGCCGCGACTGGCGGCGCTTTCATGCCGCCGTGCGGCTACTGGCAGAGCAACCGCAGGATGCGCGCGATGCCGCGCTCAAGGCCCTGGCGCCCGCGGGCGATTGACCTCAACCGCGCAGCGACTCGATCAGGTCGATGTACTGCTGCCTGGCGGCGTCGCCCTCGGTGCCCTTGAGCTTTTCCCAGGCGTCCCATTTGGCGCGGCCGACGATGTCGGAGAAGCTGGGCTTCTTCTCATCGTTGTCACCGGCCGTGGCCTGCTTGTACAGGGCGTAGATCTTCAGCAGCGTGGGGTTGTCGGGGCGCTCGGTGAGCAGCTTGGAGTTGGCGACGGCGGCTTCAAAAGCGGCGTTCAGGTCGGACATGGCGGTCTCCGATGTAGTGGTGAATAAGCCAGTGTAGCGGCAAATACGAACGATCGTTCTTTTTTATAGGCAAAAAACACCCACCGCACAGGGTGGGAGTTTTTTGTCCAGTCGGCAGGCGTCAGGCGGTCGGGTTGGCCAACCACTGGCGCGCCAGCTCCACCCAGTAGGTGCCGCCCAGCGGGATCAATGCGTCGTTGAAGTCGTAGCTCGGGTTGTGCAGCGTGCAGGGGCCGCCGCCATGGCCCATGTCGCGGTGGTCGCCGTCGCCATTGGCGATGAATACGTACGCGCCGGGTTTGGCCTGCAGCATGAAGGCGAAGTCCTCGGCGCCGCCGGTGGGCTCCTGGGGCAGCACGTTCTGCTCGCCGACGATGCCGATCATCACCTGGCGCGCGAACTCGGCCTCGGCCACGGAGTTGATGGTCGGCGGGTAGTTGCGCACGAACTCGAACTCGCAGCGCGCCTCGAAGGCCGCGCAGGTGTGCTCGGCCACCTGGCGCATGCGCCGCTCGATCATGTCCAGCAGCTCGACCGAGAAGGTGCGCACCGTGCCCTGCAGCACGCAAAAATCAGGCACCACGTTGGTGGCCTCGCCGGCCTGGATCATGGTGACCGAGATCACGCCGGCCTCGATGGGCTTCTTGTTGCGACTGATGATGGTCTGGAAGGCCTGCACCATCTGGCAGGCCACCGGCACCGGGTCTATGCCCAGATGCGGCATGGCGCCATGGCTGCCCTTGCCGCGGATGGTGATCTTGAACTCGTTGGAAGACGCCATCACCGGCCCGGGGCTGACGGCAAAGCAGCCCGCGGCCATGCCGGGCCAGTTGTGCATGCCAAACACGGCCTGCATGGGGAAGCGTTCGAACAGGCCCTCCTTGATCATCTCGCGCGCGCCGCCGCCGCCCTCCTCGGCCGGCTGGAAGATCAGATAGACGGTGCCGTCGAAGTCGCGGTGCTCGGGCTTGGAGAAATACTGCGCCGCCGCCAGCAGCATGGCCGTGTGGCCGTCGTGGCCGCAGGCGTGCATCTTGCCCGGGTACTTGCTGGCATGGTCGAAGGTGTTGAACTCCTGCATCGGCAGGGCGTCGATGTCGGCGCGCAGGCCCACGGCGCGCCCGCAGGCGCCGCCGTCGCGGCCATGGACTATGCCCACCACGCCGGTGGTGCCCAGGCCGCGGTGGATGGGAATGCCCCATGCGGTGAGCTGGGCGGCGATCACGTCGGCGGTGCGCTCTTCCTTGAAGCACAGCTCGGGGTGGGCATGGATGTCTCGGCGCACGGCGGCGATGCCGGAGGCCGCTGCGGCGATGGAGTCTAGGATTTTCATGATGTGCTCGGCGCTTGTTTCCTTGGGAAGCGTCACAGTCTAGCCCTGCCAGCCAAGCCTGCCAAACCACGGGGTATGCCAGAAACCATGGTCTCGTCCGCGGCGCTGCTTCATGGTGAAATGCGCAGTTGCCCCAGCGACTCCCTCAGCCATGCCCACGACCACCATACGCGGCGCCTGCCCGCACGACTGCCCCGACACCTGCGCCCTGCTGACCACCGTGGAGGACGGGCGCGCCGTCCGCGTGCAGGGCAACCCGGCGCATGCGGCCACCGGCGGCGTGCTCTGCGCCAAGGTGTCGCGCTATGCCGAGCGCACGCACCATGCCGAGCGCATCCTCACCCCGCTCAGGCGCAGCGGCCCCAAGGGCAGCGGCCGGTTCACGCCCGTGTCCTGGGACGAGGCGCTGGACGACATTGCCCGGCGCCTGAGGAAAATAGCCGCGCGCGATCCGCAGGCCATCCTGCCCTACAGCTACGCCGGCACCATGGGCCTGGTGCAGGGCGAGAGCATGGACCGGCGCTTCTTCCACCGCCTGGGCGCATCCCTGCTGCACCGCAGCATCTGCTCCACCGCCGGTGGCGAGGGCCTGGTGCACACGCTGGGCGGCAAGCTGGGCATGAAGGTCGAGTTCTTTGCCGAGTCCAAACTCATCCTCATCTGGGGCAGCAATTCGATTGGCAGCAACCTGCATTTCTGGCGCATCGCCCAGCAGGCCAAGCGCGACGGCGCGCGCCTGGTGTGCATAGACCCGCGCCGCACCGAGACCGCCGAGAAATGCCACGAACACCTGCAGCTGCGCCCCGGCACCGACGCCGCGCTGGCCCTGGCGCTGATGCACGAACTCATAGTGCACGACTGGCTGGACCACGACTACATCGCGCGCCACACGCTGGGCTGGGAGGCCTTGCGCGCACGCGCCCTCGAATGGCCGCCCGAGCGCGCCGCCGAGGTCTGCGGCCTGCCCGTGGAGCAGATCCGGCGCCTGGCGCGCGACTACGGCACCACCCGGCCCGCCGCCATCCGCCTGAACTACGGCGTGCAGCGCGCCCATGGCGGCGGCAATGCCGTGCGCGCCGTGGCCTGCCTGCCGGCGCTGACCGGCGCCTGGCGCGAGCGCGCCGGCGGCGTACTGCTGTCGAGCTCGGGCGCCTTTCCGGTGCAGCGCGCGGCACTGCAGCGCCCAGATTTGCTGGCCGGCCGCAGCCCGCGCAGCATCAACATGGTGACCATTGGCGACGACCTGCTGCGCGCCTCATCCCCGGCCTTCGGCCCGCAGATCGAAGCCCTGGTGGTCTACAACAGCAACCCCGTGGCCGTGGCGCCGGATTCGCCCAAGGTGGTGCAGGGCTTTGCGCGCGAGGATTTGTTCACCGTGGTGCTGGAGCATTTCCAAACCGACACCGCCGATTACGCCGACTACATACTGCCCGCCACCACGCAGCTCGAGCACTGGGACGTGCACCTGGCCTACGGCCACACCGACGTGCTGCTCAACCGCCCGGCGATTGCGCCGCAGGGCCAGGCGCGCAGCAACGCGCAGATCTTCCGCGACCTGGCGGCGCGCATGGGGTTCACCGAGCCCTGCTTTGCCGACACCGACGAAGCGCTGTGCCGCCAGGCCTATGGCGAGAAGGTGGACTTCGCGCTGCTGCTCGACCAAGGCTTTGCCCCGCTTCCCGTCCCCGACGCGCCGTTTGCCGATGGCGGCTTTCCCACGCCCTCGGGCAAGTGCGAATTTTTCAGCCAGCGCCTGGCCGACCAGGGGCTCGATCCGCTGCCCGGCCATGTGCCGAATCACGAGGCGGCGGGAGCATCGACGCTGTACCCGCTGGCCATGATCTCGCCGCCGGCGCGCAACTTTTTGAACTCCAGCTTCGTGAACCTGCAAAGCCTGCGCGACATCGAGGGCCGCCCGCTGCTGGAGATGCACCCCGAGGACGCCGC
>JAGPIX010000219.1 GCA_018054745.1 Alicycliphilus sp.
TACCAGGGTCCGACCTATGCCATGTTCGAGCTGGATTTCGGTGTGCGCATGGTGCGGGCCGAAGAAAAAATCCGAGCCGTGCTGGCCGACGGTGAGCAGGCCCAGCTTCTGCACACTCCCGCTGGCACGCCCTTGCTGAGCGTGGAGCGCACCGCCTACACCTACAACGATGTTCCCATGGAGTTACGGCGTGGTCTTTACCGCACCGACACACACCATTACCACAACGAATTGAGCTGAAACACGCCTGCACTTGAGAAGAATCGTCAAAATATTGCGCCGGTGGACAACCCTACTTGTTGCGTTGCAATAGAATTTTGCGTTGTTTGCATCTTCAAATTACAAAGCAGTTACATCCACGAAAGCACCCGCCATGACAGAGCTAGCCAAAAAACGGCCTGAATTCCGCAATATCAACGCCTTCAAGGACCTCACTACTTACCGCATGACGCCGGCTGCATGGGTTTCGATCCTGCACCGTGCCAGCGGTGCTGTGATGTTTCTGCTGCTGCCGTTCGTGCTGTGGATGTTCGACACCTCGGTGTCCTCCGAAATTTCCTTTGGCACCTTCAAAGCCGCCTTCAACTCTGGCCTGGGCTTCGCTCCCGGCTGGTTCATCAAGCTGGTGGCGCTGGGTCTTATCTGGGCCTATCTGCACCACCTGATCGCCGGTGTGCGCCACTTGTGCATGGACGTGAGCCATGACGCCGTCAGCAAGCAGTTCGGCAAGACCTCTGCCCTGGTGACACTGGTCATCAGCATTGGCCTGACGCTGGTGCTTGCAGCCAAGCTGTTCGGCCTGTATTGATTCACCCCGCGGCGGCGCCGGGTCCGGCGTGCCGCGCAATGACTAAGAGGAAACCCACCATGTCCGACAACTTCGGTTACAAACGCACCGTCGTAGGTGCCCACTATGGCCTGCGCGACTGGCTGAGCCAACGCGTGACTGCCGTTCTGATGGCACTGTTCACGCTGATCCTGCTCGTGCAACTGGTTCTGACCAAAGGCCCCATCGGCTATGACCGCTGGGCGTCCATTTTCTCCAGCCAATGGATGAAAGTGCTCACGTTCTGCGTGATCCTGGCACTCATCTGGCACGCCTGGGTAGGCATGCGCAACATCTGGATGGATTACATCAAGCCGGTGGGCCTGCGCCTTGTGCTGCAGATTTTCACCATCGTCTGGCTGGTCGGCTGTGCCGGCTGGGGTATCCAGGTTTTGTGGCGTCTCTGATTCCCGCGACTGAAGGCAAATAATGAGCTACACCAACGCTAACATCACCAAGCGCAAGTTCGACGTCGTCATCATTGGCGCCGGCGGCTCTGGCATGCGCGCCGCGCTTGAACTCTCCCGCGCAGGGCTTAATGTGGCCTCGCTGTCCAAGGTGTTTCCCACCCGCAGCCACACCGTGGCGGCACAAGGCGGCGTTTCGGCCTCGCTGGGCAACATGTCCGAGGACAACTGGCACTACCACTTCTACGACACCATCAAGGGCTCTGACTGGCTGGGCGACCAGGACGCCATCGAGTTCATGTGCCGTGAAGCACCCAAGGTGGTGTACGAGCTCGAACACTTCGGCATGCCGTTCGACCGCAACCCTGACGGCACCATCTACCAGCGCCCGTTTGGCGGCCACACCGCCAACTACGGCGAAAAGCCCGTGCAGCGTGCCTGCGCCGCAGCCGACCGCACTGGCCACGCCATGCTGCACACGCTGTACCAGCAGAACGTCAAGGCCAAGACCAACTTCTTCGTGGAGTGGATGGCCCTGGACCTGATCCGCGACGCCGACGGCGACGTGGTGGGCGTGACCGCGCTGGAGATGGAAACCGGCGACCTGTACATCCTGGAAGCCAAGACCGTGCTGCTGGCCACGGGTGGCGCCGGCCGCATCTTTGCCGCATCCACCAACGCCTTCATCAACACCGGTGACGGCCTGGGCATGGCGGCGCGCGCGGGCATTGCGCTGCAGGACATGGAGTTCTGGCAGTTCCACCCCACCGGCGTGGCCGGTGCCGGTGTGCTGCTGACCGAAGGCTGCCGCGGCGAAGGCGCCATTTTGCTCAACAGCAATGGCGAGCGTTTCATGGAGCGCTACGCGCCTACCCTGAAAGACCTGGCACCGCGCGACTTCGTGTCGCGTTCGATGGACCAGGAAATCAAGGAAGGCCGTGGCTGTGGTCCGAACAAGGACTACGTCATGCTCAAGCTCAGCCACCTGGGCGCCGACACCATCCACAAGCGCCTGCCGTCGGTGTATGAAATTGGCGTCAACTTCGCCAACGTGGACATCACCAAGGAAGACATTCCCGTGGTGCCCACCATCCACTACCAGATGGGTGGCGTGCCCACCAATATCAATGGACAGGTGATCACCCAGGCCAACGGCATCAACAACGCTGTGGTGAACGGCCTGTACGCCGTGGGCGAATGCGCCTGCGTGAGCGTGCACGGCGCCAACCGCCTGGGCACCAACTCGCTGCTGGACCTGCTGGTGTTTGGCAAGGCCGCCGGCCGCCACATCGTCGAGTTCAACAACAAGAACAAGGAGCACAAGCCCCTGCCCAAGGATGCGGCCGACCGCACCCTGGAGCGCCTGAACCAGCTCGACAAGTCCAGCGACGGCATCTACGCGCAAAACCTGGCTGGCGACATCCGTACCACGATGCAGCAGCACGCCGGTGTGTTCCGCACCCAGGCCAGCATGGACGAGGGCGTCAAGAAGATCGCCGAGCTGCGCAACCGTGTGGCGGGCGTCACGCTCAAGGACAAGTCCAAGGTGTTCAACACCGCACGCATCGAGGCGCTGGAAGTGGACAACCTGATCGAAGTGGCCCAGGCCACCATGGTGTCTGCCGCCGCCCGCAAGGAATGCCGTGGCGCCCACACCGTGTACGACTACGAGCACCCCGCTGACCACCCCGACTTCCCGCTGGGTCGCAACGATAAGGAATGGCTCAAGCACACGCTGTGGTAC
>JAGPIX010000220.1 GCA_018054745.1 Alicycliphilus sp.
TTCATCATGGCTCAAGGCTAACGCCTTATCAGAAGTCGAATATACGGAAGCAGTCGTACCTAGGTTCAGAGGCAGATTATTTCACTGGCAAAACGGGAGGAGTCCATATACGGATGCAATCCGGGGCAACCTGAATCAGGAGACTCATCATGCTCGACCATATTCGCCCCGCCATCGCCACCTTGGCTTTCATGACCCTGTTGGTCGGGGTCGCCTATCCCTTGAGCGTCACCGGCGTGGCCCAGGTGGCCTTCCCCGATCAGGCCGCCGGCAGCCTGGTGCGTGACGATGCCGGCCAGGTACGCGGTAGCCGCCTGATCGCCCAGGCCTTCGACGGCGATCAGTGGTTCCAGCCGCGCCCCTCGGCCGGCGACTACGCCACCGTGGCCAGCGCCGCCAGCAACCTCGCGCCGAGCAACCCGCAACTGCGCGAGCGCATCGAGCAGGCCAGCACCGGCCTGAGCGGCCAGGCGCCGCTGCCGATGCAACTGGCGACCACCTCGGGCAGCGGCCTCGACCCGCACCTGTCGCCCGAGGCGGCGGCCTGGCAGGTGACGCGTATCGCCCAGGCCCGTGGCAAGGCCGAGGCCGAGCTGCTGCGCCTGATCGAAGCGCACACCGAGCGCCCGCTGTTCGGCCCGGCGGTGGTCAATGTACTGGCTCTGAACCTGGCGCTGATCGACAATCCCTCCACTTCCTCCCAGTGACGAGTGCTCGATGAACGACAGCCTGCGCGCCGAAGCGCTGCTCGCCGACCTGCCCCGCGAAGGCCGTGGCCGGCTCAAGGTGTTTCTCGGCGCGGCGCCGGGCGTGGGCAAGACCTACGCCATGCTCCAGGCCGCCCATGCGCAACTGCGCCAGGGCGTGGCGTTGCGCGCCGGGGTGGTGGAAAGCCACGGTCGCAGCGAGACCGAGGCGCTGCTGCTGGGCCTGCCGCAGCAGCCGCCATTGCGCCTGCCCTATCGCGGCCTGGAGCTGAGCGAGATGGATCTCGACGGCCTGCTGGCCGACCCGCCGAAGCTGGCGCTGGTGGACGAGCTGGCGCACAGCAACGCCCCCGGCAGCCGCCACGCCAAGCGCTGGCAGGACGTGCAGGAACTGCTCGCCGCCGGCATCGACGTCTACACCACGGTCAACGTCCAGCACCTGGAAAGCCTCAACGACCGCGTCCGCGATATCACCGGCGTGCAGGTGCGCGAGACGGTGCCCGACTGGGTGCTGCAGGAAGCCGACGAGATTCAGCTGGTCGACCTGCCGCCGCGCGAGCTGCTCGAACGCCTGCGCGACGGCAAGGTGTACATGCCCGAGCAGGCGCGCGCAGCCATCGACGCCTTCTTCTCGCCGACCAACCTCACCGCGCTGCGCGAGCTGGCCATGCAGACCGCCGCCGCGCGGGTCGATGCCGACCTCGACCAGCGCTACCGTCAGCTCGGCCAGGCCGCGCCCAGCGTGCTCGGGCGCCTGCTGGTGGGGGTGGACGGCGATGGCGAGGCCGAGCGTCTGGTGCGCCACGCCTGCCGGGTCGCCGAGCGGCGCCATCTGCCCTGGTCGGTGGTGCATGTGAACGGCCGCCGGGCCATGGACGAGGAGCAGCGCGGGCGTCTGCAAGCGGCGCTGCGCCTGGCCGAGCGCCTCGGTGGCGAGGTGGTGACGCTGCACGGCGACTCGGTGGCGCGCACGCTGCTCGACCACGCCCGCGAGCGCCGCGCCAGCCTGATCCTGGTCGGCAGCAGCACACGACGCCTGCGTCGGCGCTGGTTCGGCCGTGGCCTGGGCGAGCGCCTGCTGGCTGCCGGTGCCGGGCTGGAGGTGAGCGTGCTGGATGCGGCAGGTGATCAGCCCCCGGCAGGCCGACGCGTTCGCGTCGCGCCGCGCTGGCGCGACTACCTGCTGGCCACGCTGGCCGCCGCCTGCGCCACGCTGATTTCCCTCGGCCTGGCGCGGGTGCTGGAGCTGCCCAACATCTCCCTGGTGTTCCTCGCCGCCGTGCTGCTGGTGGCGGTGCGCAGCAGCCTGGGCCCGGCGCTGGCCTGCGCGGGGCTGTCGTTCCTGGCCTACAACTTCCTGTTCATCCCCCCGACCCTGACCATGCGCATCCAGCGTCAGGAGGATGTGCTGACCCTGCTGTTCTTCCTGCTCATGGCCGGGTTGACCGGCAACCTGGCCAGCCGCCAGCGCCGCCAGGTGCAGGCGTTGCGCCAGGCGCAGGGCGAAACCACGGCGCTGCTGGAGCTGTCGCGCAAGCTCACCGTCGCCGCCGATCGCCAGGCCGTGCTGGCGGTGGCCGAGCAGCAACTGGGTGGCTGGCCGGACGTGCAGCTGACGCTGCTGTCGCGCAGTGCGGACGGGCAGTGGTGCCACGAGGGTGGCCAGCGCGTCGAGCTGCCCGACGCCGAGCGCGCGGCCGCCGACTGGGCCTGGCAGCACGAGCAGCCGGCGGGCCTGGGTACCGATACCCTGCCCAGCAGCCGCTGGTGGTGGTGGCCGCTGTGCGCGGAAGAGGGGCCGCTGCTGCTGATCGGCCTGCAGAGCGCTGACGGCACGCCGCTGGCGGACGAGCGCCGGCGCCTGGTCGCTGCCCTTGGCCAGCCGCTGGCGCAGGCCCTGGCCCGTGCGCAACTGGCCGAGGAGCTGGAGGCGGCGCGCCTGCACGGGCAGACCGAGGAGCTGCGTAGCGCGCTGCTGGCCTCGGTCTCGCACGACCTGCGCACGCCGCTGACCGCCATGCGCGGCTCCATCGACAGCCTGCTGGCGCTGGGTGAGTCGATCCCCATGGCTGATCGCCGTGAACTGCTCGAAGGCACCCGCGACGAGGCCGAACGCCTCGATCGCTATATCCAGAACCTGCTCGACATGACCCGCCTCGGCCATGGCGGGCTCAAACTGGCGCGCGACTGGGTGGCGCCCAGCGACATCGTCGCCAGCGCCCTGCAACGCCTGCGCGCGGTGCTCGCGCCGCTGCAGGTCGAATGC
>JAGPIX010000100.1 GCA_018054745.1 Alicycliphilus sp.
TGCTCACGCCTGCGCATGCCTACAAGCTCAAGAAGCCGCTGCGCCTGCCGTTCGCAGACTTCTCCACGCGGGCCGCGCGGCGGCATTTCTGCAACGAGGAGCTGCGCCTGAACCAGCGCCTGGCGCCCCAGCTGTACCTGGACGTGCTGCCCGTGCTGGGCAGCGTGCGCCAGCCGCGCATCGGTAGCGCACACGAGGCCGGCGCCGCCATCGACTGGGTGCTGCGCATGCGCCGCTTCGCCCCTGGCAGCGAGCTCGATGCCCTGGTGCGCGCCGGCCAGCTGCAGGGCTTTGAGCTGGATGCCTTTGCCGCGCGCTTGGCGCACTTTCACGCGCAGGCGCCGGTGGCGGGGCAGGACAGCGACTGGGGCCGGCCAGCCCAGGTGGGCCAGACGATCGCCGATGTGCTCGATCAGCTGGCGGCGCTGCTCAGCGGGGCCGAGGCCGCACGCTTGGCTGCGCTGCGCGCCTGGTTTGGCGCGCGCCAGCCGGCCCTGGCTGGGCATTGGGCCGCGCGCCGCGCCGCCGGCCAGGTGCGCGAATGCCATGGCGACCTGCACCTGGGCAATGTGGTGCGGATCGACGGCGAGATCACCGCCTTTGACTGCCTGGAGTTCAGCCCGGCGCTGCGCTGGATAGACACGCTGGCCGACGCCGGTTTTCTGACCATGGACCTGCACGCCCATGGCCGAGGCGACCTGGCCTGGCGCTTTCTCGACGCCTACCTGGCCGCCAGCGGCGACTACGCCGGTCTGGCCGTGCTGCGCCCCTACGAGGTCTACCGCGCCCTGGTGCGCACCCTGGTCGCGCGGCTGCGCGCCAGTCAGGGGGGCGCGGCGCAGGGGCCGGACTACCTGGCCTGCGCCGAGCGGCTGGCCGCCCCCCTGGGCGCGCGCCTGCTCATCACCTACGGACTGTCGGGCTCGGGCAAGTCCACGGCGGCCGCGCAGCTCTTGCAACAGGGGGCGGTGCGGCTGCGCTCGGACGTGGAGCGCAAGCGCCTGCACGGCCTGGCGCCGCTGGACGATTCGGCCGCCCTGGGCCTGGACATCTACACCAGCGAGGCCTCACGCCGCACCTTCGCGCAGCTGGCCGCGCAGGCGCGCGCCCTGCTTGCGGCCGGTTACCCGGTGATCGTGGACGCGGCCTTTCTGCGCCGGCGCGAGCGCGACGCCTTTCACGCGCTGGCGCGCGAGCTGGGCCTGCCGTTCGCCATCCTGCACTGCCATGCCGACCCGGACCGGCTGCGCGAGCGCGTGCGCCAGCGCCGCGCGGCGGGCGGCGACCCCTCCGAGGCCGACCTGGCCGTGCTCGCGCGCCAGCAGCAGCAGGCCGAACCCCTGGCGCCCGAAGAGCAGGAGCGCACGCTGGATCTGGCCACCGATCAGGCCTGGGACGCGCCCGCCCTGTACCGCCGCTGGCTGTCCGTCCAGGCTTGATGTTTGTCAATACAAACGGCGGCACCGGTGGCATGCTGGAGCCATGAACACTATCGCCCTCACCGATTCCCAACGCGAGCAACTGCGCAGCGCCCTGGAGTTGCGCAAGGAGCAGCTGCTGCAGGAGCTGGACGCCGTCCAGCGCGACACCCTGGCCGTCGCCTCGGCCGCCAGCCGTGGCCAGGCCGATCCCGCCGGCAGCCCGCGTGACCAGGCCAACAGCATGGCCGCCGACATGGTGCGCGACGCCGAGGCCGCGCGCGACCATGCCGAGCTGACGGCCGTGCGCGCCGCGCTGGAGCGCCTGGCCGATGGCAGCTATGGCGAATGCACCGACTGCGGCCAGAGCGTCGGCGTGCCGCGCCTGCTGGCCCAGCCGTCGGCCGCGCGCTGCATCGCCTGCCAGTCCAAGGCCGAGACCCAGACCAGGCGTTGAGCCGCAAGGGGCAGGGCGGCCTGTCATTCGCCAGGCGCACCCAGGCCATGGCTTCGTCCATCAGCCGGACTGGATCACGGGTTGACGGGGTGTCAAAATACTATTAATTAAATAGCTGTTCGCGCTTTATGCAAGCGCGCTGAAGGCCTTTTTTATCTATATTCTGCGCGCGCTTGGCGCCAGCAGCACCACCAGCGCTCCCGCGCCGCCGTCGGCGGGCCTGGCCTGCACGAAGGCCAGCACCTCCTTCTTCTGCACCAGCCAGCCCTGCACGCGGCCCTTGAGCACGGGCGTCTTGCCCGGCGAGCCCAGGCCCTTGCCATGCACCACGCGCACGCAGCGCAGGCCGGTGCGGTGCGCCAGGCGTATGAACTGGCCCAGGGCCTCGCGCGCCTCATCCACGCGCAGGCCGTGCAGATCGAGCTGGCGCTGGATGCTCCACTGGCCCGCGCGCAGCCGGCGCGTCACGTCAGGGCCCATGCCCGTGCGGCGAAAGCTCAGCTGGTCGTCCACGTCCAGCAGGGTGCTGACGTCGAACTCGTCGCTCAACGATTCATGCAGCACGCGCGCCTCGTCCAGCTGGCGCTGCACCGGCAGGGGCTCGGGCGGCACGGGGGCGGGCCAGTGGCGCTCGTGCTGGCCCTTGAGCGGCTGCACGGCGCCCACGGCGTCCTGGAACAGGTGGCGCTCGGCGCGCGCGCGTTGCTCGGCCTCGCGGCGCAGCCGTTCGCGCTCGGCCTGCTGCGCGGCCCGCTCCTGCAGCGTGCGGCGCAGGGGCTTGAGGTCGGCAAACGATTGGGCTTTGAGCGGGGCGGTCATGGGTAAGTGCTCAGGACACTAGCGCCGGTTGTACCGCATTGCCCACCGTCGCCATCCGGGCCCAGGTATTGCGCGGCGATGAACTGCGTGACCTGGGCGGGGTTGAAGTTGTCGTCGCTCACGAACACCAGCACGCAGCGGCCCTGCACGGGTGGGCCCCAGGTCATGCCCTCGATGTTGTCCGGGGTGAGGCCCAGGGCCGCCAGGTCGGCCACCAGGGTCTTGGGCACCGGGCGGTGGTTGGCGGGCGTCAGGGCATCCAGCGTGAGGGTGTCGCTGCCGGCGCGGGTGTCGATGCGGTACAGGCGCGCGCCAAAGCCGGCGCCGGCGCTGTAGCTGCGCTCCAGCACCAGCAGGTGGTGCGGGCCGTGCGCCAGGATTTCGCTGACGCCGTTGATCTGCGGGCCGGGCAGGCGGCGCCGCTGCGGCACGGCATCGCCCTGGTAGGCAATCTGGCGCAGCGGCTGGCCGCTGGCGATGTCCATGGCGGTGATGCGCACGGGTGCGCCGCCACTGTCGGGCGTGGCCTGCGGCCCGTCCTGGTGCCAGGGCAGCTCCATGGCCAGCCAGGCGGTGCGCCCGTCGGGCGTGAGCGCCAGCCCCTCCAGCGTGCCGTTGCCGCGCGGGCCGCGCCTGGGTTGTGTGCCGGGGGAGAAGCTGGCGGGCAGGGCGATGTCGCGCACCGGCCGGCCGTCCAGGCGGCTTTCGCGCAGCTGCGGGCCGAAGCCGCGGCTGAAGTCGCCCTCGCTGCTCCACAGAAAACTGGTCTTGCCCGGCAGCCAGCGCAGGCCCTCGGCGTCGGGCCGGTCCATGCCCGCCTGGCGGCGCCACCAGGGCGCAAAGGGCTGGCCGCTGGTGTGCAGCAGATCCTGGGTGGCGGTGAACTGCGGCATGTCCAGCCGCTGCGCGTCGTAGTGCAGGCGCGCGCGGTAGATGCGCGCCGATGCGTCACTGATCAGCAGGTATTCGCCGCTGTGCGCGTCGTAGTCGATGCCCGACAGGCCGCCGATGCGGGCGCCGGCGTACTCGCTGCCGTGGGCCAGCTCGGCCACGCCGATCAGGCGCAGATGCGGCGCCAGCAGCGGCGCGGGCGCCGGCGGCGCCAGCGGCAGAGCGCAGCCGGCCAGCGCCAGCAGGGCGATGCAGGCCCAGCGCGCCAGGCTCACACCAGGCCCTGCTCGGCCATGGACAGGGCCGCGCCCGGCGCCACGATGACATGGTCGAGCACGCGCACGTCCACCAGCGCCAGGGCGGCCTTCAGCGTCTGGGTCAGGGCCTCGTCAGCGCGGCTCGGTTGCACGCTGCCGCTGGGGTGGTTGTGCGCCAGCACCACGGCGGCGGCCTGGTGCTGCAGGGCGCGCAGCACCACCTCGCGTGGGTAGACGCTGGTCTGCGTGAGCGTGCCCCGGAAGAGTTCTTCCATCGCCAGCAGGCGGTTCTGGCTGTCCAGGAACAGCACGGCGAACACCTCATGCGCGCGCGCCGCCAGGTGCAGCTGCAGGTAGTGCTTGACGGCGCCCGGCGTGCCGAACACCTCGCGCTCGCGCAGCTGCTGGGCCAGGGCGCGGCGCGCCAGCTCCAGCACGGCCACCAGCTCGGCGCGCTTGGCCGGCCCCAGGCCCTTGATGCGCGCCAGGTCTGCCGCGCCCGCGTGCAGCAGGCCGGCCATGCCGCCAAAGCCGCCGCCGGTGATGCGCCCGCCGGCGTCGCGCTGGGGCTCATCGAGCAGCTCCTGGGCCAGCTGCAGCACGCCCTTGCCGGCCATGCCGGTGCGCAACAAGATGGCCAGCAGCTCGGCGTCCGACAGGGCGGCGGGGCCGCGCGCGAGCAGCTTCTCGCGCGGCTGGGCATCAAAGGGCAGGTCTTTCAGCGGCATGGCGTGGGGCAGTGGGGGTATACCCGGTTTTCTACAATGGCGGCAGTTTATAGAGAGCTTCTCAATGACCGCTGACGCCCTTGCCTCCGACACCAGCCAGCCCATCGTGCAGATGGGTTCCTTTCTTACGCTGCATTACCGCCTGGCCGGCCCGGCGGGCGATGTGGTCAACACCTTCGAGGGCAAGCCGGCCACGCTGTCGGTGGGCACGGGCGAGCTCTCGCCGGCGCTGGAGCAGCGCCTGATCGGCCTGGCCGAGGGCGCGCGCGCCCGCTTCGAGCTGGCCGCCGGCGAGGCCTTTGGCGAGCGCAACCCCGACATGCGGCAATGGGTGGGCCGCAAGCTGCTCAATGACCTGGGTGACCCCGATGAGCAGTACCACGTGGGCGATGTGGTCGAGTTCCCCACGCCTGATGGCGCGGGCAAATATGCCGGCGCGGTGCTGGAGGTGCGCGGCGATGGGGCGGTGCGCTTTGACTTCAATCACCCACTGGCCGGCCTGCCCGTCACCTTCGAGGTGCAGTTGATTGGTGTGCTGTAAATGAACAAGCCCCAGGAAATTGTTCTGGCCGAGCCGCGCGGCTTTTGCGCCGGCGTGGACCGCGCCATCGAGATCGTCGAACGGGCGCTGCAGAAGTTTGGCCGCCCCATCTACGTGCGCCACGAGATCGTGCACAACACCTATGTGGTGAACGACCTCAAGTCCAAGGGCGCGATCTTCATCGAGGATCTGGCCGAGGTGCCGCCCGGCGCCACGCTGATCTTCAGCGCCCATGGCGTGAGCCGCGCCGTGCAGGACGAGGCGCGCGCGCGCGGTTTCAGCATCTTTGACGCCACCTGCCCGCTGGTGACCAAGGTGCATGTCGAGGTCGCCAAGCTGGCCAGGGAGGGCTACGAGTTCATCATGATCGGCCACAAGGGCCACCCCGAGGTCGAGGGCACCATGGGCCAGCTTGACAGCGGCATCCACCTGGTGGAGGACGTGGCCGACGTCGCCCGCGTGCAGCCCGCGCAGACCGAGAAACTCGCCGTGGTCACGCAGACCACCTTGAGCGTGGACGACGCCGCCGAGATCACCGCCGCTGTGCGCGCGCGCTTTCCCTCCATCCGCGAGCCCAAGCAGCAGGACATCTGCTACGCCACGCAGAACCGCCAGGACGCGGTCAAGCTGCTGTCGCCCCAGGTCGATCTGGTGATCGTCGTCGGCAGTCCGACGAGCTCCAACAGCAACCGCCTGCGCGAGCTGGCCGCGCGCCTGGGCACCGCCGCCCACATGGTCGACAGTGCCGACGAACTGCGCGCCGAATGGTTCGACGGCATCGCGCGCGTGGGCCTGACGGCCGGCGCCTCGGCGCCCGAGGTGCTGGTACAGGCCGTGATCACGCGCATCAAGGAGCTGGGGGCGGTGTCGGTGCGCAAGATGAGCGGCATCGAGGAATCGGTGAAATTCCCCCTGCCCAAGGGCCTGAAGCTGGACGCCGCCACGGGCCTGGAGCTGGCCGAGCGCAGCCCGGAGACCGGCGCGAGCAGCGGCTGAACTTCGGGCGGCGCCGTGCCAGGTGCGCGGCGCAGGAGGTGGTTGCGCTTCTGTATTTATAGCTGTTGACGCGCTATGAGTGGGCGCTGCAGCCAAATTTGGCTAATATAACGAAATGCCGCTGATCGGGCAGGGCATGTGGGCCGCAGCGGCCGAAGTCCCGCACAATGCGGGACTTCTTACAATTGCCGCATCTTCACACCTTGGGAGCACGTCGGGCTCCCTGCATATGGAAATAGCAATACTGTTCGCCCTCATCCTGCTCAACGGCGTGTTTGCCATGTCCGAGCTGGCTTTGGTCTCCGCGCGCAAGACGCGCCTGCAAAAGCTGATCGATGAGGGCGATAGCGGTGCCATCGCCGCCGTCAAGCTGGGCGAAGACCCGACGCGCTTTCTGTCCACCATCCAGATCGGCATCACCTCGATCGGCGTGCTCAACGGCATCGTGGGCGAGTCGGCCCTGGCCAAGCCATTTGGTGAATGGCTGATCGGCCTGGGGCTGCAGGCGCAATACGCCAGCTACATCGCCACCGGCCTGGTGGTGGTGTTGATCACCTACTTCTCCATCGTCGTCGGCGAACTCGTGCCCAAGCGCCTGGGCCAGAGCCACCCCGAGGCCCTGGCACGCATCGTGGCCCGCCCCATCAACTGGCTGGCCCTGGCTACCAAGCCCTTTGTGCGCCTGCTGTCCATCTCCACCGAGACCCTGCTGCGCGCCCTGGGCGTGAAGCAGGGCCAGGGCAACGCTGTGACCGAGGACGAGATCCATGCCGTGCTGGCCGAGGGCACGAGCGCCGGCGTGATCGAGTCGCACGAACACCAGATGGTGCGCAACGTGTTTCGCCTGGACGACCGCCAGATCGGCTCGCTGATGGTGCCGCGCGCCGACGTGGTGTGCCTGGACGTGCTGGAGTCGTTCGAGGAAAACCTGCGCCGCATCGACGAGTCCGAACATGCGCGCTTTCCGGTGGTGCGCGGCGGCATGGAGAACATCCTGGGCGTGCTCAGCGCGCGCCAATGGCTGTCGCGCGCGGTGCGCGACCCGGCCGCGCGCGAGCTGGGCGCGCTGGCGCTGCACACGGCGCTGTACGTGCCCGAGACCATCAACGCCAAGGAGCTGCTGGACAACTTCCGCCAGTCCGGCATGCACATGGCCTTCGTCATCGACGAGTACGGCGAGGTGCAGGGCATAGTCACCGTGCAGGACTTGATCGAGGCCATCACCGGCGAATTCCAGTCGCTGGACCCGGACGACTCCTGGGCCGTGCAGCGCGACGATGGCAGCTGGCTGCTGGACGGCCATATTCCCGTGCCTGAGCTCAAGGATCGCCTGCAGCTGGCCACCGTGCCGCAGGAGGATCGCGGGCGCTACCAGACGCTCAGCGGCATGATGATGCTGCTCACCGGGAAGCTGCCTGGGGTCACCGACACCGTGCAGTGGGAGGGCTGGCGCTTCGAGGTGGTGGACATGGACGGCAAGACCATAGACAAGGTGCTGGCCAGCCGCCTGCCCGAGGTGCAGTTGCACATGGGCGACCAGGCCGTGAGCGGGGACTGATCGCCCTCAGCTCCACAGATCGAGTGGCGGATCGGCCACCACGGCGCGCAGTATGTCGGTGCGCGTGATGAAGCCCTGCAGCACGCCGGCATCGTCCGTCACGGGCAGGCCCGGCAGGCCCGTGTCCAGCAGTACCGGCGCCACGCGGCGCAGCTCGGTGTGGGCGGCCACGGTGGGCACCGGGCTGACCATGGCCTCGGACACGCTGCGGCGTGCGCGTGCAATGGCCTGCGGCACGGCGGCCGGCTGGGGCAGCAGATCCACGGGAGCGATGTCGGCGCGCAGCAGCAGGCCGACCACCCGCCCCTGGGCGTTGACCACCGGCGCCTGGGCCACGCGCTGCCGTGCCAGCGCCAGCCAGGCGTCATGGGCAGGCATCTCGGGCGGCAGGGTCACCGCACCCACGGTCATCATGTCGGCCACGCGCAGCACCGGCAGGCGCGGCTGATCGGGACCCTGCTCGGTCTGCACATAGGCGGCAGCGGCCTCCTGCAGGCGTTGCTGCTGCGCCGTCTGGGCCTTGACGGCGCCGGTGTGCCGGGGCGCTGCATCGGGCTCCAGGGCGCGTGCGCGCAGGCCCTGCGGGCGCTGCACGCGCTGCACCGGCGCCAGCTGGGCCAGCTTGCCCGAGCCGCCGCGGTAGATCTGCCCCGAAGGACCAAACACAAAAAACATGACCACCTCCTGCATGGCCCCCGGTGGACCTGCCATCGCCATGTTATCGACAGCCGTGCCGGCCACTACACTGCACCCTTTTTTTCGCCAGGTTCCCGCATGATCCATCGCGCCGCCATCACCGCTGCCCGCCGCCAGCTGGCCAGCCAGCCGGGCTTTCTGCGTACCACGCCGCTGCTGCGCTTGTCTGGCCGCTCGGTGGGGGTGGATTGCGACGAGGTCTGGCTCAAGCTGGAGCAACTGCAGGTGGGTGGCAGCTTCAAGGCGCGCGGCATGCTCTATCGCCTGCTGGCCAATCCCGTGCCCGACAGCGGCGTCATCATCGCCTCGGGCGGCAACGCCGGCATTGCCGTGGCGGCCGCCGCCAAGGCCCTGGGCGTGCGCTGCGAGGTGTTCGTGCCCGAGGTCTCGCCCGAGGCCAAGCGCGCCCGGCTGCGCGCCCTGGGGGCCGAGGTGGTGGTGACCGGCGCCGCGTATGCCGAGGCCTTTCAGGCCTGCGTGGCCCGCCAGCAGGCCACGGGCGCGCTGCAGGCCCATGCCTATGACCAGCCCGAGGTGGTGGCCGGCGCCGGCACGCTGGCCCTGGAGATCGAGGAGCAGGGCGGCCGGCTGCCCGACAGCCTGCTCGTCAGCGTGGGCGGCGGCGGCCTCATCGGCGGCGTGGCCGCCTGGGTGGACAGCCGAGCCCATGTGGTGGCACTGGAGCCCGAGCGTGCGCCCACCCTGCATGCCGCCCGGGCCGCAGGCATGCCGGTGGACGTGGAGGTCGGCGGCCTGGCCGCCGATTCGCTGGGTGCGCGCCGCATCGGCGCCATCGGCTGGGAGGTGAGCCAGCGCCATGTGCACGCATCGCTGCTGTTGCCCGACGACGCCATTCGTGCCGCGCAACTGTGGCTGTGGAAGGAGTTCAAGCTGGCCGTGGAACCTGCCGCAGCCCTCGGTCTGGCTGCCCTGCAGACCGGCGCCTACCGCCCGCAGCCACGTGAAACCGTGGCGCTGATCCTGTGCGGCGCCAACTGCGACCCGGCAAGCTTGGCCTGACCCCGGCACGCCTGCCCTCTAAAATTGCGCCATGCTAGACATCCTGCTCCTTCGCAAAGACCTCGCCTCGGCCGTCGCCCGGCTCGAATCCCGCAAAAAACCCCAGGCCTTCCTGAACGTGGAGGCGTTCCAGGCGCTGGAGGCTGAGCGCAAGACGATACAGACGCGCACCGAGGAGTTGCAGTCGCAGCGCAACCAGCTGTCCAAGCAGATCGGCGCGCTGATGGGCAAGGGTGAGAAAGACGCCGCCGAGGCCGCCAAGGCCCAGGTGGCAGCGCTCAAGAACGAGTTGGACGGCTCCGTCGTGCGCCTGGAGCAGATCCAGGCCGAACTGCAGGCCATGCTGGCGGCCGTGCCCAACCTGCCGCACGAGAGCGTGCCCGTGGGCGCTGACGAGGCCGGCAACGTCGAGCTGCGCCGCTGGGGCGCGCCCAAGGCCTACGACTTCGCGGTGAAAGACCATGTGGATCTGGGCGCCCCGCTGGGCCTGGACTTCGATCTGGGCGCCAAGCTGTCGGGCTCGCGTTTCACCGTCATGCAGGGCCAGATGGCGCGCCTGCACCGGGCGTTGGCGCAGTTCATGCTGGACGTGCAGACCGGCGAGCATGGCTACACCGAATGCTATGTGCCCTACATCGTCAACGCCGACTCGCTCAAGGGCACGGGCCAGCTGCCCAAGTTCGAGGGCGACCTGTTCGCCGCCAAGAAGGGCGGCCAGGACGGCGAGCCCGTGCCCGACAATGCCGCGCTGTACCTGATCCCGACCAGCGAGGTGCCGCTCACCAACATCGTGCGCGACGAGGTGCTGCAAGAGGCCGAGCTGCCCATCAGGCTCACCGCGCATTCGCCGTGCTTTCGCTCCGAGGCAGGCAGCTACGGCCGCGACACGCGCGGCATGATCCGCCAGCACCAGTTCGACAAGGTCGAGATGGTGCAAATCGTCCACCCCGAGAAAAGCTACCAGGCGTTGGAAGAGATGACCGGCCACGCCGAGGCCATTTTGCAAAAGCTGGGCCTGCCCTACCGTGTGGTGGCTCTGTGCACCGGCGACATGGGCTTTGGCGCCGCCAAGACCTACGACCTGGAAGTCTGGCTGCCGGCGCAGAACACCTTCCGCGAGATCAGCTCGGTGAGCAACTGCGAAGCCTTCCAGGCGCGCCGCATGCAGGCGCGTTTCAAGAACGCACAGGGCAAGAACGAGTTGGTGCACACCTTGAACGGCTCGGGACTTGCCGTGGGCCGTACGCTCGTCGCGGTGCTGGAGAACTACCAGAACCAAGACGGCTCCATCACCGTGCCCGAGGCGCTGCGCCCCTACATGGGCGGCATGGAAATCTTGAAGCCCTGATTTAACTGCTAGAATCGCAGGCTTCGACACACAGGAGAGGTGGCAGAGTGGTCGAATGTACCTGACTCGAAATCAGGCGTAGTGGCAACACTACCGTGGGTTCGAATCCCACCCTC
>JAGPIX010000021.1:0-20902 GCA_018054745.1 Alicycliphilus sp.
TGCTGCCAGGGCGGCAGGGTCAGGCCGAAGGTGGTTTGCAGCCTGCGCGTATCCAGGCGCGAATTGAGCGGGCGCCAGGCGGGGGTGGGAAAGGCACTGGTAGGCACGGGGCTGATCTCTTTTGCTCTTATTTGTATAGCTTTTTGCGCTTGACTGGCTTGGTCTATGACGTATTTTGCATAGGAATGCCAGGTGGTCTCGCCGGCGGCGGCGCAGTGGTACAGGCCGCCGTCCTGCGGGCGTGCCTGCAGCTGGCGCAGGGCGTGGGCCGTGACGTCGGCCAGCAGATCGGCGCCGGTGGGCGCGCCCCATTGGTCGTTGATCACCGTGAGATGTTCACGCTCCTGGGCCAGGCGCAGCATGGTCTTGGCGAAGTTGCCGCCGCGCGCGGCGTAGACCCAGCTGGTGCGCAATATCAGGTGCTGGCAGCCCGCTTGCTGGATGAGCTGCTCACCCTCCAGCTTGGTGGCGCCGTAGACCGAGAGCGGACCGGTGGCGTCGTCCTCGGTCCAGGGCCGGTCGCCGCTGCCGTCAAACACATAGTCGGTGCTGTAGTGCACCAGCCAGGCGCCCAGGCGCGCGGCCTCCTCGGCCAGCACGCCGGGGGTGGTGGCGTTGAGCAGGCGCGCGCGCGCGGGCTCGCTCTCGGCCTTGTCGACGGCGGTATGTGCTGCGGCGTTGACGATGACGTCGGGACACAGGGCGCGCACGGTGTCGGCCACGGCATCGGGCTGGGCAAAGTCGCCGCACAGCTGGGTGCTGTCATGGCTCAGCGCGGTCACCTGGCCCAGCACGGACAGGCTGCGCTGCAGCTCCCAGCCGAGCTGGCCGTTCTTGCCAAAGAGCAGGATGTTCATGGGGGCAGATGGTAAGTAGTGAGTGGTAAATGGTAAGTGGCGCGCTGGTTTTCACCATTTACCACTCACCATTCACGACTTACCAGATTAAGCGTACTGCTTGGCCACCCATTCGCGGTAGGCGCCGCTTTGCACCTGGGCCACCCAGTCCGGGTTGGCCAGGTACCACTCAACGGTCTTGCGGATGCCGGTGTCGAAGGTCTCGGCGGGCTTCCAGGCCAATTCGCGCTCGAGCTTGCGCGCGTCTATGGCGTAGCGGCGGTCGTGGCCGGGGCGGTCGGTGACGTAGCTGATCTGCGCGCTATAGCTCTGGCCATCGGCGCGCGGGCGCAGTTCGTCGAGCAGGGCGCAGACGGTTTTCACGATCTCGATGTTGGGCTTTTCGTTCCAGCCGCCGACGTTGTAGGTCTCGCCCACCTTGCCGGCCTCCAGCACGCGGCGGATGGCGCTGCAGTGGTCGCGCACGTAGAGCCAGTCGCGCACCTGCATGCCGTCGCCGTAGACGGGCAGGTTTTTGCCTGCCAGGGCGTTGACGATCATCAGCGGGATGAGCTTTTCCGGGAAGTGCAGCGGGCCATAGTTGTTGCTGCAATTCGTCGTGAGCACCGGCAGGCCGTAGGTGTGGTGCCAGGCGCGCACCAGGTGGTCGCTGGCGGCCTTGCTGGCGCTGTACGGGCTGTTGGGCTCGTAGTTGTGTTCTTCGGTGAAGGCCGGGGCGCTGGGGGCCAGGCTGCCGTAGACCTCGTCGGTGCTCACATGCAGAAAGCGAAACGCTTCTTTTTCTGTAGCTGGCAGCGCTTTCCAGTAGTGCCTTACAGCCTCCAAAAGCCTGAAGCTGCCGAGCACGTTGGTCTGGATGAAGTCCTCGGGGCCGTGGATGGAGCGGTCCACATGGCTTTCGGCGGCAAAGTTGACAATGGCGCGCGGCTGGTGGCGGGCCAGCAGGCTTTCCACCAGGGCCCGGTCGCCGATGTCGCCCTGCACGAAGACATGGCGCGCGTCGCCTTCCAGGCTGGCCAGGTTGTGCAGGTTGCCGGCGTAGGTCAGCTTATCCAGGTTGAGCACGGGCTCGTCACAGCCGCCAAGCCAGTCGAGTACGAAGTTGGCGCCAATGAAGCCGGCGCCGCCGGTGACCAGGATCATGGGGAAAATCTCTCGCGCAAAAGGTAAGCGCCGCAGGGGCAAAGCCAGGGATTATCCCATTGACCCGTTGACTGACGTAACCAGCCGTCATGTATGGATTAGGGCCATCTGCCTATACCCATGCCGCGGCAGTTATCCACAATGGCCGCATCACACCAAGGAAGCAGCATGGCCCGCGCACCTGAAGACGACGACACCTCCAACCCCAACCCCGCCCATGACCTGCCGCGCATGGCGCGCGAGTCGGCGCAGCAGGTCTGGCTGGCCGGGCTGGGCGCGTTTGCCAAGGCGCAGCAGGAGGGCGGCAAGGTCTTCGAGGCCCTGGTGCGCGAGGGCCAGGCGCTGCAGCGCAAGACCCAGGACGCCGCCGGCGAGCAGCTGAGCGAGGCCGCCCAGCGCATGGGCCACCTGGCATCGGGCCTGGGCGAGCGCGCGGCCGGCCAGTGGGACAGGCTGGAGGGCATCTTCGAGGAGCGCGTCGCCAAGGCTCTGCAGCGCCTGGGCGTGCCCACGGCGCAGGAAGTACAGGCGCTGCGCGAGCGCGTGGCGGCGCTGGAAGAGGCGCTGGATGACGCCCTGGCCGGGCGGCACGACAAAAAGCCCGGGGATTGACGGCCACGCGCCCGCAACGGGCTGCAGGCTGACACCGATTTGACCCACTTGCGGCGTACAGTGCCATGGTCTCCACGACCATCGGAGGACGGCCATGGCCCGCAAAGCCCCACGCCGCACGGCAGAGCGCATCCTCGAAGCCAGCCTGGCGCTATTCAACCGCTTTGGCGAGCCCCATGTCTCCACCGCCGCCATTGCCGCCGACCTGGGCATCAGCTCGGGCAACCTGTACTACCACTACCGCGCCAAGGACGAGATCGTCAACGCGCTGTTCGCGCAGTACGAACAGGCGCTGGGCGAGCTCTTGCAGGCCGGTGGCGACGTGGCCGATGTGGAGGACGCCTGGTTCTTCACGCACCGCCTGTTCGAGCTGGTCTGGCAATACCGCTTTCTGTACCGCGACCTGAACAACCTGCTGTCGCGCAACCGCCAGCTGGAGACGCAGTTCCCGGCCCTGCTGCGCGCCAAGACCCAGGCCATGCACGCGCTGCTGGCCGCCCTGGGCCGCAGCGGCGCGCTGCGCCTGCCACCGGACGGCGCGGCGCAGACCACGGCCAACTGCATGGTGCTGGTGGCCACCTACTGGCTGAGCTTTGAATATGTGCACGACCCGCGCCGCGCGCTGGAGCCCGAAGGCGCCCAGGCCGCGCTGCTGGGCGGCGCGCGCCATGCGCTGGGCTTGCTGCTGCCCTACCTGGAGCCGGCGCAATGCGCGCATCTGGCGCGGCTGGCGGGGGCCTATGGCGCGGCGGCGCACCCTGCCCCAGCCCTGGACGACGGGGAATAGCTCAGGCTGCGGCCGGCGCAAAGCGGCGCGCGCCGATCTCCAGCAGGCCGTCGAAGATCAGGTTTTCCACCAGCTCGAAGGGGCGCGCCATGCTGGGCGCCATCTTCCAGCCGGCGCCGCCGGTCATCAGGCACAGGGGCTCCTGGCCGCAATGCTGCTGCAGGTGCTGGTACAGGCGCTCCACGGCGCCGGCGATGGCGTAGGTGCCGCCGCTGGTGAGCGCGTCGCTGGTGTTGGTGGGAAACGGCCGCACCTCGCCGGTGGGCACATGCAGGCCGGCGGTGCCGGTCTCCAGCGCACGCAGCATGATGCCGTGGCCGGGCAGGATCAGGCCGCCCAGAAAGCGGCCCTCGGCGTCCAGCGCCTCCACCGTCACCGCCGTGCCCACCATGGCCAGCACCAGCGGACGCGCCGGGCCCTGGGCCAGCAGATGGTGGCGCGCGCCAATCATGGCCACCCAGCGATCGGCGCCCAGGCGCGAGGGGTGGTCGTAGCCGTTGACCACGCCGGCCTCCTCGGCCGAGGGCACGACCCAGCGCGCGGGCACGTCCCACAGGTCCATCTGCTCGGCCACGCGGCGCTTGACGGCGTCACCCGCCACCACGCAGCCGAGCATGTGCGTGGGCGCGGGCAGATCGGCCCACTGGCCGTCGGCCAGGCGCTCGATGTGGTCGAGAAACTCCACGCCATGGGCGAGCAGCGCGGCGCCGGGCCGCGCCGCCGCGTACAGCGCCCATTTCAGGCGGGAATTGCCCACGTCGATGGCCAGAAATGTCATGGGGCGCGATTATCCAAAAGTTTTGCGGCGCACGGCGCTGCAGGCAGCGGAATGCGAAGAATTGTCAAAGCGCGGTTTATACGCCCATCTGCCGTTACATTCATCCGTCTTGATTTGATTGCAACCAATAGGAGAGAAACATGGGCCTGTTCACATTCATCAAGGAAGCCGGTGAAAAGCTGTTTGGCGGCAAGGACGCGCATGCAGCCAGCCCCACGGCGCCCACGCCGGCCGAGCTCAACGCCCAGGCCGGCAAGGCCATTGGCAACTACATCGCCGCGCAGAACCTGGGCGTGAGCGATGTGCAGGTCACGTTCGACGGCGCCGAGGGCAAGGTCACGGTGGCTGGCGTGGCCCCCACACAGGCCGTCAAGGAGAAGGTGACCCTGTGCTGCGGCAACGTGGCCAGCGTGACCAGCGTGGACAACCAGATGTCGGTCACCAACCCCGAGCCCGAGGCCCAGTACCACGACGTGGTGCGCGGCGACACGCTGAGCGCGATTGCCAAGAAGTTCTATGGCGACGCCAACAAATACCCGGTGATCTTCGAGGCCAACAAGCCCATGCTGAGCCACCCGGACAAGATCTACCCAGGCCAGAAGCTGCGCATTCCGGCATTGGCGCGCTAAGCTTCATTCAGCATCAAAATAGCTGCCAGCGCTTGTGTATCAAGCGCTGGCAGCTATTGTTTTTATTGATGGTGAGCAACGCTTGTTTAGCGCGGTTTTTAACCCCCTCGCCCCCTTGGGGGAGAGGGTTGGGGTGAGGGGGTGATGCCGCGCAACACCCGGTTTTTTGCACCCTCACCCCTACCCTCTCCCGCACGCGGGAGAGGGAGAAACAGCCCTCAAGGCGCAATCACACTGCGCGGTGCGCTATCAAAAAAAGTATGCATCCACAAAGCCAGAGGGGGCGCAGGGTGGGCCATCGTCACCCCTGCCGCCACGGCAGGCCATGAAAGCGCCAGCCGCCCAGGCGGTTGCGCTGGCCATTCGCGTCGGGGTCGCCCTCGAAGCCTTCCAGGATGTTGTAGGCCTGCAGGCCCAGCTCGGTGGCGCGGCGCGCCGCCGCGATGGAGCGCACGCCGCTGCGGCACAGCAGCAGGACCTTGGTTCCCGGCGGCACGGCGGCGCATAGCTGCGCGTCGAAGTCGATGTTCAGGCGCATGCCGGGCCATTGCTTCCAGACCACGGCCAGGGCGCCGGGCACATGGCCCACCCAGTCGCGCTCGGCGTCCGAGCGCACGTCCACCAACACCGCCTGGCCGCTGCTGGCCCATTGCCAGGCCAGTTGCGGGCTGATGTCGCCGGCGTAGCCATCGGCGGGCCGGGGTTGGTCGATTGCGGCTTGGTTCATGTTCAACAGTCCTATTCCCACAGCGGCGCCGGCTGCTCGCGCAGCTGGCGCCGCAGCTGGGCATGGTTGGGCACCACGCTGTGCACCACGCTCCAGAAACGCGGGCTGTGGTCCATGACGCGCAGGTGCGCCAGCTCATGCGCCACCACGTAGTCGATGATGGGCGGCGGGTAATGCATCAGGCGCCAGTTCAGGCTGATGGCGCCGCCGGTGCGGGCGCTGCCCCAGCGCGTGGCGGCGCTGGACAGGCGCAGGCGCGTCCAGTGCACGCCCAGCAGGGGGGCGAAATGGTCGAGCCGCTCGGTAAAGCGCCGGCGCGCCTCGCGCATCAGCCAGGCCTGCACGGCGGCGCGCACCTCGGCCGGCGCCGTGCCCTGGGCCAGCGGCAGGTGCAGCGCATGCGCGCCGTCCTGTGCCGGCACCAGGCTGGCGCGCGCCGGCTGGCGGCCGGCCAGCAGCACGGTGAGCGGCTGGCCCAGATACGGCAGCCGGGCGCCATGGCCCCAGGCGATGCGCGTGGCCTCTTGCTGCTCGCGGCGCAGGCGCTGCTCGGCCAGCTTGCGCACAATCCAGTCGGCCTTGGACTGCAACGCGGCATCGACCTCCGCCAGCGTGACCCAGGCGGGCGCGCGCACCGCCAGACCGTCGGGCCCGACGCTGAAGCCTATGGAGCGCCGGCGCGCGCGCTGCAGGCTGTAGGGCACCGGCTGCCCGGCCAGCAGCGCCTGGCGCGGCCGCTCCAGCCTGGCCGGCGCGGGCGTTTTGGCGGGCGGCGCATCGCCCGCGCCGCCCAGCAGATCGAGCAGGCCTTGCAGCAGCATCGTCAGGCGTCCCGGGCCGGGGCGTAGGCGTCGGGGTCCAGGCGGCGCATCTCGGACTCTATCCAGTCCTCGACCTCGCGCATCAGCTCGTCGGACTTGCGCCCGGCCGTGGCGATGGGCCGGCCTATGGAGACATCGACGATGCCCGGGGTCTTGACCAGCGCCTTGCGCGGCCAGCAGCGCGCCGACGTGACGGCCACGGGCACGACGGGCACGCCGGCCTCGATCGCCAGGCGCGCGCCGCTGGCCTGGTAGGTGCCCTTTTCGCCGCGCGCCGTGCGCGTGCCCTCGGGGAACATGATGACCCACACGCCCTGGCCCAGCAGCTGCTTGCCGCGCTTGATGACATGCACGAAGGCGCGCGCCTTCTGGCTGCGGTCGATATGGATCATGTCCAGGCTGCCAATCGACCAGCCGAAGAACGGGATGCGCAGCAGCTCCTTCTTGAACACATAGGCCAGGGCGTGGGGCATGATGGCCGGCATCAAGAACGTCTCGAACGCCGACTGGTGCTTGACCAGCAGCACCGCGCCCTGCGTGCTGTCCCTGGGCAGATGCTCCATGCCTTCGACGCGCGTGCGTATGCCGACGATCCAGCGCGCCGAGTCCACGCACAGCGCCAGCCAGGCGCGCGCCACGCGGTAGCGCGCCGCCGGGCTGCCACCCAGCAGGCGCACCAGCAGGATGACCGTGGTGTAGGGAATGACGGTGATGATCATCACCAGCAGGTGCAGCAGCGAGCGAATCAAGGCCATGGGTGGGTAGTTTTCAGTGTTTTTGCCTGATTAGGCACATGCTTCAGATACGGTTGCCAGCCCTCACCCCCACCCTCTCCCAGAGGGAGAGGGAGTAAAACCGGCGCAACCGGTCGCCCTCGCCCCTTTCGGGAGAGGGAGGGGTGAGGGACCTCTGCGGCATGTTCATAGTCAGGTGTTTTTGGCCTTTGGCGCTTATCCATAAAGCGCAAACAGCTACAAACTTAATAGTAAACATCACAAGGCGGCGGGCAGGCCCGCCTCGCCCTGCGGCAACAGATAGTCCACCAGCGCCCCCAGGCTGGCATGGGCGCGAGTGCCGGGGGGCCAGCCTGGCGGCAGCGGCTGGAGCGGGTCCAGGTGGGCCGAGCGGCCGGTGCACACCATATGCAGCTGCGCGCCCAGCTCGCTGGCGGCCTGCAGATGCGCCGGGCAGCTGCCGACAACCAGGATCTCGTCGCCATCGGCGCCATAGCGCTCGCGGATCTGCTCCATCAGGCCGGGGGCGGGCTTGCGGCAGTTGCAGCCCTCGGTCTCGGCGTGCGGGCAGTAGAACACCGCGTCTATGCGCCCGCCCAGCGCGGCGAGCTGGCGGTGCATCTTGGCGTGGATGGCGACCAGGGTCTGGGCGTCGAACAGGCCGCGACCCAGGCCCGGCTGGTTGGTGGCCAGCACCACATGCCAGCCGCCATGGTTCAGCCGCGCCACGGCCTCCAGCGCGCCGGGCAGAGGCGTCCAGTCGGCGGCCGAGGCGATGAAGCCGTCGCCCAGGGCGTTCAGGGTTCCGTCACGGTCGAGGATGGCGAGTTTCATGGCCGCAGCACTCTCAAGGTTGGACGGGCAGCATATCCCAGCCGCTCAGGTAGCGTCCATGCCAGCGCCCACGCGCCCAGCGCAGGTTCAGGCGCGCATGCAGCGGCACCTGGGCGGCGGCGGCGTCCGGCACCAGCACCTGCTGCGGCGCGTCCTCGCCAGCGATGCGCAGCACCCACAGCTGGCCGCCCAGCGAGCGCTGCGACGGCGGCTGGGCATGGGCGCCCAGCAGCTCGGCCTGCAACGGAGCTTGCGGCACGAGGGCGCGCAGGTTCAAGAACGATTGCAGCTGCGCCGCGCAGGCCGCCGTCCACAGCAGCAGCCAGGCGGCCGTCAGCAGCCGCAGCGGCGCACGCCAGCCATGGCGGCGCGCCCAGGCGCGTGCCAGCAGGGCCAGCAATGCCAGGGCGGC
Organism: Alicycliphilus sp.; assembly: GCA_018054745.1. GTDB lineage: Bacteria > Pseudomonadota > Gammaproteobacteria > Burkholderiales > Burkholderiaceae_C > Alicycliphilus > Alicycliphilus limosus. The sequence goes on from JAGPIX010000021.1 coordinate 8,335, forward strand.
GATGGCCATGCCCGCCGGGCGCAGCCAGGCCCAGGGATCTTGCGCGCCGACGAAGGGGGTGATGGGCCAGGCTGCGGGTTGGGGCGCGCGATCCTGCAGCCACTGCAGCACCCAGCGCAGGCCCACCCAGGCGGCCAGCGGGGCAAACAGCAGCCAGGCGCCGCGCTGCCCTGCCCCCGGCGCCGCCGCCTGCGCCATGGCCATCAGGCGGCCAGGCGCGAGAGGTCGGCGACGCGGTTCATGGCGTCGTGCAGGCTCTTGAGCAGACCCTGGCGATTCAGGCGCAGATCCAGCTGCTCGGCATTCACCATCACGTCATCGAAGAAGGCATCCACCGGCGCGCGCAGCACGGCCAGGGTCTGCAGGCTGGCGGTGTAATCGCCGGCGGCAAACTGCGCGTCGGCCTCGGGCACGAAGCGCTGCAGGGCCGCGTACAGATCCTGCTCGGCCTGCTCCTGCAGCAACTCGGGGTTGACATGGGCATCCACCGCCTCGGCCTTCTTCAGGATGTTGGTGATGCGCTTGTTGGCCGCCGCCAGGGCCGGGGCCTCGGGCAGCGCGGAGAAGGCGCGCACCGCCGCCAGCTGCTTTTGCACCAGGGCCAGGCGCTGCGGGCGCAGGGCCAGCACGGCGTCCACCTCCTGGGCGCTGTAGCCCTGCTCGCGCAGGGAGCCGGCCAGGCGGTCGTAGATAAAGTCAACAAGCTGCAACGATCCTTGAATGGCATCGACGCCACTCAGTTTGTCGCCAAACTTGTCCTGAGCCAGCGCCACCAGTTCGATCAGATCCAGCGGCAAGTCCTTCTCGACCAGCATGCGGATCACGCCCAGCGCGTGGCGGCGCAGCGCGAAGGGGTCGCGGTCGCCGGTGGGCAGGTTGCCTATGCCGAACATGCCGACCAGGGTCTCCAGCTTGTCGGCCAGGGCCACGACCACGCCGGCCGCGCCGCGCGGCAGCGCATCGCCGGCAAAGCGCGGCTTGTAATGGTCTTCGATGGCGTCGGCCACCGCCGCGTCCAGGCCGTCGTTCAGGGCGTAGTAGCGGCCCATGGTGCCCTGCAGCTCGGGGAACTCGCCCACCATGTCGGTGACCAGGTCGGTCTTGGCCAGCAGCGCGGCCTGGTCGGCCTGCTGCGCCAGCTGGGCCCCGCCGAGCCGCGCGGCAATCGCCCGGGCGATGGCCCTGACGCGCTCCACGCGCTCGCCCTGGGTGCCCAGCTGGTTGTGGTAGACCACCTTGGCCAGCTGCGCGACGCGGCTTTGCAGGGTCTTTTTGCGGTCCTGGTCGAAGAAGAACTTGGCATCGGCCAGGCGCGGGCGCACCACGCGCTCGTTGCCCTGGATGACGGCGCTGGCGTCCTGCGGCCGGATGTTGCTGACGATGAGGAATTGGTGCGTCAGCTTGTCCGAGGCGTCCAGCAGCGGAAAGTACTTCTGGTTGGCCTTCATGGTCAGGATCAGGCATTCCTGCGGCACGGCGAGGAATTCCGTCTCGAACTGGCAGACCAGCACGTTGGGGCGTTCGACCAGGGCCGTCACCTCATCGAGCAGCGCATCGTCCGCTATGGGGCGCACGCCGCCGCCAATCTTGTCGGCCGCCGCCTGCAGCTGGCGCGCGATCTCGGCGCGGCGCTCGGCAAAGCTGGCGATCACCGCGCCCTGCTCGGCGAGCTGCGCGGCGTAGCTGTCGGCATCGTGGATCACCACCGGGTCCACGGCCGCCTCGAAGCGGTGGCCATGCGTGCTGTTGCCCACCGCCAGGCCAAGCACCGTCACCGGCACCACGGCGCTGCCGTGCAGCGCCACCAGGCCATGGGCGGGGCGCACGAAGTTCACGCTGCTCCAGCCGTCCTGCAGCTGGTAGCGCATGACCTTGGGAATGGGCAGCCTGGCAATGGCTTCGTCCAGCGCTTTTTGCAGGCCCTGGGCCAGCGTGGCACCGCGTGCCTGGCTCTCGTAGAACAGCAGCTCGGCCTTACCGTCATGCACGCGCTTGAGACCCGCCACGGCCGAGGCGTCGGCGCCCAGCGCGGCCAGTTTCTTGAGCAGCGCCGGCGTGGGCAAGCCATCGCTGCCCAGACCCACGGCCACGGGCATGAGCTTTTGCGACACGGCCTTGTCGGGCGCCTGGTCCAGCACGTTGCCGATATGCGCGGCCAGGCGGCGCGGCGAGGCGTAGGCGGTGAGCGGCGTGTCGGCCGCGCACAGGCCCTGGGTGGCAAGCTGCTCGCGCAGCACGCCGGCAAAGGCGTCGCCGAGCTTTTGCAGGGCCTTCGGCGGCAGTTCTTCGACGAAGAGTTCAACAAGAAGGTTTGAATGGGTCATGGTGTGTGATCTTGTCTGACTCCCTCTCCCGCTGGCGGGAGAGGGTGGGGGCGAGGGTGGTCTCTGGCTGGACGCTGTGCCTTGGCACCCCCTCACCCCTGCCCTCTCCCCCAAGGGGGAGAGGGAGTGTGGTTGCTCCTCAAGCCGCTTTTTTCTGCTGCTGCTCGGCCGCCTTGGCCAGCTCCGCCAGCACCTCATCGGCATGCGCCTTGGGCGCCATGGGGAAACCCAGGCGCGCGCGGCTGTCCAGGTAACTCTTGCCCACGGCGCGCGCCAGGTTGCGGATGCGGCCAATGTAGGCGGCGCGCTCGGTAACGCTGATCGCACCGCGTGCATCCAGCAGATTGAAGGTGTGCGCGGCCTTAAGCACCTGCTCGTAGGCCGGCAGCGCCAGCTGCTCGCCCATCAAATGCTGGGCCTGCTTTTCATGCGCGCCAAAGGCGGTGAACAAAAACTCGGCATCCGAATGCTCGAAGTTGTAGGTGGACTGCTCGACCTCGTTCTGGTGGTAGACGTCGCCATAGGTCAGGCCATCCGTCCAGGTCAGGTTGTAGACGTTGTCCACGCCCTGCAGGTACATGGCCAGGCGCTCCAGGCCGTAGGTGATCTCGCCCGTGGCGGGCTTGCAGTCGATGCCGGCGACCTGCTGGAAATAGGTGAACTGCGTCACCTCCATGCCGTTCAACCACACCTCCCAGCCCAGGCCCCAGGCGCCCAGCGTGGGGTTCTCCCAGTCGTCCTCGACGAAGCGGATGTCGTTCTTCTTCAGGTCAAAGCCCAGCGCTTCGAGCGAGCCCAGGTACAGCTCCAGGATGTTGGCCGGCGCGGGCTTGAGCACCACCTGGTATTGGTAGTAGTGCTGCAGGCGGTTGGGGTTGTCGCCATAGCGCCCGTCCTTGGGCCGGCGGCTGGGCTGCACGTAGGCGGCTTTCCAGGGCTCTGGCCCCAATGCTCTTAAAAACGTAGCTGTATGCGACGTACCGGCGCCGACTTCCATGTCGTATGGCTGCAAAAGCGCGCAACCCTGGTCGGCCCAGTAGGTTTGCAGTTTGAGGATGATTTGTTGGAAGGTGAGCATGGCTGGGGGCGATTCGGTAAGGGCGTGCGGCCGGGCGCACGCGAACCGGTCATTTTAGGCGCTGCAACCGCGCTGGCTTTCCCCCCGGCCTTTCGTTCAGCGGCTCAGCCCAGCGCCCGCTGCGGCGCGGTACGCGCATGCGTGGTGTAGAGCGTCAGGCCGGTGAAGGCCAGGCCACCCACCAGATTGCCCAGCACCACCGGGATTTCGTTCCAGACAAGATAGTCCATCAGCGAGAAGTTGCCGCCCAGCATCAGCCCCGAGGGGAACAGAAACATGTTCACCACCGAATGCTCGAAGCCCATGGCAAAGAACAGCATGATGGGCATCCACATGGCGATGACCTTGCCGCTGACGGTGGTGGAGATCATGGCGCCGACCACGCCGGTGGAGACCATCCAGTTGCACAGCACGCCGCGCAAAAAGATGGTGACCCAGCCCATCAGCCCGTACTGCGCGTAGCCCAGGGTGCGGGCCTCGCCGATATGGCCGATCTTCTGCCCGATCTCGTTGGGCGGCACGGAAAAGCCATAGGTGAAGATGAAGGCCATCATGCCCGCCACGGTCAGCGCGCCCAGGAAGTTGCCGACGAACACCAGCGCCCAGTTGCGCAAAATGCCACGAATGCTGGCGCCAGGGCGCTTGTCCAGCCAGGCCAGGGGCGTGAGCATGAACACGCCGGTGAGCAGGTCAAAGCCCAGCAGGTAGAGCATGCACACGCCCACCGGGAACAGCAGCGCGCCAATCAGCGCCGAGCCGCTCATGACGCTGGCGCTCACGGCAAACACCGCCGCCAGCGCCAGGATGGCGCCGGCCATGAAGGCACGGATCAAGGTGTCGCGCGTGGACATGTGGATCTTGGCTTCGCCGGTATCGACCATCTTGGTGACGAATTCGGCAGGGCTTAGGTAAGACATGTGGTGCTCCTGGTGGTTGGGTTAGGTCGTGGCGCGCCGCGCCGGTCCGGCCAGCGGGCGTTTTTGCGTCAGGGCGTGGCTGGCCAGCTCGTCGGTGCGCAGGTAGACCGCCCCGGCCTCGACCTGCACGCGAAACACCGGCGTGCTGCCCTCGTCGGGCGCCAGCGCCTGGCCGCTGGCCAGGTCAATCGTCCAGTTGTGCAGCGGGCAGGCGACGTTGGCGCCAAACACCATGCCCTGGCTCAGTGGGCCGCCCTTGTAGGGGCTGTGGTCGAGCAGGGCGTAGACGGCGTCCTGGCCGGTGCGAAAGAGCGCCACCTCCAGCCCCTGCGGGCGCGCCACGCGGCGCGCGCCCTGGCGCGGGATGTCGTTGAGTTGGCAGATGTAGGTCCAATCGGGCTTCATATTGCTATACCTTTCATAGTTGTTTGCGCTTGTGTGGTGGGCGCTGGAGTCTGTTTTGTTTAAAAAAATAGCGGTCGCTGGCGGTATTTCTCCCTCTCCCGCTGGCGGGAGAGGGTGGGGGTGGGGGTGAGGGGGCTTGACGTGGGCCTGGCGCTTCATCACCCCCTCACCCCTGCCCTCTCCCCCAAGGGGGCGAGGGAGTGAATACCGGGCTCAGGCGACGGCAATGGGGATGAACTGGCGCGCGTCCACCCGCGCCTTCTCACCCTCGAACCACGGGTCGGGCTCGCCGTCCAGCGCCGCTTGCAGGCGCGCCCACAGGACCTGGCGGTTGGCCTCGTCTTCCAGCACCTTTTTCTTCACATGCTCCAGGCCGACGCGCGCCACGTAGTGGGTGGTGCGCTCCAGGTACCAGCCTTCTTCGCGGTAGAGCTGCAGGAAGGCGCCGCTGACCTCCATCACCTCCTCGGCGGTTTTCACCTTGGTGAAGAAGTGCGCCACCTCGGTCTTGATGCCGCCGTTGCCGGCGATGTGGATCTCCCAGCCCGAATCCACGCCGATGATCCCGACGTCCTTGATGCCGCTCTCGGCGCAGTTGCGCGGGCAGCCGCTGACCGCCAGCTTGACCTTGTGCGGCGCGTACATGCGCCAGAGCGCGCGCTCCAGGTCGCGCCCGAGTTGGCTGCTGTCCTGCGTGCCAAAGCGGCACCATTCGCTGCCCACGCAGGTTTTCACCGTGCGCAGGCTCTTGCCGTAGGCGTGGCCGCAGGGCATGGCGATGTCGTTCCACACGCCCTGCAGGTCTTCCTTCTTCACGCCCAAGAGGTCTATGCGCTGCCCGCCCGTGACCTTGACGCCGGGGATTTTGTATTTGTCCACCACGTCGGCAATGCGGCGCAGCTCTGCCGCGCTGGTCTCGCCGCCCCACATGCGCGGCACCACGCTGTAGGTGCCGTCTTTTTGGATGTTGGCGTGGCTGCGCTCGTTGATGGCGCGGCTTTGCGGGTCGTCCAGCGCCTCTTTCGGCCAGGTGCTGATCAGGTAGTAGTTGATGGCCGGGCGGCAGCTGGGGCAGCCGTCGGGCGTCTTCCACTCCATGAAGGCAAAGACTTCTTCCTTGCTGATGAGGTGATTGGCGCGGATGGCGTCGCGCAGCGCCTGGTGGCCGTGCTCGGTGCAACTGCACACCGGCTTGGCGGCGCTGGCGGCGGCGTAGGCGCCGCCCACGGTGGCCATCAAAATCTGCTCGACCAGGCCGGTGCACGAGCCGCAGCTGGCGCTGGCCTTGGTGTGCTTGCGCACCTCGTCGATGGTGAACAGGCCTTTTTCCTTGATGGCCTTGCAGATGGTGCCCTTGGTCACGCCGTTGCAGCCGCAGACCTCGGCCTCGTCGGGCATGGCGGCGGCCTGGTTCTGGCCGGCGTGACCGCCGTCGCCCAGGTTGCTTTCGCCAAACATCAGGCTGGCGCGCAGCTCGGCCACGCTGCGGCCCTCGCGCAGCAGCTTGAAGTACCAGCTGCCATCGACGGTGTTGCCGTACAGGCAGGCGCCGACCAGCTTGTCGTCCTTGAGCACCAGCTTTTTGTACTGCCCGGCGCCGGGGTCGCTCATGACGATTTCTTCGGTGCCCGCACCACCCATGAAGTCGCCGGCCGAGAACAGGTCTATGCCCGTGACCTTGAGCTTGGTCGAGGTCTGCGAGCCCAGGTAGCGGCCTATGCCGAACTCGGCCAGGTGGTTGGCCAGTACCTTGCCCTGCTCGAACAGCGGTGCCACCAGCCCATAGGCCGTGCCCCGGTGCGCGGCGCATTCGCCCACGGCGTAGATGCGCGCGTCGGTGGTGGTCTGCATGGTGTCGTTCACCACGATGCCGCGATTCACATGCAGGCGCATGGATTCGGCCAAGGCGGTGTTGGGGCGTATGCCCACGGCCATGACGACCAGGTCGGCGGGGATCTCGCTGCCGTCCTTGAACCGAATAGCACACACGCGGCCGTCGGCATTGCCCAGCAGCTCTTGCGTCTGCGCCTGCATCAAAAACTGCATGCCGCGCTCTTGCAGCGCCTTTTGCAGCATCTGCCCGGCCACGGGGTCGAGCTGGCGTTCCATCAGCCATTCACTGGCATGCACCACGGTCACCTGCATGCCGCGTTTCATCAGGCCGTTGGCCGCCTCCAGGCCCAACAGGCCGCCGCCAATGACCACGGCGTGGCGGTACTGCGTGGCCGCGTCAATCATGGCCTGGGTGTCGGCAATGTCGCGGTAGGCCAGCACGCCCTGCAAATCCTTGCCCGGAATCGGCAGCATGAAGGGGTTGGAGCCGGTGGCCAGGATCAGCCGGTCATACGGCACGCTGATGGCCTGGCCGTCTTTGCCGCTGGCGTGCACGGTGCACCGCGCGCGGTTCACTTCGTTCACGGTGCAGCCGGCGTGTACGGTGATGCCGTGCTCCTGGTACCAGGCCCAGTCGTTGAGCACGATTTGCTCCAGGGTTTGTTCGCCGGCGAGCACCGGCGAGAGCAGGATGCGGTTGTAGTTGGGGTGCGGCTCGGCGCCGAAGATGGTGATGTCGTACAGGTCGGGCGCGATCTTGAGCAGCTCTTCGAGCGTGCGCACCCCCGCCATGCCGTTGCCCACCAACACCAGTTTCATTTTTTCCATGGCTCCCCCTTGCCTTGCGTGTGGATCCGGCCAGCGGGCAGTCATGCCGCATATGGCCCATGGCCGCCATCGGCCACGCAGGGTTCAATGCAACGACCGTGCCAACGCTGGCACAGGGGGCAATGGCCAGCGGCTACGGTGTTTTGCCGGGTCTTGGTGCAAGGCCCTGGTGCGGCGCACCAAAAAAGGCCGTTGGCGGCGAAGCGTCCATGCAGGCCATGCCTGCGGCGCGCGCTCGCCCGGGGTCTTGCCCGCGCCCACGGCGGGCACGGGGCGTGGGCATCCCTATCGCTCTCGACTACGGTGCTATCTTTTGCTTCAGCGCCCGCGCCACCGGCCGCGGCAGGCTGGGCAGCGACTTGAGCAGCCAGGGCAGCAGCTTGCGCTTGGCGCCGCTGAGGGACTCGGGCACCAGCGCCTCGATCAGGTGCGGGCCGGGCGTGGCCAGGGCGTATTCCAGCGCCTGGGTGAAGTCCTCGGCCGTGCTGGCGCGCACGGCGTGCACGCCCATGCCCTGGGCGAGCTGGGCGAAGTTCAGGCGCGGCCCGGCCAGGTCGAGCTGGGCGCGCGCCTTGGCGCCGCCTTCGCCCGCGCCCACGCGTTCCAGCTCCACGTTCAGCACCGAGTAGCTGGCGTTGTTGAAGATGATGCTGACCACATGCAGCTGCTCCCGCGCCATGCTCCACAGCGCCTGGATGGTGTACATGGCCGTGCCGTCGCCGATCAGCGCGATCACCGGGCGATCCGGGCAGGCAATGGCCGCACCCACGGCATTGGGCAGGCCCTGGCCGATGGCGCCGCCGGTCAGGGTGATCAGGTCGTGGCGCGGGCAGCCGGCCGTCATGGCGCCCAGCATCAGGCCGCTGGTGATGGCCTCGTCGATGAGGATGGCGCCCTCGGGCAGCAGGTGGCCCACGGCCTTGCAGACCTTGGGCGCGGTCAGCCGGCCTGTGGGGCGGCCGGGGCGCAGCGGCGCCTGCAGCCGTGGCTGGGCCTGCTGCGCGCCCAGGGCAGCGCAGAGCTTTTCCAGGCTGGCCAGCGCGTCCTGCTCGGGCGCGGCCAGGGTGTGCACGCTGCAGCCGTCCGGCACCAGATCGCTCTTTTTGCCGGGGTAGGCAAAGAAGGACACGGGCGCCTTGGCATCGACCAGGATCAGGTGCTCCAGGTCGGCCAGCTGCACGCCGGCCATTTCGGCCAGGTAGGCGATGCGTTCCACCGCCGGCAGGCCGGCGCCGCGCGTCAGGCGCGTGGGGAAGACCTCGGCCAGCAGCGGCACGCCGGCCTGCGCGGCGATGCGCGCGGCGGCCAGCAGGCCGGGTTCGCGCAGCGCCTGGCCGCCCAGCAGCAGGGCGGTCTTCTTGCCGGATCGCAGCAACTGGGCGATGGCCTGCACGCTGGCGTCGTCGGCCACGGGCGCCGCACTGGGGGTGGGCAGGGTGCAGGGCTGGGCGCCTTCGCCCCAGGAGACATCGGCCGGCAGGATCAGCGTGGCCACCTGGCCCGGCAGGCCGCGCGCGGCCTGCACGGCGTCCACCGCGTCCTGGCACAGCGCCTCGGTGCTGGCGCTGGTGCGCACAAAGCCGGGCGAGACGTTCCTGGCCACGGTTTCTATGTCGGACTGCAGCTGCGCGTCGTACTGGGTATGCGTGGTGGCGTGGTCGCCCACGATGTTGACCACCGGCACCTTGCCCTTGCGTGCGTTGTGCAGATTGGCCAGGCCGTTGCCCAGGCCGCAGCCGAGGTGCAAGAGCGTGGCGGCGGGCTTGTCCGCCATGCGCGCGTAACCGTCGGCCGCGCCCGTGGCCACGCCCTCGAACAAGGCCAGTACGGCGCGCATGCGTGGCTCGCTGTCCAGGGCGGCGACGAAGTGCATCTCCGACGTGCCGGGGTTGGTGAAGCAGACCGCTATGCCGGCGTCGGCCAGGGTCTTCATCAATGCTTGTGCGCCGTTCATGGTGAACTCCTTTTTTAATAGCTGCATGCGATTGCTGGATAAGCGATAGCGGCTGTTTTTGTTCAAAATTTAACGATTGCGCCACAGCATGATGTTCAGCATCTTGCTGGCCAGGCCGGCATAGGGCGGCTGCAGGAAGTTGACGGTGCGCAGCGGCCCCTGTTGGAACACCGGGCGCAGCTTGGAGAAGGTCAGGAACCCCTCGTACCCGTGGTAGTGGCCCATGCCGCTGTTGCCCACGCCGCCAAACGGCAGGTGGTGCTGGCCCACGTGCAGCAAGGTGTCGTTGAGCGTGACGCCGCCCGACAGCGTTTGCTTCAGGTAGTGTTGCTGCAGCGCGCGTTCGTGGCTGAACAGGTAGAGCGCCAGCGGGTACGGCCTGTCGTTGATGTACTGCGTGACCTCGTCCCGGCTTTGGTAGCCGAGGATGGGCAGGATCGGGCCGAAGATCTCGCGCTGCATGACCTGCATGCCGTCGTGCACGTTCAAGAGCGCCACCGGCGGCATGATGCGCCGGGCCGCGTCGCCGCTCTGCCCCGGCGCCAGCGGCACGGCCTGCGCGCCCTGGGCGATGGCATCTTGCAGCATGGCCTGCAGCCGCTCGTACTGGCGCTGGTCGATGATGGCGGTGTAGTCGCCATTGCACAGGTCGGGGTAGCGCTCTTGCACGACGCGCTGGGCCTGTTGGATGAAGGCCTGCTCCTGGCCTGCGGGCACGAACAGGTAGTCCACATTGGTGCAAATCTGCCCGGCGTTGAGCATCTTGACCCACAGGATGCGCTCGGCCGCCTTATCGAGCGGGTAGTCGGGCGCGACGATGGCGGGCGACTTGCCGCCCAGCTCCAGCGTGACGGGCGTGAGGTTGGGCGCGCAGTTGGCCATCACGGCGCGGCCGGTCTGCGGCGAGCCGGTGAAGAACAGGTGGTTGAACGGCAGCTGGGTGAACAGCGGGCCTATGCTGGCGCCGTCTTCGCCACGATCGGCAAAGACGCTGACCTTGTCGGCCGCAAAGTAGCGCGGCAACACCTCTTGCAGCAGGCGCGCGAGTTGTGCCGAGTTTTCCGACATCTTCACCATCACCCGGTTGCCCGCCGCCAGCGCGCCAATCATGGGCTGCACGGCCATGGCGATGGGGAAGTTCCAGGGTACGACGACGCCCACCACGCCCAGCGGCTGGGGTTGCACCCAGGCGCTGGCCAGCGGGTACTGGCTGATGTCGAGCGAACGCTTCTCGCGCCGCATCCAGCGCGGCAGGCGCTTGATGGCGTCCAGCAGCCCTTCCTGCGCCTGCAGCAGCTCGGTCATCAGGGTCTCGAAACGGCTCCTGCAGCCGTAGTCGCGGTTCACAGCGTCGACCAGGGCCTCGCGGTGGTCCACCAGCAGGCGGTGCAGGGCGCGCAGGTCGGCACGGCGTTCGGCCAGGCTGGGGCAGCGCTGCTTTTGAAAGGCGGCGTGCTGCGCGGCGAAGCAGTCGCGCAGGGGCTGGGGGATGTGGGCGGGCACGTTGGGCACGTTGGGCCGTTGAGGCAGCGGGGACAGGTGCTGGGCGTCGTTGTGCATGGGCTGGCCTTTACGCGAAGGAACCGGCGGAAGAGCGGGCGGAAGATCGGGCGGCGGCGCGCAGCAGGTCGGCGCATTTCTCGCCGATCATGATGCTGGGCGCGTTGGTGTTGCCGGTGGTGATGTTCGGCATGACGGAGGCGTCGGCCACACGCAGCCCGGTGCAGCCGTGCACGCGCAGATCCGGCCCGACCACGGCGGCGGGGTTGTCGGCCGGCCCCATGCGGCAGGTGCCCACGGGGTGGTATTCGGTGTCGGCACTGCGCCGCAGCTCGCGCTCTATGCCGGCCGGGTCGTCGGCGCTGATGGGAGAGAGCATCTTGCCGCGCCAGGGTGCCAGCGCCGCGTCGTTCATGATGGCCAGCGACTTCTGCACGCCCTTGACCAGGCGCGGCATGTCGTCCGGGTGGCTGAAGTAGCGCGGGTCGATCAGCAGGCTCTGGCGCGCGTCGCTGCTGGCCAGGCGCACCTCGCCCCGGCTTTGCGGCCGCGTCAGCGTGACATGCAGGCCAAAGCCGTGGCCCCAGTGCAGCTTGCGGCTGTGGTCCTCGACGATGGCGGCAACGAATTCGAGCTCGATGTCGCTGGCGTGCAAACCGGCTTCGGTGCGAAAGAAGGCCCCGGCCTCGGCCACGTTGCTGGTGATGCAGCCGGTGCGCTGCGCCTGCCACTCGCGCATGCCGCGCAGCAGCGCCATGGCGCCCGAGGGGCAGACGCCAAAGCCGGCGTCGCTGCGCAGGCCCTTCCAGTTCAGCGATGCGGTGATGTGGTCCTGCAGGTTCTGCCCCACGCCGGTCAGCGCCTGCACCACGGCAATGCCCTGCGCCTGCAGCTGATCGGCCGGGCCCACGCCCGAGCACATCAGCAGCTGGGGCGAGCCGTAGGCGCCGCCCGACAGCACGATCTCGCGGCGCGCGCGCACCAGGCTTTGCTGGCCGCCGCGCACGATGTGCACACCCTCGGCGCGCCGGCCCTGCCACTGCAGGCGCAGGCACTGGGCATGGGTGAGCACGGTGAGGTTGCTGCGTCCCAGGTGCGGCGTGAGGTAGGCGCGCGCGGCACTGCAGCGCTCGCCGCCGCGCTGCGTGACCTGGGCCGGCCAGCAGCCCTCTTGCTGCGCGCCGTTGTAGTCGGGCGTCTGCGCCAGGCCCTGCGCCGCGCAGGCGCGCAGGAACGCCTGCGAGGTGGGAAAAGGGCTGCGCAAATAGGCCACGCCCAGCGGCCCGCCCTGGCCGTGGTAGTCGGTGGCGCCAAAGCATTCGCTGTCTTCGGCGCGCTTGAAATAGGGCAGCACGCTGGCGTAGTCCCAGCCGGGGTTGCCCTCGGCCGCCCAGCGGTCGTAGTCGCTGCGGTGGCCGCGGCAGTAGATCATGGCGTTGATGGCGCTGCTGCCGCCCAGCACCTGCCCGCGCGGCTGAAAGCCCTGGCGCCCGTTCAGCCCCGGCTGCGGCACGGTGGTGTAGTGCACTGAGTTCTTCTTGAGCTGAGCCTCGGCCACAAAGCCCAGTGGCGCGCGCGTGAGGACGCTGCTGTCCGGCCCACCGGCCTCCAGCAGGCAGACCGTGACGGCGGGGTCTTCGCTCAGGCGGCTGGCCACCACCGAGCCGGCCGAGCCGGCACCGATAACGATGTAGTCAAACTCCATGTTGTCTCCTGAATTGCTTTTAAT
>JAGPIX010000021.1:21002-31591 GCA_018054745.1 Alicycliphilus sp.
CGGCCTCCAGCAGGCAGACCGTGACGGCGGGGTCTTCGCTCAGGCGGCTGGCCACCACCGAGCCGGCCGAGCCGGCACCGATAACGATGTAGTCAAACTCCATGTTGTCTCCTGAATTGCTTTTAATTTGATAGCTGTTTGCGCTTTACCAAAAAGCGCTAGAGTCCATTTTTTATATGATTTGCCGCAGCCTTCGCCGTGAGGATGCAGCCGGGCAGGAAGGTGCCCTCCAGCGACCGCTTTCCGCTGGCGCCGCCGCCGCCAAAGCCCGCCGCCTCGCCCACGCAGTACAGGCCGGGGATGGCTTGTTCTGCCGCATCCAGCACGCGGCTGTGCAAATCGGTCTGCAGGCCGCCCAGGCTTTTGCGCGTGATGAGCTGCATCTGGATGGCGATGAACGGGCCCGCACCTCTCATCTGCAGCGGCGCGGGTTTGCAGGTGCGCAGCCTGTCCGGCCCCCACTGGCGCGCATGCAGGATGCGGCGGATTTGCGCGTCGTCCTCGGGCTTGGCGCCGGGCGCAAAGTTCGCATCAAAAGCGTCGGCCGTGGCTTGTAGCTGCGCGGGGGCTATGTCGTGCGAGGCGGTGAGCGCGTTCATCTTCGCGGTCAGCTCGGCCAGGCTGTCGGCTACCAGGAAATGCGGGCTTTGCTGCTGCATCTGGCGCACCAGCCGATGGTTGCCCAGCAGCGTTTCCTTGAGGAAGGCCAGGAGCTGCCGGTCGCGGATGCGCTGGTTGTGCTCGGCGCCGGAGATGGCGAACTCCTTGGCCGCGATACGCCAGTTGAGCAGGTGCCAGGTCCAGGGCTTCTCTTGGCTTGCCACGCGCTGGCACAGCCAATGCGTGTCAAAGCCGGTGACCAGGGGCTCGGGACCGATGCGCTCGCCCCGGTGGTTCAGCCACAGGGCCGATTTGCACGGAATGGTGGACAGGCCATGGCCGGGGAAGTGCGGGAACGGGTGCGGAAAGCCCGCCGCGTAGTTCCACATCTCGCCAGCGTGGGTGATTTGTGCTCCCAGCTGGTCGGCGGCCAGGTGGTGCAGCCGGCCGTCGGCAAAGGGATGCGCGCCGTTGAGCATGGTTTTGGGCTGCGGCCGGTCGCTGGGCCAGTTGCGCCGCGCCTCCTCATGGCTGCCGTTGATGCCGCCCATGGCCAGCACGACGGCTGGCGCGCGCAAGTGCACCTCGGCACCCGTGGCCTCGTCGATGGCCAGCGCGCCGCTGACCCGCCCATCGGTGTGTTCGAGCTGCGTCACGCGGTGGCGGTGCAGCAGCGTCAGCTTGCCGCCGCTGCCCGCCGCACGCAGTTGCTCAATCAGGCGCAGCGTCATGCAGCGCGAAGTGCCCCACAGCAGGTGGTAGCGCGCCACGCTGTTGCCCTCGCCGTTCCTGCCGCGCTCGACCAGATTCACCGCGGGCATGAACTTCACGCCCTCTTGCAGCAGCCAGTCGTAAACCTCTGTGGCCGAATGCTCGACGTAGTAACGCGCCCAGGCCTGCGGCCAGCGGTCGTTGGGGTCGAGCTCACCAAAACGCTGCCAATCGGCCAGCGCCCGCGCGGGGCTGTCGGGGATCTTTTTCTTGGCTTGCAGCCGGGTGCCCACCAGCGCCATGCCGCCAAAGGCCCACAGGGCCAGGCCGCCGAAACGCTCGGGGCTGTCGCGATCGACCAGAGCCACGCTGCGCCCGGCGCGCAGCGCCTCCAGCGCGGTGACGATGCCGGCCAGGCCGCCGCCCACGACCACCAGGTCTGCCTGCAATGCTGTCATGTGTTTGTCTCCCTGGGGCCAGCCTGCCCCTTCTTGTGGTGGCGAAGATAGCCGCTAAGATGGCCGGGTGATTGACTTTTCAGGACATCGCACTTGACTTTGCAGGCCACCGTATCCATGGGCTGGGTGGGCACCGTGCTGGCCGCTGCCGAGCGGCAGGGCGTGGCGCGCGGCGCGCTGCTGGCCCAGGCCGGCATTGCGCCCGAAGAACTGACGGCCGAGCGCTGGCCCATCGATCACATCACGCGGCTGTGGCGCGCCGCGGTGCACTGCACGCAGGATGCGGGCTTTGGCCTGAAGGCCGGCGCCGGCGTGGGGCCGGCCAGCTTCAACGTGGTGAGCTACCTGCTGCAGTCCGCGCCCACGCTGCGCGCGGCGCTGGCGCTGGTGCAGAAGTACCAGCGCCTGATCAGCGACGGCGGGCGCTTTCAGACCATCACCGGCCCCGAAGCCTGCTGGGTGGTCTATCACCCCCGCCAGGGCGCGCTGGCCTTCAGCCCGCACCAGATCGAGTCCGTGCTGGCGGCCGTGGTGGTGTTTGCGCGCTGGGTCACCGGCAGCGCACTGCGGCCCCAGCGCGTGCAACTGAGCCAGGCGCGCATCGGCCCGCTGGCCGGCTACCGCGAGGTGTTCCAGTGCCCGGTGGACTTCGAGCAGGCCTTCAGCGGCGTGCTGCTGGCCAACGCCCAGCTCGATGCGCCCCTGCCCCAGGCCAATGCCCAGCTGGCGCAAGCGCACCAGCAGCAGGCGGCCGCGCGCCTGGCGGCCCTGTCCCGGCAGGACGGGCTGGAGCAGACGCTGCGCATGTGGATCGCCAGCCAGCTGCAGGGGCAGGCGCCGGCGCGGGCGCAGGCGGCGCGCGCCCTGGGCCTGTCCGAGCGCACCCTGGCGCGGCGCATGCGGGCCGAAGGCCTGAGCTACTCCGCGCTGCTGGACGGCGTGCGGCGCGACGCCGCCCTGCAGGCGGTGGCGCAGACCACGCGCGCGCTGTCCGACATTGCGCTGGCCCTGGGCTATGCCGAACCCAGCGTGTTCACCCGCGCCTTCAGGCGCTGGACCGGTGCCACGCCCGGCCAGTGGCGCGGCCGGGGGGCGGCGGACATGCGCGCCCAGCCACCGGCCGCCTGACGATTGCAGTACAACAGCCACCCGCCGTCTCCATCCACCATCTCTCAAAGGAACCCAACCCATGCGCGCACTTCAAGGCATGACCTGGCTGCTGACGCTGCAGCTGGTCGGCGAAGCCCTGGCCCGTCTGCTCAGGCTGCCGTTTCCCGGCCCTGTCGTGGGCATGTTGCTGCTGGTGGCGTCGCTGCACTTTCGCGTGCTGCGCGAGCCGGTGCATGCCGCGGCCACCTATCTGCTGTCGCACCTGTCGCTGTTGTTCGTGCCGGTGGGAGTGGGCGTCATCACCCATCTTGATCTGCTGCGCGACTATGGCGTCAGGCTGATGCTGGTCATTGCCCTGTCCACCTGGGCCGGCATGGCCGTCACGACGCTGCTGGTGCGCGCGCTGGTGCGCAACCCGCAGGATGCACGCAAGGAGGGATCTACCGATGCCTGATTTTGTCCAGCTCTGGGTTTACCTCTCGTCCGCGCCGCTGTTCGGCCTG
This sequence comes from Alicycliphilus sp., assembly GCA_018054745.1. Taxonomy (GTDB): domain Bacteria; phylum Pseudomonadota; class Gammaproteobacteria; order Burkholderiales; family Burkholderiaceae_C; genus Alicycliphilus; species Alicycliphilus limosus. Next base: position 24,385 of record JAGPIX010000021.1, read on the forward strand.
ACGGCCACGCTGGCCGTGTATGTGGTTGCACACGGGCTGTATGTGCGCTCCGGCCAGGCCCCCTGGGCCAATCCGGTGCTGTGGTCGGTGGTGGTGCTGGGCACGACGCTGATGCTCACCAAGGTGCCCTACCCCACCTATTTTGCGGGCGCGCAGTTCATTCACTTCCTGCTCGGGCCCGCGGTCGTGGCGCTGGGATTTCCGCTGTGGGACAGACGCGAGGAGCTGGCGCGCAACTGGGGCCGCCTGCTGATCGCGGCGCTGGCCGGGGGCGCCACGGCGGCCATCGTGGCGGTGCTGGCGGGCTGGGCCATGGGGCTGACGGGCGAGGTGCTGCGCTCGCTGGCGCCCAAATCCGTCACCGCCCCGGTGGCCATGGGCGTGGCCGAGAAAATCGGCGGCGTTCCGGCGCTGGCGGCGGTATTCGCCGTGCTGGCGGGCCTGGTCGGCGCGCTGTCGGCCAAGGCCTTGTTTCGCATTCTGGGCGTTGGCACCAGCGATGCCGATTGGATCGCGCGCGGCTTTGGCCTGGGCACGGTGTCGCACGGCATAGGTGCTGCGCGCGCCCTGCAGGTCAATGCCGACGCCGGCGCCTACGCCGGCCTGGCCTTGAGTCTGCAGGTGCTGCTGGCCGCGCTGCTGATACCGCTGGTGGCCCGCTACTTCTAGTGCAGTGTTTGATGCTTGATGGAACAAATAAAACCGATGGATTTTTGGTCTGGGCAAGGCGCAAACCGTAGCGATAGCCGTAGCTATCGCGAGGATTTGCAACGCCGCCCGGGCCGAAAAGGCGCGGTTTTATGTTCCAGATAGCGCCGAACACTGCACTAGTGGTCCGCATCCGCTGATGCGGCTCTCCCGCAAGCGGCGACGGGCCCATGCCAGCGCCGGTCGACTGCCGGCCGAGGCGCTGGATGCGCAGCAGGCATCAGATATGCAGCGCCTGCCCCAGCGCACGCAGCGCCGCCTCCTGCACCGCCTCGCCCAGCGTGGGGTGGGCGTGGATGGTGTGGCCCACGTCCTCCAGGCGCGCGCCCAGCTCCAGCGACTGGCCGAAGGCGGCGGCGAGCTCGGACACGCCGCGGCCCACGGCCTGCCAGCCGAGGATGACATGGTCGCTCTTCCTCGCCACCACGCGCACGAAGCCGCCGGTGGCCTCCAGCGTCATGGCCCGGCCGTTGGCGGCGAACGGGAAGGCGGCATCGATGCAATCGATGCCGGCGGCGCGCGCCTCGCCCGGGGTCTTGCCGGCCACCACCACCTCGGGGTCGGTGAAGCACACGGCAGGAATGGCCACGGGGGCGAAGCTGCGGTTCTTGCCGGCGATTTGCTCGGCCACGCATTCGCCCTGGGCCATGGCGCGGTGCGCCAGCATGGGCTCGCCGGTCACATCGCCAATTGCCCAGACATTGCGCATCGAGGTGCGGCAATGCCCGTCGATGGCCACATGGCGCCCGGCCATGGTCAGCTGCAGCGATTCGAGGCCAAAGCCCGCGGTACGCGGCCTGCGGCCGACGGCGACCAGCACGCGCTCGGCGGGCAGGGCGAATTCCTCGGCGCGCTCGTCGCTGCGCACATGCACGCCATGCTCTGCATCCCAGCCCTGCACGCTGCAGCCCAGGTGCAGCACGATGCCGCTTTTTTGCAGCGCGTCCAGCACGGGTTGGGTCAGCTCCTCGTCGTAGCCGGGCAGCACGCGCTGCGCGGCCTCGACCACCGTCACGTCCACGCCCAGCTTGCGGTAGGCCATGCCCAGCTCCAGGCCGATGTAGCCGGCGCCGACGACGACCAGGCGTTTGGGCAGGATGTCGGGCGAGAGCGCGTCCGTCGATGACCAGATCGGGCCTCCAGGGCCGCCAAAGGGCATGCTGGGCAGCTCGACCGGCTCGGAGCCGGTGGCCAGCAGCAGATGCTCGCAGCGCACGCGCACGGCCTCGCCGTCCACCTGCACGATGGCCGTCTTGCCGTCCTCGATCTGCGCCCAGCCCTTCAAGACCTTGACGCCGGCCTTGCGCAAGAGCGCGCCCACGCCGCCCGTGAGGCGGGTGACGATGCCGTCCTTCCAGCGCACGGTTTGCGCGATGTCGATCTGCGGGTCGGCCACGCGTATGCCCAGCTGCGAGCCCGCGGCCTGGTGGCGCGCGGTTTCGAACTGCTCGGCCGCATGGATCAGCGCCTTGGACGGTATGCAGCCAATGTTCAGGCAGGTGCCACCCAGCTGCACTCCTTCAGCCAGCACCGTGGGTATGCCCAACTGGCCGGCGCGTATCGCGGCCACATAGCCGCCGGGACCACCGCCGATGACCAGCAGTTTGGTAGTCAATTCCTTCATCACATCACTCCACAAACAGCAGGGCCGGGGTTTCAAGTAGCTGGCGTATCGCCTGGATGAACTGCGCCGCGTCCATGCCATCGACCACGCGGTGGTCGAACGAGGACGACAGGTTCATCAGCTGGCGCGCCACCACCTGGCCATTGCGCAGCATCGGGCGCTCGACCATGCGGTTGACGCCGACGATGGCCACCTCGGGGTGGTTGATCACCGGGGTGCTGACGATGCCGCCGAGCGCCCCCAGGCTGGTCAGGGTGATGGTGGAGCCCGAGAGCTCGTCACGCCCCAGCTTGCCACTCTTGGCGCCCTCGGCCACGCGGGCGATGCCGGCGGCGCAGGCCCACAGGTCCAGGCTTTCGGCATGGCGCAGCACCGGCACCATCAGGCCGCCATCGGTCTGCGCGGCGATGCCTAAGTGCACGCCCTCGTGGCGCGTGACCACGCCGGCGTCGTCATCAAAACGGGCGTTGATCTGCGGGAAGTCACGCAGGGCCAGCACCATGGCGCGGGCCAAAAACGGCAGCAGCGTGAGCTTGCCGCGCGTGGCGCCGTGGATCTTGTTGAGCTGCTGGCGCAAGGCCTCCAGCTCGGTCACATCCACCTCTTCGACATAGCTGAAATGCGGGATGCGGCGCTTGGCGTCCTGCATCTTCTGCGCGATCTTGCGGCGCAGGCCGATGACGGGAATCGCCTCCTCGCCATGGCGCTCGACGTACTGCGAGCCCACGGCCGCCGCCTGGCCGCCGCCGGCGGCAAAGGCGTCCAGGTCGTGGTGCTCGATGCGCGCGGCCGGGCCGCTGCCGTGGACCAGGCGCAGGTCAATGCCCAGATCCAGCGCACGGCGGCGCACCGAGGGCGCAGCCAGCGGGCGCTCGCCCTCCTTGCGTGCCACGGCGGCGGGGCGTGCGGCCCGGGCGGGCGCGGCCTTGGGCGCGGGGGCGCTGGCAGGCGGCGCCACCGGGGTCGCCACTGGCGCAGGTACAGCTACTGAAACAGGAGCTGCTTGCGCTTTACTGGTGGGCGTTGGAGCCGAATTTTCCTTTAGATTGCCCTCGCCCTCGACCTCCAGGCGCACCAGTTCGGCGCCCACGGCCATCACCTGGCCCACGGCGCCGCCCAGAGAAATCACCTTGCCGTGCACGGGCGACGGCACCTCGACGGTGGCCTTGTCGGTCATCACGTCGGCCAGATGCTGATCCTCTGTCACGCTGTCGCCCGGCTGCACATTCCAGGTCACCAGCTCCACCTCGGCTATGCCCTCGCCAATGTCGGGCACGCGAATTACATAAATACCCATGATGTCATGCCTCCACTGCGCGCTTCAGGGCCTCGGCGACGCGCGCCGGGCCGGGGAAATACGCCCATTCCTGGGCGTGCGGATAGGGGGTGTCCCAACCCGTCACGCGTTCTATGGGGGCTTCGAGGTGATAGAAGCAATGCTCCTGCACCAGCGCGGTCAGCTCGGCGCCAAAGCCGCTGGTGCGCGTGGCCTCGTGCACCACGACGCAGCGGCCGGTCTTCTTCACCGACTCCAGAATGGTGTCCAGATCCAGCGGCCAGAGGCTGCGCAGGTCGATGATCTCGGCGTCCACGCCGGCCTCGCGCGCTGCCGCCTCGGCCACCCAGACCATGGTGCCGTAGGCCAGCACCGTCACCGCCTTGCCGGGGCGGAACACCACGGCCTTGTCCAGCGGCACGTTGTAGTAGCCCTCGGGCACGCGGCCCATGTCGTGCTTGGACCAGGGCACGACGGGTTTGTCGTGGTGGCCGTCGAAGGGGCCGTTGTACAGGCGCTTGGGCTCCAGGAAGATCACCGGGTCTTCGCACTCGATGGACGAGATCAAGAGGCCCTTGGCGTCATACGGGTTGCTCGGCATGACCGTGCGCAGGCCGCAGACATGGGTGAAGAAGGCCTCGGGGCTCTGGCTGTGCGTCTGCCCGCCATAGATGCCGCCGCCGCAGGGCATGCGGATCACCATGGGGGCGCTGAAGTCGCCCGCCGAGCGGTGGCGCAGGCGCGCCGCCTCGGAGACGATCTGGTCGGTGGCCGGGTAGAAGTAGTCGGCGAACTGGATCTCGACCACGGGCTTCAATCCGTAGGCCGCCATGCCGATGGCCGTGGCGACGATGCCCGATTCGTTGATCGGCGCGTCAAAGCAGCGCGTCTTGCCATACTTGGCCTGCAGGCCCTCGGTGACACGGAACACGCCGCCGAAGTAACCCACGTCCTCGCCGTAGACGATGACGTTGTCGTCGCGACCCATCATCACGTCCAGACCCGAGCGCAGCGCCTGGATCATGGTCATGGGGACGCCGCCCTGGACTTGGTTGTGTTCTGCCATGGCTTAGACCCCCATCTGCTGGCGCTGCCGGCGCAGGTGCTCCGGCATGTCCTTGTACACATCGTCGAACATGGTCGCGGCGCTGGGCACGCGGCCATCGAGCAGCGAGCCGTGGCGCTCGGCCTCTTTCTGCGCGGCCATGACCTCGGCTTCGAGCTCCTTGTGCGCGGCCTCGTGCTGCGCCTCGCTCCATTCGCCGATGACGATCAGGTGCTGTTTCAGCCGCTCTATCGGGTCGCCCAGCGGGAAGCGCTGCCAGTCGTCGGCGGGGCGGTATTTGCTCGGGTCGTCCGACGTGGAGTGCGGGCCGGCGCGGTAGGTTTCCCACTCGATCAGGGTCGGGCCGCAGTTGCTGCGGGCGCGCTCGGCCGCCCATTGCGAGGCGGCGTAGACGGCCAGGAAGTCGTTGCCATCGACGCGCAGCGAGGCAATGCCCACGCCCACGCCGCGCTGGGCAAAGGTGGTGCCCTCGCCGCCGGCAATGGCCTGGAAGGTGGAGATGGCCCACTGGTTGTTGACCACGTTGATGATCACCGGCGCGCGGTAGACATGGGCGAAGGTGAGCGCGGTGTGGAAGTCGCTCTCGGCCGTGGAGCCGTCGCCGATCCAGGCCGACGCAATCTTCGTGTCGCCCTTGATGGCCGACGCCATGGCCCAGCCCACGGCCTGCGGCACCTGGGTGCCGAGGTTGCCCGAGATGCTGAAGAAACCGGCGCGCTTGTACGAGTACATCACCGGCAGCTGGCGGCCCTTGATGGGGTCGGCCTCGTTGCTCATCAGCTGGCAGATCATCTCGGCCATCGAGACATCGTCACGCGCCAGCAAGAGCCCCTGCTGGCGGTAGGTGGGAAAGCACATGTCCCCGTCCTGCAGCGCCATGGAATGCGCCACGGCGATCGCCTCCTCACCCAGGCACTGCATGTAGAAGGAGAGCTTTTTCTGCCGCTGGGCAAGCAGCATGCGCGCGTCGAAGATGCGCGTCTTCATCATCGCGCGCAGGCCGCGGCGCATGCGTTCGGGGTGCATGGCCGGGGCCCAGGGGCCTTGCGCCTTGCCATCGTCATCGAGCACGCGCACCAGGCTGGTGGCCAGGTCGGCGGTGTCTGCGGGGGCGGTATCGGGTGGGGGTCTGCGCACGCTGCCTGCGGGCGAGACGGAGAGGTAGGAAAAGTCGGTCTTGCAGCCCGGCCTGCCAGTAGGCTCGGGCACATGCAGCCGTAGGGCTGTGTGCGGGGTCATCCACTATTCTCCTTGTGCCAAATTGTGTCGGGCACAGCGTTAGGAACAGAACAGGGCGCCAGATCGTGGCGCCCTGTCCCTGAAGCGCCAAAAGCGCAACCGTAGATTCTAGGTGGTGGAGTTGTCGCCAGACCCCCGGGTTTCTACCGGGGCGGCAAAAATCAGCTGCCCTGCCAGCGGCGCAACACCAGGCTGGCGTTGGTGCCGCCAAAGCCGAAACTGTTGGACAGCACCTGGGTCAACTCGGCGTCGCGGGTCGTGGTGACCAGGGGCATGCCGTCCAGTTCGGGGTCGGGCGTCTCGACGTTGACCGAGCCGGCGATGAAGCCCTTTTGCAGCATGATCAGGCAGTAGATCGCCTCCTGCACGCCGGTGGCGCCCAGCGAGTGGCCGGTCAGCGACTTGGTGCTGGAAAACGGCGGCACCTGGTCGCCAAACACGGCGCGCATGGCGCGCACCTCCTGCATGTCGCCCACCGGCGTGGAGGTGCCATGGGTGTTGATGTAGTCGATGGGGTCAGCCAGCCCCTCCATGGCCTGGCGCATGCAGGCCACGGCGCCGTCGCCGGACGGCGCGACCATGTCCTCGCCGTCGCTCGTCGCACCAAAGCCCACGACCTCGGCCAGGATGGTGGCGCCGCGCGCCAGGGCATGTTCCAGGCTCTCCAGCACCACGGCGCCGCCGCCGCCGCCGATCACAAAGCCGTCGCGATGGGCGTCATAGGCGCGGGACGCCTTGTCGGGCGTGGCGTTGTACTTGGCCGACATGGCGCCCATGCCGTCGAACAGCAGCGCCATGCCCCAACTCAATTCCTCGCCGCCGCCGGCAAACATCACGTCCTGCATGCCCCAGGCGATCTGCTGCGCCGCCGCGCCAATGCAATGCGCCGACGTCGAGCAGGCCGAGGTGATGGAGTAGTTGATGCCCTTGACCTTGAAGTTGGTCGCGAGGCAGGCCGACACCGTGCTGCTCATGCAGCGCGTGACCTGGTACGGGCCGACGCGGCGAATGCCCTTCTCGCGCAGCGTGTCGGCGGCCTCGATCTGGTTGGCCGGCGAGCCGCCGCCCGAACCCATGATCAGGCCGGTGCGCGGGTGGCTCACCTGTTCGGGGCTCAAGCCGGCCTGCTTGATCGCATCTTCCAGCGCGATCTGCGCGTAGGCCGCGGCGTCGCCCATGAAGCGCAATTGCTTGCGGTCTATGCGCGCCTCGATGTCGATCTCGGGCCGGCCGGCCACCTGGCTGCGCAGGCCCAGCTCGGTGAACTTCTCCACCGCGCGGATGCCGCTCTTGC
>JAGPIX010000221.1 GCA_018054745.1 Alicycliphilus sp.
GCGCGCAGCGCGCCCTCGGCGCTGGAATAGCGCCCCAGCGACAGGCCGGGCTCCAGCGCCGCGCCCGGCCTGTCGTAGGCGACGCCGATGGCGCGCAGTTCGTTGCGCCGCTTGGCCAGGGTGTCCTCGTCGGCAAACGGGCCCATGTAGACCATCCAGCGGCGTGTCGCCTGTACCGGCTCCAGGCTCCAGCTGCCGGCGGGCAGCCGCGTCGCCGCCTTGCGCAAAAGCTCTGCCTGGCGCGCGTCAAACACGCCGGCCTGCAGGCAGGCGGGTGGTTCGGCTGCGCTGGCGCTGTTGCTGGATTCGGGCTGGGGCTCGGCAGCGGGTGCCGGTTGGCCCCCCGGCGGCAGCAGGCGCAGGTTCTGCGGGTCAATCTGCTGCTGCAGGCGCTGTGGTTCGGTCGTGGCTGCCGGCGCCAGGCCCAGGCCCTGCAGCAGGCCGTGCGACCAGGCGTAGTAGCCGGCGTTGGCCAGCAGCAAAAGCAGGACGGCAAGGCGCAGCATGGGGCGTTCCTCTCAGCCTCTCAGGCCGGCCGCGCTGCGGCGCTGGGGCGCACGCTGATCTCGGCGCTGGTGATGGCCTGCATGCCGCGCGCCGTGTGCACCAGCAGCGTGCCGTCCTCGGTCACGCCATGGGCCTGGCCCTGGGTGCCGTCGCTGAGCGTCACCGCGCGCCCGGCCAGCAGGTCGCGCTGTGCAAAGCGCGCCTGAAAGGGCGCAAAACCGGCCTCGGCAAAGCCCAGCAGGGCCTGCACCAGTGGCGCGGCGATGCGCGCCAGGGCCTTGGGGGCGGTCAGCGCGGCATCCACCTCGCGCAGGCAGGCGGGCGGTGTGCGCAGGCCTTCAGTCAGCACGGGCAGCAGGTTCAGGCCTATGCCCACGACCACATAGCGTGGCTCGCCGGGCGCCGCGGCAAAGCTGGCGGTCTCCACCAGAATGCCACCGAGCTTGCGATCGTCCTGCAGCCACAGGTCGTTGGGCCATTTCAGCAGGATGCGCGGGCGACCGCTGGCCACGGCGGGCAGCTTCGGCTGCAGGCTCTCGGCCACGCTTACGCCCACGGCCAGCGACAGGCCCGACCAGTCATGCGGCGCCAGCGGCAGGCCCAGCGAGAACGTCAGCGCCGGCAGCAGGCCCGTGCCCTCGTAGGTGCCGGTGTGCCATTCGCGCCCCAGGCGGCCGCGCCCGGCGGTCTGCTGCTCGGCCACGAGCAGCGTGGGCTCCTGGCGACCGGCGCGCGCGCGGCGCATCAGCTCGCTGCTGGTGGAGTCGATGCTGGGCAGCACCTCGACGGTGAAGCCCGGCAGCAGCGGCTCAATCGCCTGCCAGATGGCCTCGGCCGGCCATTGCGCGGGTGTGGTGTTCATGCGCGCTGCCCTTTAGGCCCGGGCGGCGCCCAGCCGCGCTTGGGTGCCAGCAGCGTGCCGCGGCAGTTCGGGCTGCCGCACCAGCAGGGGTACTCCAGCTTGAGCTTCTTGGTGTAGCGCTCCTCGATGATCAGGCCGTAGTCGTAGTTCAGCTCTTCGCCGGCGGCGATGTTGCGCAGCGCGGTGATGAAGATGCGGCCGTCCTGCTCATCGGCAAAGCAGTTGGGGTTGCAGCTGTGGTTGATCCAGCGCGCGGAGTTGCCGCCCACCTTGGCGTCTATCACGCGGTCTTCATCGACGTGGAAGTAAAAGGTGTGATTCGGTTGTTTCGGGTCGTGTGGGTGGCGCTCTTGCGCCTCCTGCCAGCTGATGACCTGGCCGGTGTATTCGATGATGACCTCACCCTCGGCGATATCCTGCAGCGCAAACACGCCCCGGCCATGCACGCCCGAGCGCCGGGTCTGGATACGCCGCCCTGCGGCTGGCGTGGGTGCTGCGATGGCTTTGCTGCGGGGCATGGAAAAACTCTGTTAACTTGAATGGGCACACATGCGTGCGCGTGCGCGCATGCGAAGGCCGATTGTAGAAGCGCCGCCAAGGCGTGCATGGCACTGATAGAAGACCGACCAAATGACCAAGACCCTGGTAATCGCAGAAAAACCCTCGGTGGCGCAGGACATCGTGCGCGCCCTCACGCCCGTGGCGGGCAAGTTCGACAAGCACGAAGACCACTTCGAGAACGAGCGCTACGTGGTCACCAGCGCCGTGGGCCACCTGGTGGAAATCCAGGCGCCCGAAGAATTTGACGTCAAGCGCGGCAAGTGGAGCTTTGCCCACCTGCCGGTGATCCCGCCGCGCTTCGACCTGAAGCCTGTGGACAAGACCAAGAGCCGCCTGGCCGCCGTGGTGCGCCAGGCCAAGCGCAAGGACGTGACCGAACTCGTCAACGCCTGCGACGCCGGGCGCGAGGGCGAGCTGATCTTCCGCCTGATCGAGCAATACGCCGGCGGCGCCAAGGGCACGCTGGCCAAGCCGATCAAGCGCCTGTGGCTGCAAAGCATGACGCCCCAGGCGATCCGCGACGGTTTCGACCATTTGCGCAGCGACGCGCAGATGCAAGGCCTGGCACACGCCGCGCGCAGCCGCTCCGAGGCCGACTGGCTGGTCGGCATCAACGGCACGCGCGCCATGACGGCCTTCAACTCGCGCGACGGCGGCTTCTTTCTGACCACCGTGGGCCGGGTGCAGACGCCCACGCTGTCGCTGGTCGTCGAGCGCGAGGAAAAGATCCGCAAGTTCATCAGCCGCGATTACTGGGAGATCCATGCCGGCTTTCACGCCGAGGCCGGCGAATACCTGGGCAAGTGGTTCGACCCCCAATGGAAGAAAAGCGACGACCCCGAGGCCCGCGCCGACCGCCTGTGGTCGCAGCGCGATGCCGAGACAATAGCCCACGCCGTGCGTGGCAAGGCCGCCACGGTGACGGAGGAAAGCAAGCCCACCACCCAGGCCAGCCCGCTGCTGTTCGACCTGACCAGCCTGCAGCGCGAGGCCAACGGCAAGTTCGGCTTCAGCGCCAAGACCACGCTGG
>JAGPIX010000101.1:0-5575 GCA_018054745.1 Alicycliphilus sp.
GTGGCCAGCAGCTTGTCGTCCAGCAGGTTCCACTTGGTGCCCAGCTCGATGTTCTGCGAGGTCTCGGGCTTGGCGCCGGCGGCGCTGCCGTTGAAGATCACCAGGCCGCCGTAGCCGGCGCTGGTGCCGGTGTCGGGCTCGCCGCCGTTGATGTCCTGCGCCGTGCCGTAGCTGGCGTAGACCATGCCCATGGGGTTGATCTTGTAGCTCACGCCCAGGTGGCCGTTGACCAGGGTGTCGTTGAAGCCGTAGTTGCCCGTGATGGCGCCGGTCTGGTTGTTGCGCGTGTCCAGCGTCAGGTCGTAGTGGTCGGCGCGCAGGCCGCCAAATAGCGTCCACCTGTCCGTCAGGTCCACCGTGTCCATGGCCGACAGGGCGAAGGTTTTCACGCGCCAGTCGCGCGTCATGCCCTGGCGCGTGTAGCTGCGCCCGGCCAGGTCGCCCAGGTTGGGCAGGGTGTTGCCGCCGGCGTCGGTGAGGCACCAGCCGGGGGCGGGGCCGTTTCTGCCGGAGACGGTGCAGTTGGTGGCGCCGCTGTTGGTGACGCGGTAGTTGCCGGATTTGACTTTGTGGTCGGTGTATTCGAAGCCGAAGATGAATTCATGCTTGAGGCCGGCGATCTCCTTGTCCCAGCGCAGGTTGTCCTGGTGGGCGAAGTACTTCACCTCCTGCCAGCCGGTGTGGCCGTTGTCCAGGGCCGGGCGCTGGGCGCCGGCGTTGAACGAGGCGCCGGTGGTGGCGTAGCCGTTGTCCGACTGGCCGTAGCGCGTCAGGCTGGTCAGCTTGAGGTTGGGGGCGAAGCGGTAGGCGATGCGCGCGGTGACCGTGTCCACGTCGGAGTTCACGAAGTCGTTGCTCTGCGCATAGACGGGCACGCCGCTGGCCGGACGGCGGTTGGGCGTGGTGCCCACCAGGAAGCCGCCCAGGTCGGGGCGCTTGTCCTTGGCGCGCAGGCCGTAGTAATCCAGCGTGACCGACAGGTCGCTGTTCAGCTCCCACAGGCCGGACAGCGCCAGGCCGTCGCGGCGGCGGCGCGACGGCGAGCGGTCGGGCACGTCCTCGCCCGCGGTCAGCACATTGGCGCGCAGGGCGAAGCTGTCGCTGAAACCCTTGTTGGCGTCCATCGTCAGGCGGTGGTGCTTGTCGGTGCCCACGCCGGCCGAAATGCGCGTGAAGTCATAGTCCAGCGTGGCCTGCTTGGTCACGGCGTTCACCGCGCCACCGGCCGAGCCGCGCCCGGCAAAGCTGGAGTTGGGGCCCTTGGAGATTTCGACCTGCTCGATGGCAAAGCTCTCGCGCGTGGTCATGCCGGGGTCGCGCAGGCCGTCCACGAACACGTCCGAGCGCGCCTCCTGGCCGCGGATGATGTAGCGGTCGCCAAAGGCGTTGCCGTTCTCGCCCGTGCCCAGGGTGATGCCGGGCTGGGTGGCCAGAATGCTCTTCAGGTCGGTCTGGCCGGAGTCGCGGATGGCCTCGCCCGTCACCACCTGGATGGTCTGCGGCGTCTCGGCCAGCGGGCGCGTGTGGCGCGTGTCGGCCGAGGTCCTGGCCTTGTAGGGCGCACCCACCTCGGCGTTGGGGTTGGGGTCTATGGCCTGCTCCTGCACCGTCACGGCGGGCAGGGTGTGCACCGGCGCGGGCGCCGGTGCCTGCTGGGCCATGGCCGACAGCGGCAGCAGCGCGGCGGCCATGCGCAGGCTTTTGGGTTTCTTCAGGGCGGAAAAGGGTGGCATGTGCGTCTCAACAGTAGCGGAATTTCGGGCCGGATTATTATTGCAAATCAATCGCATTTGCAATAATCGACGCGAAAAAGTCGCATTCACCGGGTGATGGCTGGTTCGTCGGCGGTGTGATGTTGCTGTCAGGCAACGTGGGTTGACGCCTGGGGTGCTTGCTTTGATTGCCGGTTAATTGGAATCTGACCCCAATTTAATCAGTTCCAGGCAATCGGCCAGCACGCGTGGGTCAAAGGCCAGCTCCACATGCGCCAGGCTGGCGACGAAGCGGTTGTCCGCGCCCGCCAGCGTGGCGGCAGCCGGGGGATAGACGGCGTTGTCGCCGTTGCTGTACCAGCACCGGAACAGCGCCCTGCGCGCGGGCGGCTCGTGCGCCGCAAGCTGCTGCACCCAGGGGCCGTGCAGGCGCATCTGCTGGCCGGGGATGCTGCGCGCATGGGCGGCAGGCCAGGTGCCGTGGTGTGGCGAACCAATCGTGACCACGCGGTGCACGCGCGCATCGCCATCGGGCGTGGCGCGCAGCCAGGCGCGTATCGCCAGGCCACCCATGCTGTGGCCGACGATGAGCGGGGCCTGACCGGTGGCCTCGGTGACGCGGCGTACGGCGGCTTCTATGGCTGGCGCGTAATCGTCGATGGAGCCGAAGGCCGGCTCCAGCGTCACGGCGACAAAGGCATGGCCGCGCGCGCGCAGCGGTGCGAACCAGGGCGTCCAGAAGGCCCGGTTGCACAGAAAGCCATGCACCAGCACCACGCCGCGCGGCGCAGGCCTATCGGCCGCACGCGGCGGCAGCCAGTCGGGCACGGCATGCATGCGAAACGGCTGCCACCAGCCAAACACCAGGGCGGCCCAGCGCGACTCGGCCCACCAGGCGCGCAGCAGCCGTGCGGCGCCCAGGCGTGGCGCCGCATCGTGCCGGCAGACCCAGGCCATGAGCAGGAATTGCGGCAGCATGGTCAACCGCGACAGCAGCGGCACGGCCACCAGCCCGGCCAGCGCCAGCGGCACCGAGCGCTGCCAGAAGCCCTGCAGCCAGACCAGCACCAGCACCCCGTGCCAGGCCACCAGCCAGCGCTGCCAGCGCGCGTTCGTCACCGGCTGTCTCCGGAGTGACCAAACATAGGACAAGCCCGGTAGGGCGGCGCGGCGCGCACTTTGACAATGCGTGCGATCTTCACAAGGCTCCTCATGGACAGAATCTGGCTCAAGAATTACCCCCCGGGCGTGCCCCACGATGTTGATGCCGACCAATACCAGTCGGTGGCGCAGATGCTCGACGAGTCCTTTGCGCGCCACGCCGACAGGCCGTTTTCGGTGTGCATGGATCGCTGGCTGAGCTATGGCGCGCTCGACCGCCTGTCCGGCCAGCTGGGCGCCTGGCTGCAGGGCCAGGGCCTGGCGCCGGGCGCGCGCGTGGCCATCATGCTACCCAATGTGCCGCAGTTCGCCGTGACCATGGCGGCCGTGCTGCGCGCCGGCTACACCTGCGTGAACGTGAACCCGCTGTACACCGCGCGCGAGCTGCAGCACCAGCTGCAGGACTCGGGCGCCAGCGCCATCGTGATCCTGGAGAATTTCGCACACACGCTGGCCGAGGTGGTAGAGCACAGCGCCGTGCAGCATGTGGTGATCGCATCGATGGGCGACCTGCTCGGCCCCTGGTACGGGCGCTGGATCAGCTTTGCCGTGCGCCACCTGGCGAAGATGGTGCCCGCCTATGAGCTGCCGCTGGCCGGCGGGCGCCAGGTGCTGAGTTTCAAGCGCGCCCTGGCCCTGGGCGCGCGCCGCAGGCTGCGGCCGGCGCAGGTCACGCCCGATACGCCGGCCTTTCTGCAGTACACGGGCGGCACCACCGGGCTGTCCAAGGGCGCGGTGCTGACGCAGCGCAACATCATCGCCGCCACGCTGCAGGCAGAAAGCTGGTTCAGCCCGGCGCTGGCCCGGGTGGGTGACGCCGGTCGCATCAACAGCATCGCCGCGCTGCCGCTGTACCACATCTTCGCCCTCACGCTGTGCCTGCTGGCGCTGCGCCAGGGCTCGCGCCTGACGCTGATTCCCAACCCGCGCGACATACCGAAGTTTGTCGAGGTGCTGAAGAAGCGCCCCTTCCACCTGCTGCCGGCGGTGAACACGCTGTTCAACGCACTGCTGCAGAACGACAGGTTCCGGCAGCTCGATTTTTCGCAGCTCTGCGTCTCCCAGGCCGGCGGCATGGCCGCCAGCGAGTCCACGGCGCAGCAATGGCACAGGCTCACCGGCAGCACCATGATCGAGGGCTGGGGCATGAGCGAGACCTGCGCCATAGGCACCAACAACCCGGTCAACGCCAGCAGCTTCAGCGGCAGCATCGGCCTGCCGCTGCCGGGCATAGACATCGCCATCAAGGACGACGCCGGCGCCAGCCTGGCGACCGGCCAGGCCGGGGAGATCTGCATCCGCGGCCCCAACGTCATGCCCGGCTACTGGAATCAGCCCGAGGAAAACGCGCGCACCTTCACGGCCGACGGCTTCATGCGCACGGGCGACATCGGCATCATGGACGAGGGCGGCTACACGCGCATCGTGGACCGCAAGAAGGACATGATCCTGGTCAGCGGCTTCAACGTCTATCCCAACGAGCTCGAGCAGGTGGTGGCGCTGTGCCCCGGCGTGCTCGAATGCGCGGCCGTGGGCGTGCCCGACGAGGCCCAGGGCGAGGCCATCAAGATCTTCGTCGTGCGCAGCGACCCGGCCCTGACCGAGGACGAGGTGGCGCGCCATTGCCACGACCAGCTGACCGGCTACAAGCGCCCCCGGTACATAGAGTTCCGCGACGAGCTGCCCAAGACCAATGTGGGCAAGATACTGCGGCGCGAACTGCGCGCCCACGCCTGAAATTTTACTATCTATTTAATAGCTGATGCCGCTTACCCATATTGCCCTACCACCAGAAATCATTGTTATGGAGCGCAGCTGGCTGTCGGCCAACAACCTGCTGTTCCTGGGGCGCGACGCCACGGCCCTGGTCGATAGCGGCTATTGCAGCAACGCCGCGCAGACCGTGGCGCTGGTGCAGTCCAGCCTGGGCGGGCGGCCGCTGGATCTGCTGCTCAACACCCATCTGCACAGCGACCATTGCGGTGGCAACGCCGCGCTGCAGGCGCGCTGGCCGGCCGTGCAGACCTGGATCCCACCGGGCCAGTGGGATCAGGTGCAGGACTGGGACCCGGTGGCGCTGAGCTACGCACCCACGGGCCAGGACTGCCCGCGCTTTCGCGCCGAGGCGCGCCTGATGCCCGGCAGCGAGGTGCAGCTCGGAGATCGCGCCTGGCAGGTGCACGCCGCGCCGGGCCACGACAACCACGCCGTGCTGCTGTTCGAGCCGCGCGCACGCCTGCTGATCTCGGGCGACGCGCTATGGGAAAACGGCTTTGGCGTGGTGTTCCCCGAGCTCGACGGTGAAGACGCCTTTGCCGAGGTGGGTGCCACGCTGGATCTGATAGCGCGCCTGCAGCCGCTGACCGTCATCCCCGGCCATGGCGGCGTGTTTGCCGACGTGCCCGAGGCCATCGCGCGCGCGCGCCGGCGCCTGGCGGGCTTCGAGGCCGACCCCGTGAGACATGCCCGCTACGCCGCCAAGGTACTGCTGAAATACAAGCTGCTCGAATGGCAGCAGGCCCCGCTGACCCAGGTCCACGCCTGGCTGGCCGCCACGCCCTATTACGCGCGGCTGCACCAGCGCTACTTTGCCGATCGCATGGCCGGCCAGTGGACAGAGGAGCTGGTGCAGGAACTCATCGCCACCGGCGCCGCGCGACGCGAGGGCGAGACGCTACACAACGCTTGATCGCATTAATTGC
>JAGPIX010000101.1:5675-10759 GCA_018054745.1 Alicycliphilus sp.
TTGGAATCTGACCCCAATGAGGCTTTCAGTGCCCGCGCATCTTGGTGCGCAGGCGGGCGATGGCCTGGCTGTGCAGCTGGCAGACGCGCGACTCGGTGACGCCCAGGACGGCGGCGATTTCCTTCAGGTTCATGTCGTGCTCGTAGTACATGCCCATGATGTGCTGCTCGCGTTCGGGCAGCAGCTTGATGGCGGCAACCAGGGCGGCGCGCAGGCGCTGGTCGCGCAGCACGGCCATGGGGTCGGCGTCCTCGTCGGCCGCGTGGCGGTCGAGGAAGCCTTCCTCGCCCTCGTCGCTGCCGCCCATGTCCTCCAGGTACACCAGCTGCGTGCCGCGCACCTTGCCCAGCAGCGACTGGTACTCGTCCAGCTGCATGCCCAGCTCGGCGGCGATCTCGGATTCCAGGGGGCTGCGCCCCAGGCGCTGCTCGACGCGGTGCATGGCCTGCTCGATGTCCTTCTGGCTCTTGCGCGCGCCGCGGCTCATCCAGTCGCCGCCGCGCAGCTCGTCGAGCATGGCGCCGCGGATGCGCTGGCTGGCAAAGGTCTCGAACTGCACGCCCTGCGTGACCTCGTAGCGTGTGAGCGCGTCGGTCAGGCCGATCAGGCCCACCTGTATCAGGTCGTCCAGCTCCACGTTGGGTGGCAGCTTGGCGATCATGTGGTGGGCAATGCGACGCACCAGCGGCATATGCTGGTGAAACATCGCGTCGCGGTTGAGCTGGCCTTTGGCGGTGTACATCGTCTCAGTGGCTCCAGTCCGGGTGCGTGGCCGTGGCGCAGGCGCCGGGCGGCTGCAGCAGGGGCGTGGCGGGGTCCAGGGTGGCGGCATTTTCCAGCAGCTGCAGCGCCAGGCGCTGGATGTCCTGGGCGCGCGCCGCAGCCACGCTGGTGGTGTGGATATGCTGCCCCAGGTGCTGGCGGGCACTGCGCGCCAGCGTGGCCAGGGCCTCGGCGGTCTGGCGCGGCTGCGCCTGGGCGTCAGGCGCCACGATGGCGGCGACCGTGCAGCGCACGCCGGCATGCAGCGCCATATGCTTGAGCTGGCGATAGCTGCGCACCATGCCCTGCGCGCCCGGGCCGGTCATGACCAGGGGCACGCTGGTGCTGCCGTGCAGCAGCGGTGCCAGCTGCTCGGGTGGCGCGTACAGCACCACGGCGGCATAGGCGCGCAGCAGTGGCTGCAGGCGCTGCAGGGCGCCGGCCTGGCCCAGCTCTGCCTGCCCGGCAAGCCAGGCCAGGCCGCGTGCGGCGGGCAGCACGGCCAGGGAGCCGTCGTCGCTCGCGTCGTTCAATGCCTCGGCACCGGGCCAGGGGCGGGCGCCCAGCAGTTGCGCAAGGCCCGGGCTGCGGTGGCTTTCCTGGGCCGTTGCGTCCAGCACCACCACGGGATAGCCCAGGCGCTGCAGGTGCCAGCACAGCTGCCACAGCATCTCCAGCCACGGGCCACCATCGGGCTGGCTGACCACGGGCAACAGGCGCAGCTCGCGCTGCGGCGTGATGCTGTTCAGGCCCATGGCCTGGTGGATGGCGGTGTCAAGCAACATGGGCCAGTCCTTGGTTCTGGGCCGCTTCGGTGGCGGGCGAGAAGAAGAAGTTGAGCTCGCCCACCTTGGGGTCGAAGGCCGAGCTGACCTTGCTGCGCATCGAGGTGGCGATCAGCTTGTGCGCGTCGGCCGCCTCCCAGTCCTCGGGCACGCGCTGGCCGTTGGTCACGCCGCGCAGTTCCAGCTGGTGGCGGATCAGCGCGTCCAGCGCCGGGCCGAGCTTCACGGCCTCGTCCACCTTGGACAGGATGGCCTGCTGCGCGCCGCTGGTCTTGAAGGCCGTCAGCACGTCGTCCAGCGTGTCGCCATGGCTGCTGGCGTTGAGCACCAGCAGGCGCTGCACCTCGGGCAGATCCAGCACGTCCAGCAGTTCGCGCTTGCGCGGGTCGCGTGGCGCCACGCCGGTGGTGTCGATCAGCACCATCTTCTTGCCCGCCAGCAGGCCCAGCAGGTCCTGCAGCGCGGCGCGGTCATGCGCCAGGTGCGCCACCACGCCCAGCATGCGGCCGTAGCTGCGCAGCTGCTCGTGCGCACCCACGCGGTAGGTGTCCAGCGTGATCAGGCCCACGCTGCCCGGGCCGTGAATGCGTGCGCAGTGCGCCGCCAGCTTGGCCGCGGTGGTGGTCTTGCCCACGCCGGTGGCGCCGACCATGGCGTAGATGCCGCCCTGCTCGTACAGCGGCTGTGTCTGCGCGTCGGTGCGCAGGTTGCGCTCCAGCACCTCCATGAGCCAGCGCACGGCCTCCGGGGCTTCGATCTGCTCGGGCAGATGCTCCAGCACCGCGCGCGACAGCGCCGGCGAGTAGCCCGCGCGGATCAGCTTGAGCATGAGCTGGGTCTGTATCGGGTTCTGCCGCGCCTGGCCGAGCCAGGTCAGGGTGTTGAAGCGATCTTCGATCAGGTTGCGCATGGACTGCAGCTCCTGCATCAGCTGCTGCTGCCCGGCGCCGGCCGCCAGCGTGGGGGCGGCCTCGGTGCGGCGCGGCGTGAGCTGCTCGGCGCCAAGGGCGGCATGCATGGTGCGCAGCGGGTTGTGGCGCACCACGGGCATGGCCGCGGGTTGGGCGGCTGGCGCCTGCGGCGCGGCTTCGGCGTGGACTTCAAATGCGCGGTTCGGCGCGGGGTTCAGCGGGCGCTCGAACTGTGTCTCGGGCAGGCCGCGCTCCAGCGCGGCGCGCTCAGTCAAGGGCGTGGCACTGCCCGTGCCCTGCAGCGCCTCGTGGCGACGGCGCAGCATGCGCTCGCGCACATAGTCCTGGAACGACAGCGTGCTCATGGCCAGCTGCTCGGTGTCCTTGGCCACGCTGGTGCGCGCCGGTGCGGCGACGGGCGTGGCGGCGGGGCGGGGCTGGTCTTTCAGCCGGCGTTGCGGCTTGCTTGCGGCCAGGTCGTCGGCACGCTGCTGCAGGCGGCTGCCGGGCTCTGCATCGGCGTCGCCCTGCAGGCTGGACGACAGGGTTTCCTCGGCCGTGGCCATCACCTCCACGCCCTCGGCCGTGGGGCGGTTGGACAGGATCAGCGTGCCGTCGCCGAAGGCCATGCGCGCCTTGGCCAGGGCCTCGCGGGCGGTGGGGGCGGTAAAGCGTTTGATGTTCATGACGATGCACCTTGGAGGATGGGGCCGATGCGGATGGTGTGGGTTTCAGGAATCTCGCTGTGCGCCAGCACCTGCAGGCGCGGCGCCACGCGGCGCACCAGACGGGCGATGGGGCTGCGAATCACGTCGGGCACCAGCAGGCAGGCGGGCATGCCCAGTTCCTCCTGCTTGAGCGCCACCTCGGCCGCCTTGTGTGTCAGCAGGTCGGCCACGCCCGGATCCAGCGCCTGGCCATTGGCATTGGAGAGGGCCTGCACCAGCAGGCGCTCCAGCCCGGGTTCGATGGCGATCACGGCGAGCTCGCGCGTCGGCCCGTAGATCTGCTGCACGATGGCCGGCGCCAGCGCAATGCGCACGCGCCGTGCCAGCTCGGCGGGGTCGGTGACGCTGGCGGCATGCTCGGCCAGGGTTTCGATGATGGTGCGGATGTCGCGGATGTGCACGGACTCTTCCAGCAAGAGCTGCAGCACTTTCTGGAACGTCGTGATCGAGACCATCTTGGGAACCACTTCTTCTATGAGCTTGGGGGCCAGCTTGGCCACATGCTCCACGAGCTGCTGCACCTCGGTGCGACTCAGGAGCCTGGCGGCCTGTACTTGCATCAAGTGTGACAAATGGGTGGCCATCACGGTTTCCGGATCAACCACCGTAAAACCCGCCATTTGTGCCGCTTCCTTGTGCCCGGCATCGATCCAGTGCGCCGGCAGGCCGAAGGCCGGGTCGGTGGTGGGTGTGCCAATCAGCGGCGTGGAGATGCCGCCGGGGTTGATGGCCAGGAACATGCCGGGGAAGGCCTCGCCCTCGCCCACCACCACGCCACGCAGCAGCACGCGGTAGCCGCTGGGTTTCAGTTCGAGGTTGTCGCGCACATGCACCGGCGGCGGCAGAAAACCCACCTCTTGGGCAAACTTGCGCCGCACGCCCTTGATGCGCGTGAGCAGGTCGCCCTGGCGGTTCTTGTCCACCAGGGCGATCAGGCGGTAGCCCAGCTCCAGGCCCAGCAGATCCACGGGTTGCAGGTCGTCCCAGCTGGCCTCGCCGTCGCCCATGGGGACGGGTGGTGCCTCGGGCTCGACGGCGGCCTGCTTCTGGCGCTGCAGCAGCAGCCAGGCACCCCAGGCCAGGCCGCTGCCGATCACCAGGAACACAGCATGCGGCATGCCCGGTATCACGCCCAGCAGGATCAGCACGCCGGCCGTCACGCCCAGCACGCGCGGCGACATGAACAGCTGCTGCACGATCTGCTGGCCCATGTCCTTTTCCTTGCCCACGCGCGAGACCACCATGGCCGCCGCCACCGAGATCAAGAGGCCCGGAATCTGCGCCACCAGCGCGTCACCCACGGCCAGCAGGATGTAGCTGTTGGCCGCGTCGCCGGCCGACAGGCCGTGCGAGAGCATGCCGATGGCAAAGCCGCCGACGATGTTGATGATCAGGATCAGGATGCCGGCCACCGCGTCGCCGCGTACGAACTTGCTCGCGCCGTCCATGGAGCCGAAGAAGTTGGCCTCCTCCTGCACCTCGGCGCGCCGGCGCTTGGCCTCCTTTTCGTCGATCAGGCCGGCGTTCAGATCGGCGTCCACCGCCATCTGCTTGCCGGGCATGGCGTCCAGCGTGAAGCGCGCCGACACCTCCGCGATGCGCTCCGCGCCCTTGGTGACGACGACAAAGTTGATGACCACCAGGATGGCGAACACGATCAGGCCGACGGCAAAGTTGCCGCCGATCAGGAAATGCCCAAACGCCTCGATCACCGCGCCGGCTGCGCCCGGGCCGGTATGGCCCTCCAGCAGCACCACGCGCGTCGAGGCCACGTTCAGCGACAGGCGCATCAGCGTGGTGAGCAGCAGCACCGACGGGAAGGCGGCAAAGTCCAGCGGCCGCAGCATGTAGGCCGCGACCATCATCACCATCAGCGCCACGGCGATGTTCAGCGTGAA
>JAGPIX010000222.1 GCA_018054745.1 Alicycliphilus sp.
GGGTGCCAGCCAGGGCACGGACAACAAGGCGAGAAGCACCAGCGCGACGATCCAGAAGATCAGCCGCTGGCGCTTGAGGACGCTCGATCGGGCGCAGGCGTCGCCGGGCTCGCAGGCCGGCTGCTGAAAGTACAGACGCCGGAACGCCAAACCCACGAACAGAAACGTTGCCGCAATGAACCAGGGCCGCAGCGGCTCCAGTGCGGTGAGACTGGCGATCCAGGCGCCACCGATGCCCATCATCAGCAGCACCAGCGGCACCACACAGCACACCGAGGCGCCGATGGCGGCCAGCGCCCCGGCGACGAGCGAGTTCTTGAAGTTGAAGGTGGGCATGGGTGTGTGGAAACGTCTTCGATACTTGCCACTCTAAACTCCGTACCATGCTACGGAGTCAAGGGGGCGAACAATGAGCGAGCTGACGATAGGGAGCCTGGCCGACGAGGCCGGCGTCAACGTCGAGACCATCCGCTACTACCAGCGGCGCGGACTGATGCCGGAGCCGGACAAGCCGGCCCAGGGGTATCGCCGCTACGACGCCACCACGGTCAAGCGCGTGCGCTTCATCAAGCGGGCGCAGGCGCTGGGCTTCACACTGGAGGAGATCGGCGGCCTGCTCAAACTCGACGAGGCCCATGCCTGCGCCGAAACGCGCGAACTGGCCTCGCACAAGCTACAAACGATCGAAACCAAGCTGGCCGATTTGGTGGCAATGCGCAAGGCACTCACGGCACTGCTGTGCCAGTGCGATGCAGGTGCGATGAAGGGGAACTGCCCCATCATTCATGCTTTGGGGTCAGACTGACACCCGCGAAGCTTAGATTTCCACGCCTTCGCGCCTGCGGCGCTGCACTTGGCGCTCCTGCTGCACCGCCGAACCGGCTATGCCGGCTCGGTCAGGGCCTGGTCTCACATGCGCTAATGGCTGTGTTGGTGATGCACGTCCGGGAAGTGCGGATGGCGGTGCGAGAGGGGCTCATGCCGATGCGGGTGGGCGTGCGGCTCGACGCCATCCCAGGGGAAGTCATGTGTGTGGCGGTGGTGTTCGTCATGCACATGCCGGTGGGCATGTGCCAGGGGCTCATGCGTGTGCGCGTGTTCGTGCCGCTCGGTCAGGTGCAGCCAGACGCCCACCCCCATCAGCGCCGCCGCCAGCCAGAACACACCCGAGGTCGGCTCACCCAGGGCCACGATGGCGATGGCGGCTCCGATGAAGGGTGCTGTCGAGAAGTACGCCCCCGTGCGGGCCGAGCCGAGGCCGCGCAAGGCCAGCACGAACAGCACCAGGCTGACGCCGTAGCCGGCCAGTCCGACGCTCATGGCCTGTGCCACGCGCGGCCAGGCCGGCAGCGTTGCGCCGAGCGCCAGTGCCAGCGCGAGGTTCGTGGCGCCCGCCACCAGTCCTTTGGTGCCCGCGATGAAAACCGCATCAGAGGCCGACACCTTGCGCGTCAAGTTGTTGTCCACGGCCCAGCACAGGCAGGCGCCGGCCACGGCCAAGCTGCCCAGCGTGCTGCTCTGTCCCATGCCATCGTGTTGCGGCCAGGCCAGCAGCAGGCCACCCGCCACGATGAAGGCTATGCCCAGCACGATGCGTCGGTCGGCGTTTTCCCGGAAGACGACCCATGCCAGCACGGCCGTCAGCACCGCCTCCATATTCAGCAGCAGCGAGGCATCGGCGGCCGTGGTGTGCGCCAGCCCGATCATCAGCAGCAAGGGGCCCAGCACGCCGCCACTGGCGATGGCGCCAAGCAGCCAGGGCCATTCCCGCGCGGGCAGGCCGAGCGCGGCAAAGCCGCGATCTCTGATGAGGCGAACGGTCCACAGGCCGATGCCGCTGCCCAGGTACAGCAGGCCGGCCAGCATGATGGGCGACACGTCGCCGACCATCTGCTTGGCGAAGGGCGTGCTAGCACCGAACAGCAGTGCGGCGGCCAGGGCGGCGAGGATGGAGGAGCGGCCTGTCATGGAGGGTGAACTTACGAATCGAGGGGCAAATATCACCTTACACCGATTCCATAACGCCTCGATGATGCGGGGCTGGTTTGAGCGTTGATGCAGCAGGGCGTATCGGCGCAATGCGCCGCCGGGCTATTGGGCTGCGCCCCGTGCCGACTTTGTCGTCACGTCCATTCGGCGGCTATCCCTCACGCACCTTCGCGCCTGCGGCGCAGCGCTTACCTCCGGGGGAAAGCCCTGCGGGCTATCCCCGCCGCGCAGGCTTGGCGCCCCTCGATACCACCGAACCGGCAGCGCCGGATCGGCCGGGCCAGCGCCCCGTCGCATGGGCAGTGCCCGGTGGGTACGCCGGGGCTTGCTGCGGCAGGTTGTGCGAATGCGTGCCGTCCACGACGCTGGGGGCTCATTGCCCGTGTTGTCACGAAGGACGGTTCACGGATGGTCGCTCGGCCTTGCTGGGGACTCCACACCGTGCGTTCAGCATGACCGCCTGCATGGGATGAGGCGCATTCCCGCTGGTCGTTGGGGAATGGCCTTGTCGAGTCAGGGGGCGTGCCGCTGAAGCCTTCGTGCGGGGATGCCGGGGTGGCCATGGCTCCTTTCGGATGGGGGGTGGTTCGGCCCAAGGCGTCCTTGTGTTCTTGTGAATCCTGGCGGGGGCGCGGCTGCGCCTCGGGCTTCATGGCTGCAACCGTCCGGCGAAAACAATTTCCCCGCCGCTGTGCGGCTCCTCGCAGGACAAATTGTTTTTGCCCCCCGGTTCTCCACTGCGTTGCGACCGCAAGCGGTGCAGCCCGCCCGTCCACCGCCGGTCGGATCACAACAAGGACGCGATAGGCGCGAACCTTGTTCAACCGTAAGGAGATTCATCATGGCAACCATCGGCACCTTCACCGCGGACAAAGACGGCTTCACCGGCACGCTGCGCACCCTGACCCTCAACATCAAGGCCAAGCTGGTTCC
>JAGPIX010000102.1 GCA_018054745.1 Alicycliphilus sp.
TGGCCCTGCACCACGCGCAGCTCTTCGACGATTTTTGCCTCGTTGTCGGCCAGTTGCTTGGCCAGCGGGGCGAACTTGGCGGCCAGCTCGGCGTCTTCGGTCTGGCTGGCCAGCTCTTGCGCCCAGTACATGGCCAGGTAGAACTGGCTGCCGCGGTTGTCCAGCTGGCCGGTCTTGGGGCTGGGGTTCTTGTTGTTGTCCAGCAGCTTGCCGGTGGCGGCGTCCAGCGTTTTGGACAGCAGCTTGGCGCGGGCATTCTTGTTCTTGATGCCCAGGTCTTCCAGCGACACGGCCAGGGCCAGGAATTCGCCCAGGCTGTCCCAGCGCAGGTGATTTTCTTCGGTCAGCTGCTGCACATGCTTGGGTGCGGAGCCGCCGGCGCCGGTCTCGTACATGCCGCCGCCAGCCATCAGCGGGACGATGGACAGCATCTTGGCGCTGGTGCCCAGCTCCATGATGGGGAACAGGTCGGTCAGGTAGTCGCGCAGGATGTTGCCGGTGGCGCTGATGGTGTCCAGACCGCGGATCACGCGCTCCAGCGTGAAGCGCATGGCGCGCACCTGGCTCATGATCTGGATGTCCAGGCCGGTGGTGTCGTGCTCGTGCAGGTACATCTTGACCTTGGTGATGAGCTGATTCTCGTGCGGGCGATAGGGGTCGAGCCAGAAGACGACGGGCATGCCCGATTGGCGCGCGCGCGTGACGGCCAGCTTGACCCAGTCGCGGATGGGCGCGTCCTTGACCTGGCACATGCGCCAGATGTCGCCGGTCTCGACGTTCTGGCTCATCAGCACCTCGCCAGTGGCCAGGTCGGTGATGTTGGCGACGCCGTCCTCGGTGATCTCGAAGGTCTTGTCGTGGCTGCCGTATTCCTCGGCCTGCTGGGCCATCAGGCCGACGTTGGGCACCGTGCCCATGGTCTTGGGATCGAAGGCGCCATGCCACTTGCAGAAGTTGATCATCTCCTGGTAGATGCGGGCGAAGGTGGACTCGGGCATCACGGCCTTGACGTCCTTCAGGCGGCCGTCGGCACCCCACATCTTGCCGCCGTTCCTGATCATGGCGGGCATAGATGCGTCCACGATCACGTCGTTGGGCGAGTGGAAGTTGGTGATGCCCTTGGCCGAATCGACCATGGCCAGCTCGGGGCGGTTTTCGTGGCAGGCATGCAGGTCGCGCATGACCTCGTCGCGCTGGGCCGACGGCAGGGTCTCCAGCTTGTCGAACAGGTTGACCATGCCGTTGTTGACATTCACGCCCAGCTCTTCGAACAGCTTGGCGTGCTTCTCGAAGGCTTCCTTGTAGAAGATCTTCACGCAGTGGCCGAAGACGATGGGGTGCGAGACCTTCATCATCGTGGCCTTGACGTGCAGCGAGAACATCACGCCGGTCTTGCGCGCGTCCTCGATCTCCTTTTCGTAGAAGGCCACCAGCGCCTTCTTGCTCATGAACATGGAGTCGATGACCTCACGATCCTGCAGGCTGACCTTGGGCTTCAGGACGATGGTCTTGCCGCTCTTGGTGATCAGCTCCATCTTCACGTCGCGCGCCTTGTCCAGCGTCATCGACTTTTCGCCGTGATAGAAGTCGCCCTTGTGCATGTGCGAGACATGCGAGCGCGAGGCCTGACTCCACTCGGCCATGCTGTGTGGGTTCTTGCGCGCGTATTCCTTGACGGCGCGGGGCGCGCGGCGGTCGGAGTTGCCCTCGCGCAGCACGGGGTTCACGGCCGAGCCAATGCACTTGTTGTACTTGGCGCGGATGGCTTTTTCTTCGTCCGTCTTCGGGTCTTCGGGGAAGTCGGGAATGGCATAGCCCTTACCCTGCAGTTCCTTGATGGCGGCCATCAGCTGCGCCACCGAGGCGCTGATGTTGGGCAGCTTGATGATGTTGGCGTCGGCCTGCAGCGTCTTCTTGCCCAGCTCGGCCAGGGTGTCGGGCACGCGCTGCGCCTCGGTCAGCGCCTCCGGGAACTGACCCAGCACGCGGGCGGCGACCGAGATGTCGCTCTCGGCCACATTGATGCCCGCCGGCGCGGCAAAGGCGCGCACGATGGGCAGGAACGAGGCCGTGGCCAGGCGCGGAGCCTCGTCGGTCAGGGTATAGATGATGGTGGGTTGTTCAGTGCTCATCTTGTCTCTCAGGTCAACAAAACACAGGGGGGGTGAAGCTGTCCCACGCGCTGACGCCTGGGCCCGCGCGGTGAAGATATGACATTGTGCTTGAGGGAAACTGACAAACTCCCATTTATCGCAATCAAATCCCGTAATGCAAAATTTACGCCGGGGTGATGCGGTTTTTTTTGCCAGTCTTATACAAGAGTCAAGAAAAAGGGCCCGGGGATCGCTCCCCGGGCCCTGATTCTTGGCGCCAGCGCCAGGTCAGGCGAAGTTGGCCTCGGCAAACTTCCAGTTGACCAGCTTGTCCAGGAAGGTCTCGACGAACTTGGGGCGCAGGTTGCGGTAGTCGATGTAGTAGGCGTGCTCCCACACGTCCACCGTCAGCAGCGCCTTGTCGGCCGTGGTCAGGGGCGTGCCGGCGGCGCCGGTGTTGACGATGTCCACCGAGCCGTCAGCCTTCTTCACCAGCCAGGTCCAGCCCGAGCCGAAGTTGCCCACGGCGCTCTTCACAAAGGCTTCCTTGAAGGCGGCGTAGCTGCCCCACTTGGCGTTGATGGCAGCGGCCAGCGCGCCCGTGGGTTCGCCGCCGCCCTGGGGTGCCATGCAGCTCCAGAAGAAGGTGTGGTTCCAGATCTGGGCGGCGTTGTTGTAGATGCCGCCGCTGGACTTCTTGACGATGTCTTCCAGCGACATCGATTCGAACTCGGTGCCCTTCTGCAGGTTGTTCAGGTTCACCACATAGGCGTTGTGGTGCTTGCCGTGGTGGTACTCCAGCGTTTCCTGGCTGTAGTGCGGGGCCAGGGCGTCAATCGCATAGGGCAGTGGCGGCAGGGTATGTTCCATGGTGTCGTCCTTCGTGGGTTGTGTTGAGAAACCGCCGATGCCTGCAACGGCGGGGCAGCGGGCATTGTAGAAAGTAATAGCAGTCCGCGCTGCGGCCGGCCATATGCCGCCACCGCCGGCTGCGGTATAGACAGTTACAGCAGCCGACGCTGGGCCACGGTGAGATCCAGCTCGCCCTCGGCCAGCCGGGCATGCACGGCCTCGCCCGGGCGCACCTGGGCGGGCCGCATCACGGGCTGGCCCTGGGCGTCGGTCAGCAGGGCGTAGCCGCGCCGCAGCACCAGCTGCGGGTTGAGCAGCTCCAGCCGCAGGGCGGCGCGCTCCAGGCGTTCACGGCGCTGCACCAGGCTGCGTTGCATGATTTGCGGCAAATGGGCCTGCAGCGCTTTACCAGACTGCGCGAGGCGCTGCGTTTTTAGTAGTGCGGCGTGGCGCATGCGCTGGGCCAGGCCGGACAGGCGCAGCTGCTGGCGGGCGACCAGGCCGGAAGGCCGACCCAGGCGTTGGGCTGCCTGATCCAGCCGCTGGTGGCGCAGGTCGATCTGGCGCTGCACGCCGTCCTGCAGCCGCCCGGCCAGCAGGTCGAGCGCCCCCAGCCAGACGGCGCGCGGCTCGCTCACCAGCTCGGCCGCGGCCGTCGGCGTGGGTGCGCGCAGGTCGGCGCAGAAGTCGGCGATGGTGAAATCGGTCTCATGCCCCACGCCGCTGACCAGGGGCACGGGGCTTTGCACAATGGTGCGCGCCAGGCGCTCGTCGTTGAAGGCCCACAAATCCTCGATGGAACCACCGCCGCGTACGAGCAGGATGACGTCGATAAACGGCATCTCGGAATTTTTAGGCAAATCAGCCTCTGACGCCCGTCCCTTCTGCGCAAGCAGATACAGTTTTGATAGTGCATCGCAAATCGACGCGGGTGCCTGCGCGCCCTGCACCAGGGCCGGCACCAGCACCACCGGGATATGCGGCACGCGCCGACGCAGGGCCGTCACCACGTCGTGCAGGGCGGCGGCGCCCGGCGATGTGACCAGGCCTATGCCGCGCGGCATGGCCGGCAGCGGCCGCTTGCGCGCGGCAGTGAACAGCCCCTCGGCCTCCAGCTGGGCCTTCAGGCGCAGAAACTGCTCGAACAGCGCGCCCTGCCCCGCGCGGCGCATGCCTTCCACGATGAGCTGCAGGTCACCGCGCGCCTCGTACACGCCGAGCTGGCCGCGCACCTCGACCAGCTCGCCATCACGCGGCATGAAGTCCAGCCCGCTGGCGGCACGGCGGAACATGGCGCAGCGGATCTGACCCTGGCCGTCTTTCAGCGTGAAGTAACAATGCCCGCTGGAGGCGCGCGAAAAGCCCGTGATCTCGCCGCGCACCGCTACCGGGTTGAAGCGAGCCTGCAGCGCATCAGCAATGGCGCGGCATAGCGCGCCAACTTCCCAGATACGCGGCGCCAGGCCTGCATCGGGCCGCTCAAACATAGGCTGCACCATGCCTGCGAGGGTGGCCGTGCTGGTCACTAGTCCACAGTTCGCCGCAGGCGACACCTGGCGCCGGAAGTTCGCAAGTACTGCGCCACAGGCCATGCAAGTACGTGCAAGCCATTGATTTACAACAATTTTTCAATGCGTGATTTTTCATCAATCTAGCCAAAGCATGTATTGGCGCCGTCTGGCGTGCTTTGTGCACGCGGTTTCCCACAAAGTTATCCACAGAAACTGTGGGGCAAGCGGAGGACGGGGCATGGGTGGTACGGTGGCGCACTGGCCGCGTTGGGCGTGGTTGCGGGCTGCGCCATAATCCCCGCTGCTTTTTATTGTGAGCGGAGTTAAGAATTGCTGTCGATCATACAAGCCGCCGGCTGGCCCATCTGGCCCCTGATTGCCTGCTCCATCTTGGCGCTGGCGCTGGTTTTCGAGCGCTTCGTGGCGCTGAAGACGGCCCGCGTCGTCCCGCCGAAGCTGCTGGACGAGGCGATCTCGGTTTCGTCCAAATCCGTGCCGGCGCCCGACGTGGTGACCCAGCTGGCACAGAACTCGGCCCTGGGTGAGGTGCTGGCCAGCGGCCTGCGCACCTTGAACAGCCACCCGCAGAGCAGCGAGGCCGAGCTGCGCGCAGCCATGGAGGGCGCCGGCCGCACGGTGGCGCACCGGCTGGAGAAATACCTGACGGCCCTGGCGACGATTGCCTCGGCCGCGCCGCTGCTGGGCCTGCTGGGCACGGTGATCGGCATGATCGAGATCTTTGGCTCGCAGGCCGGCGGTGGCGCGGTGGGCGGCGGCAACCCGGCGCAGCTGGCGCATGGCATTTCCATCGCGCTGTACAACACGGCCTTCGGCCTGATCGTGGCCATTCCCACGCTGATCTTCTGGCGCTATTTCAGAAGCCGCGTGGACGAGTACCTGCTGACGCTGGAGCTGGCCGCCGAGCAGTTCGTGCGCCACCTTGGGCGCCTGCGCAAGCCATGAACTTCAGACCCCGCCAGAAGGAAGAGCCGGAGATCAACCTGATCCCGTTCATCGACGTGCTGCTGGTGATCCTCATCTTTTTGATGCTGTCCACCACCTACAGCAAGTTCACCGAGCTGCAGCTGACCCTGCCCGTGGCCGACGCCGAACAGCTGCGCGACCACCCCAAGGAGGTCATCGTGGCCGTAGCCGCCGACGGACGCTATGCCATCAACAAGACCCCGCTGGAAGGCAAGCATGTCGAGCAGGTGGCGCGCGCGCTGTCCGAGGCCTCCACCGCCGGGCCCAAAAGCGTGGTCATCATCAGCGCCGATGCCGCCGCGCCGCACCAGTCCGTGGTCACGGTGATGGAGGCCGCGCGCCGCGTGGGCCTGTCGCAGATCACCTTTGCCACCCAATCGTCGGCGCAGGCCGGCCGCTGATCGCATGAGCGCCGCCGCGCGGCTACGCCAGGCCTGGCAGCAGCGCGGCCCGCTGGCGCTGCTGCTGTGGCCACTGACCCTGCCCTACCGGCTGCTGACGGCGCTGCGCCGCGCGCTCTACCGCACGGGCCTGCTGAAACAGCACCGCCTGCCGGTGCCGGTCATCGTGGTCGGCAACGTCATCGTCGGCGGCGCCGGCAAGACCCCCGTCACCCTGGCCCTGCTGCAACATCTGCGTGCCGCGGGCTGGCGCCCGGGCGTCATCTCGCGCGGCTATGGCCGTCAAACCATCAGCTGCCGCCCGGCCCTGCCGACGAGCAGCGCCGCCGAGGTGGGAGACGAGCCGCTGCTGATCGCCCGCAGCGCCGGCGTGCCGGTGTACGTGGCGCGCCGCCGCGCCGATGCCGGTCGGGCGCTGCTGGCGGCCCACCCCGAGGTCAACATCCTCGTCTGCGACGACGGCCTGCAGCACCTGCAACTGGCACGCGACGTGGAGGTCTGCGTCTTCAACGACGAGGGCATTGGCAACGGCTGGCTGCTGCCCGCCGGCCCGCTGCGTGAACCCTGGCCGCGCGCCGTCGATCTGGTGCTGCACGCCGGCGCGGCGCCCGGCGGATCGGCGCCGCAGTTCCCGCTATCGCGCCGCCTCGCCGACCATGCCGTGGACGCCAAGGGCCGCCAACTGCCGCTGGCGCAGCTGCGCGGCCTGAAACTGCACGCCCTGGCCGCCATTGCCCGCCCGCAAGACTTTTTTGCCATGCTGCGGGCCCAGGGCCTGCCGCCCGCGACCGAAGAGGCGCTGCCAGATCACTATGATTTTTCTAGCTGGAAGCGCCCGTCAGATAAGCGCTTGATACCGATTTGTACCGAAAAAGACGCCGTCAAGCTCTGGCCCGCCCACCCCGGCGCCCTGGCCGTGCCCCTGCGCCTCGATATACCGGCGGCCTTCTTCGCCGCGCTGGACGCACGCCTGGCCTCGCTATCATCGCCCCGCCATTGAGGAACACCATGGACCCGAAACTGCTTGAACTGCTGGTCTGCCCCGTCACCAAGGGCCCGCTGACCTATGACCGAGAACACCAGGAGCTGATTTCGCGCAGCGCGCGCCTGGCCTACCCCGTGCGCGACGGCATTCCCGTGCTGCTGGAGAACGAGGCCCGCACGCTCACCGACGAGGAGCTGGAGCGGTGAGCACCGCCGCCGCGCCCTTCACGGTGCTGATCCCGGCGCGCCTGGCCTCCACGCGCCTGCCGAACAAGCCGCTGGCCGACATCGCCGGCCTGCCCATGGTCGTGCATGTGGCGCGCCGCGCCGCGCAAAGCGCCGCCCTGCGTTGCGTGGTGGCGGCCGACGATGGTCGCATCGTCGATGCTTGCCGCCTGCACGGCGTCGAGGCCCTGCTGACCCGCGCCGACCACGCCAGTGGCAGCGACCGCCTGGCCGAAGCCTGCGAGCAACTGAGCCTGGCCGGAGACGACATCGTCGTCAACGTGCAGGGCGACGAGCCACTGATCGACCCGCAGCTCATCGACGCCGTGGCCGCGCTGCTGCACCAGCGCGCCGACGCCAGCATGGGCACGGCCGCCCATGCCATCGCCAGCGCCGCCGACTTTGCCAACCCCAACGTGGTCAAGGTGGTGCTGGACGCACATGGCCTGGCGCACTACTTCAGCCGTGCGCCGATCCCCCATGCGCGCGACCACGCCGCCGGGAGCTGCTGGTGGCAGCCCGGCCAGGGCGGCCCGGCCGGCTTTGCGCCGCTGCGCCACATCGGCATCTACAGCTACCGCGCCGGTTTTCTGCGCGGCTTTCCGCAGCTGCCACCCGCACCCACCGAGCAGCTGGAGGCGCTGGAGCAACTGCGCGCGCTCTGGCACGGCCACCGCATCGCCGTGCATGTGACGGCCAGCGAGCCGGGCGCCGGCGTGGACACCCCCACCGACCTGGAACGCGTGCGCGCCCTGCTGGCGGGGTAGGCGCCGGCCGTCAGCTTGGCGCAGGACTCGCGTGCTATCCTCGCCGCGACAAGAGCACCAGCCACCTACCGGCCAGCGTGCCGCACGATTTCAAAACTCCAGAGGATATCCATGAGACTGATATTGCTGGGCGCCCCCGGCGCCGGAAAGGGCACGCAAGCCGCCTTCATCTGCCAGAAGTTCGGTATTCCGCAAATCTCCACCGGTGACATGCTGCGCGCCGCCGTCAAGGCCGGCACGCCCCTGGGCCTGCAGGCCAAGGCCGTCATGGACGCCGGCCAGCTGGTCAGCGACGAGCTGATCATCAACCTGGTCAAGGAACGCCTGACGCAGCCCGACTGCGCGAATGGCTTTCTGTTCGACGGCTTCCCGCGCACCATTCCCCAGGCGGACGCCATGAAGGCCGCCGGCGTGAAGCTGGACTACGTGCTGGAGATCGACGTGCCGTTCGACGCCATCATCGAACGCATGAGCGGCCGCCGCAGCCACCCGGCCAGCGGCCGTACCTACCATGTCAAGTTCAACCCGCCCAAGGTGGCCGGCCAGGACGACGTGACCGGCGAGCCCCTGGTGCAGCGCGAGGACGACAAGGAAGAAACCGTCAAGAAGCGCCTGCAGGTCTACAGCGACCAGACGCGCCCTCTGGTCGACTACTACTCCCACTGGGCCAAGGCCGAGCCGGCCGCCGCGCCCAAGTACCGCGCCATCCAGGGCACGGGCAGCGTGGAAGAGATCACCGAGCGCGCACTGTCGGCCCTGAGCAGCTGATCCTGCCTCGGCACCACCAACGCCCCGCAACGCGGGGCGTTGTGCTTTTCGGGCCTCACGCCCCCTGCATCAACTCCAGCAGCAGACTCACGCGCGCCTTCACGGGGCTCAGGCCCCCAGCGTCCTGCCACGGCGCATCGTGCAGATCCAGCATGCGCCCCTGCGGGCAGCGCGAGGCCACGCGCACCTGAACACCCGCGGCCACGGCACGCTCCAGGGCCCGCTCCAGCGCCTGGTGCAAGGTGCCGTTGCCAGTCGCCGCAACCACGATGCCCCGGGCGCCGCCCTGCACCAGCCAATCGACCAGCGCACCATCGCTGCCCGCATGGCTGAGAATGATTTCCACGCGCGGCCAGGGGCTGCGGCCCAGCGCGGGCAGCAGTCCGGCATGCCGGGGCGCGGCCGGCTGCGGCGCCCGGCCATGGGCCCAGCGCAAGCGGCCATCCTCCACCCAGCCCAGGGGCCCGGTGTCGCCGGAGTCGAACGCATCCAGCCGCAGCGGGTGCACCTTGGCCACCTCGCGCGCGCCATGCACCACACCGGCGGCCACCATCAGCACGCCATGCGCCGTGGGCTCGGTCGCCAGGGCCACGGCATCCAGCAGGTTCTGCGGCCCGTCCGGCGCCAGCGCCGTGGCCGGGCGCATGGCGCAGGTCAGCACCACGGGCCTGGTGGCATCCAGCAGGTTCGCCAGCAGCCAGGCCGTCTCTTCCAGCGTGTCCGTGCCATGGGTGATGACGATGCCGGCCACCAAGGGATCGGCCAGGTGCAGCGCGCAGCGCTGCGCCAGCCGCGCCCAGACCTCAAAACCCATGTCCTTGCTGTCGATCTGCGCAATTTGCTCGGCCACCAGGCTGGCGCCGGCCGCGCGCGCAAGGGCGGGAATGGCGGACAGCAACTGCTCCACCCCGATCTGCCCGGCCGTGTAGCCCACATTGGCCCCAGCCATATCGGACGTACCGGCAATCGTGCCCCCGGTGCCCAGCACCACGACTTTTCTTTCCATACCCGCTTGCGCCTTTTCAAAAACTGTTCAAAAATACAGCCACTGGATTAAACAACAGTAACCCTCCAACCGCCAGCACCGGACTCACCACATGCTCGACAGCCCCAAGCTCACCGCCCGCCAGCAGCAGATTCTGGACTTGATCCAGACCGCCATCGCGCGCACCGGCGCGCCGCCCACGCGTGCCGAAATCGCGGCCGAGCTCGGTTTCAAGTCCGCCAACGCGGCCGAGGAGCACCTGCAGGCCCTGGCGCGCAAGGGTGTGATCGAGCTGGTCAGCGGCACCTCGCGCGGCATACGGCTGTGCGGCGAGACCGTGCGCCACATCAACGCCGTGCGCGGCACCCAGTTCAGCCTGCCGATTCCCGGCCTGTCCCAGCTCACCTTGCCGCTCATAGGCCGCGTCGCGGCGGGTTCGCCCATTCTGGCGCAGGAGCATGTGGATCAAACCTATACGGTGGAGGGCAACCTGTTCGCCCACAAGCCCGACTACCTGCTCAAGGTGCGCGGCATGTCCATGCGCGACGCCGGCATCATGGACGGCGACCTGCTGGCCGTGCAGGCCACACGCGAGGCGCGCAGCGGCCAGATCATCGTCGCGCGCCTGGGTGACGACGTCACCGTCAAGCGCCTGCGTCGCACCGGCCGCGCCATCGAGCTGCTGCCCGAGAACCCCGACTATCCCGTCATCCGCGTCGAGCCCGGCGAGCCCTTCGAGATTGAGGGCCTGGCCGTGGGCCTGATCCGCAACACCATGCTGATGTAGGCATGGCCGGCGCCGCCGCAGGTGGCGGGCGTTTGGACTGCGGGCCATGCTGTTGGCCTGCAGCCAACCCTGCAGGTGCGCGTCTTTTTCTTGGCAATCCTGCCTGTGTTTCACTTTCATGCCATTGGCATCAAGGAGTCTTCACATGGTTCACATGGGATTCGCCCTGCGCGCGCTGTCGTCCATTTCCAGCCTGTGCAACCCGCTGCTGCGCAGCCATTCATGGCACAAGCCCGCGCCAGACAGCCAGCCGCAGTTGCACGCTGCACCA
>JAGPIX010000223.1 GCA_018054745.1 Alicycliphilus sp.
CCAGCGACGGCGCCCACCCCGGTGCCGATCTGGGCATTGCTGGGGTGATGGGCGCAGCCGGCCAGCGCCAGGGCGCCGGCCAGTGCGGTGGCGACGGTCAGGGCGCGGACGGTGTGGGTACGACGGAAGATCATGAAACGCATTCCTTGGTGGATGATTCCATTTCTAAATCACCCGTGTCGTTGTTGCTTCGCCTTGTCGTGCTACAGCACTGCCTGCGGCTTCGCGCCTAGACACGAATGATTTGGAAACGGAATGGGTGGAACAAATGATGTGCTGCCACTGTGGCGGCAGGGTGTGAAGTGTGTATGGCTATCTGGTTGCCGATTGCGAGCAACTGTGTCCACTTGCCATGTTTGTGTCGCACACCGTACGGACATGGCGCGCCCGGGTACATTACGCGCCGTCAATTCGAAGGGCTTGCTACGTGGACATCATTGCGTTTCTGATCGATTTCATCCTGCATGTGGACAAGCATCTGGAGGCCTTCGTCGCCAGTTACGGCGCCTGGGTGTATGCGCTGCTGTTTCTCATCGTGTTCGTCGAGACGGGCGTGGTGGTCATGCCATTCCTGCCCGGCGATTCGCTGCTGTTCATCGTCGGTGCCCTGAGTGGCGCGGGGCTCTTGAACTTTCCGCTGGCCTGCACGCTGCTCGTCGTTGCGGCGATCCTGGGCGATCAATGCAATTACAGCATCGGGCGTTATCTTGGCCCCAAGGTGTTCCAGTGGGAGGGTTCGCGCTGGTTCAACAAGAAGGCCTTCGACCAGGCCCATGCGTTTTACGAGCGCTATGGCGGCATCACCATCGTGCTGGCGCGCTTCATGCCGTTCATCCGCACCTTTGCGCCCTTCGTGGCCGGGGTGGCGGCCATGGGGCGGGCCAAGTTCACGGCCTACAACGTGGCCGGGGCGCTGATCTGGGTGCTGGGCATTGCCACGGCCGGTTACTTCTTCGGCAACCTGCCCTGGGTGCGCCAGCATCTGGAGAAGATCATCTGGGGCCTGATCCTGGTGCCGGGGCTGATCGCCATCTTTGGTGCCTGGCGCGCGGGGCGTCAACAGCCGGCTTAAGCGATCACTACCCGCTCGACCAGCCGGTCGTCGCCCAGCACGATCAGGGCGAACAGTAGCTCCTCCAGGCTTTGCGCGCGCTCGGTCTTGCGCGCCAGCAGCGGCGTGGCCTGGGGGTTGAGTACCACGAAGTCGGCCTCGGTGCCGGCCCGCAGCGTCCCTATCACGCCCTCCAGCCCCAGCGCGCGCGCGGCGCCGCCGGTGTGCTGCCACCATAGCTGCGAAGGTTTCAGGCTCAAGCCCGGCTTGGTCTGGCCTTCGCGGCCCACGTAGTAGGCCGCCAGCATGGTGTGAAACGGGCTGAAGCTGGTGCCCCCGCCCACGTCGCTGGCCAGGCCGTGCAGCATGCCCAGTCGATCGGCGCCGATGAAGTTGAAGAAGCCGCTGCCCAGGAACAGGTTGCTCGTTGGGCTGACGGCGGCGGCGGTGCCCGTTTCGTGCATCAGCTGGCGGTCAGCGTCGTCCAGATAAATGCAATGCGCGTACACCGCGCGGCGGCGCAACAGGCCGAAGCCGGCGTACACGTCCAGGTAGGAGCGCGCCTGCGGGTAGAGCTCGCGCACCCAGCGCACCTCGTCCCGGTTCTCGGCCACATGCGACTGTATCCAGGTGTCGGGGTGACGGCGCGCCAGCTCGGCCGCACCGTGCATCTGCGCGTCGGAGCACGACGGCGCAAAGCGTGGCGTGATGGCGTAGCCCAGACGGCCCTGGCCATGCCAGCGCTGAATCAGGGCCTCGGTGTCGATCAGGCTTTGCTCGGTGGCATCGCGTACGCCGTCGGGGCTGTGCCTGTCCTGCAGCACCTTGCCGCCGATCATGCGCAGGCCGCGCCGCTGTGCCTGGCCGAAGAAAGCGTCCACCGAGGCCGGGTGCGAGGTGGCAAATGTCAGCGCCGTGGTCACGCCATTGCGCTGCAGTTCGTCAAAGAAAAAGCCAGCCACCTCGGCCGCATGCTCCGGGTCGGCAAAGCGCGACTCGGCCGGGAAGGTGTAGTGCTCCAGCCAGGGCAGCAGGCCGTCGGCGGGCGCGCCGATGACATCCAGCTGCGGGTAGTGCACATGCATGTCGATGAAGCCCGGCGCGATTAGCCGGCCCGGCAGGTGCTGCACCGGCAGCTGCGGGTGGCGCGCGGCGACGGCCGCATATGCGCCGGCGTCAAGCACGCGCTGCACGCCGTCGCTGCCCGCGCCGGTGACGAGCAGGCCGTCGCTGTCGTACTGGGGCTGGCCGTCTGCGTCAAAGCGCAGCAGCTGCGCGCGGTAGGCTTGGCTTGGCATGGTGTCAGTGCCCCCCGACGTAGAAGAACTTGAACAGGAACACGGCGGCGATGACCCAGACCATCCAGTGCACCTCGCGCACGCGGCCGGTCAAGAGCTTGATGGCGGCGTAGGTGATGAAGCCGAAGGCCAGGCCGTTGGCGATGGAGTAGGTGAACGGCATGGCCAGCGCGGTGACGGCGGCGGGCACGGTCTCGGTGGTGTCGTCCCAGTTCAGGTCGATCAGCTCGCGCAGCATCAGGCAGGCGACAAAGAACAGCGCCGGCGCCGTGGCGTAAGCCGGCACCACGCCGGCCAGCGGGGCGATGAACAAACAGGCCAGGAACAGCACGGCCACGGTCAGCGCCGTCATGCCGGTGCGGCCACCGGCCTGCACGCCGGAGGCGCTCTCGATATAGGCGGTGGTGCTGGACGTGCCCAGCAGCGAGCCGGCAAAGATGGCGCCGCTGTCGGCCAGCAGCGACTTGTTCAGGCGCTCCATCTTGCCCGGCACCAGCAGGCCGGCGCGCTTGGCCACGCCCATCAGCGTGCCGGTGGCATCGAACAGCTCGACCAGGAAGA
>JAGPIX010000103.1 GCA_018054745.1 Alicycliphilus sp.
ACATGGCCCTGGGCCGCGCCGGCGGTGATGGGGCGCAGCGGGCCAGCGGGGTATTGCGGTGCCTGGCTGGTGCTGGTGTCGCTGGGGGCGGGGAGGGGGACGGGGGTGTTGTCGCCTGGGGTGTTGGTGGTGGCGCAACCGGTCAGCCACAGCAGGCTAGCCAGCCCCAGGATGTGCAGAATTTTCATCGGAATTCGTTTTTCCATTGACGCAGTGCGGCCAGTACGGCCGCGGGTTGGTGCGGATCCAGCTGCGGGTCGAAGCTGCGCGCCGCCTGGGCCACGGTGGCTTCGCGCGTACGCAGAAACGGGTTGATGGCACGCTCGATGGCGATGCGCGAGGGTAGCGTGGGCTGCCCGTTCTGGCGCAGCGCGTTGCAGTGGCCGAGGTAGTCGAGAAGCGCCTGGTTGCCAGGCTCCACGGCCAATGCGAACTTCAGGTTGGACAGGGTGTACTCGTGGGCGCAGCAGACGCGCGTGGCGTCTGGCAATGCAGCGAGTTGGTCGAGCGAGGACTGCATCTGCCCGGGCGTGCCTTCGAACAACCGGCCACAGCCGCCCGAGAACAGCGTATCGCCGCAAAACAGCAGTGGCGCGCCGTCCATATCGGCGCAGTAGTAGGCAATATGCCCCGCGGTGTGACCTGGTACGTCCAGCACCACAAAGCGCAGGCCCAGAACGGTGATGTTGTCACCCTGGCGCAGGCGTGTGAGGGGCTGGGGCATGGTCTCGCCGGCGGGGCCGTAGACGGCAGCACCGGTGGCCGCGCGCAGGGTGTTCACACCGCCGACATGGTCGCCGTGATGGTGCGTGACTAAAATTCCCCGCAGCGACAATCCCTTGTCGTGCAGCGCCTGCAATACCGGCGCGGCGTCGCCTGGATCCACGACGACCGCTTCGCGGCTGTCATGCAGCATCCAGATGTAGTTGTCGGTAAAGGC
This sequence comes from Alicycliphilus sp., assembly GCA_018054745.1. Taxonomy (GTDB): domain Bacteria; phylum Pseudomonadota; class Gammaproteobacteria; order Burkholderiales; family Burkholderiaceae_C; genus Alicycliphilus; species Alicycliphilus limosus. The sequence goes on from JAGPIX010000103.1 coordinate 941, forward strand.
GGGCAGCGGCAGCAAGTTCATGAGCGGCGAAAATTATAAGTTGCACCACTGGTTTGGCACCCCTCCGGGGCGCTATCTGCTGGCCTGGGAGCAGGAGCGCTATGACGAGCTGGTGGCCGATATCTTTGGCTACCATGCCTTGCAGCTGGGCATGCCCGGCCTGCAGGCGCTGCGCGCCAACCGCATGCCGCATCGCTGGCTGGCATTGGGCGCGGACGAGGCACAAGGCGTGCCACCGGCGGAGGGCGCCGCTGACCAGGGGGTACCCCCCGCCTTGCTTGCCGAGGCCGTGGCCCTGCCGTTTGCCGAGGCCAGCCTGGACCTGGTGGCCCTGCCACACACCCTGGAACTGAGCGTGGATCCGCATGCGGCGCTGCGCGAGGTGTACCGCGTGCTGGTACCCGAGGGCCGGACGGTCATCAGCGGCTTGAACCCGTGGAGCCTGTGGGGCCTGCGCCAGGGGCGTGCGCGGCTGTACCAGCGCCTTGGTGGTGGGGGGCAGCCATACCTGCCCGATGTGGGGGAATTCATCTCGCCCGGGCGCCTGCGCGACTGGCTGCGTCTGCTGGGCTTTGAGCTGGAGACCATCAGCTTTGGCTGCTATCGGCCTGCGGCGACCAAGGAGCGCTGGTTGCAGCGGCATGCCTGGATGGAGAGCCTGGGTGCACGCTGGTGGCCGATACTCGGGGCTGGTTACGTGATCGTGGCCGCCAAACGCGTGCCGGGCATGCGTCTGCTGGAGCCTTCGTGGCGCAAGGCGCCGCGAACGGCCGGCGCGCAGGTGCAGGTGGCGCGCCGGCATTGATCATGGATGAATGGTTTGTTTGTTGAGGAGTCTTTTTTGAATCAGGTGGTGATCTATACCGATGGTGCCTGCAAGGGCAATCCGGGCCCTGGTGGCTGGGGCGCGTTGCTGCGTTCGGGTGCGCTGGAAAAAGAGCTGTTTGGCGGCGAACTGGGCACCACCAACAACCGCATGGAGCTGCTGGCCGTGATACAGGCCCTGGCGGCCCTGAAAAAACCCTGCCAGGTGGCCCTGTACCTGGACAGCCAGTACGTGCGCCAGGGCATCACCGAGTGGATACACGGCTGGAAGAAAAAGGGCTGGCGCACCGCAGCCGGCCAGCCGGTGAAGAACGTCGAGCTATGGCAGCGCCTGGACGAGCTGGCGCACCGTGCCGGCCATCGCATCGAGTGGCATTGGGTCAAGGGCCATGCGGGCGATCCAGGCAACGAGCGCGCGGACGCGCTGGCCAACAAAGGTGTGGAGCAGGCGCTGGGCAGGTAGGTTCAGCTGGCGGTCTTGAGCATCGACAGCGCCTGGCGGATGTCCTGCACCGCCTGCGGACGCACCAGCCGGGCGACTTCCGCGCCGTCGCGCAAGAAAACCAATGTGGGCCAGAGCTTGACGCGGTAGCTGCGGCCCAGCGGCTGACCCGGGCCGTCCTCGACCTTGATGTGCTGCACCTCCCCCTCAGGCTGCAATGCCTGCTGGATCAGCGGCTGGGCGCTTTGGCAATGGCTGCACCAGGGCGTGCCGAACTCCAGCACGGCGGCGCCTCGCAGTTGATCCACTGCCTCGCGTTGAGGGGCTTGCGGCAGGTGTTGGGCGCTGAAGGGCATTCCAGTTCACTCCATCAAACATCGATCGTGGTGCCGACGATATCACCTGGGATCGCCATGGTGGGGCATTGCATATAAAACTATTGTTTTTATAGCTGTCGGCGCTTATCTATAAAGCGCGACATGCCAATTTTGCCTGACTATGCACATATCGCAGATGCCCCTCACCCCTCCCTCTCCCCAAAGGGGCGAGGGCGACCGGTTGCGCCGGCTTTACTCCCTCTCCCTCTGGGAGAGGGTTGGGGTGAGGGCTCGCGGCACAGTCTGAGGTATATGCCTAATCAGGCAATTTTGTTGAGATTTCATGCGGCTGCAAGCCCATGGCCTGGCAAGGCCGGGTCAGCATGGCGTCTGCGCGCTGTCGAGTGCATGCAGCTGCGCCAGGGTGTTGGCGTTGAAGAAGGCCAGCGGGTCGTCTCCGGCCTGGTCAAAGGGCACAACGGCGCAGGGGTGCAGTGCTGCCCAGCGGTGGATCTCGCGCCCGCCATCGGCGGTAAAGCCTTGCAGGCTCTGCAGCAGGTTCACGCGCAGCAGGCAAAACACAGGCTGGGTGCGCAGCCGCGTGCTGCCATCGTGCTGTTGCTCGGGGGCTGCGGCCATGGCGATATCGGCGCCCTGGGCGGTGGCTGCGGCCGCCAGGCGGCCGGCCAGGTCGGCCGGAAAGCGTGGACTGTCGCAGGGCACGGTCAGCAGCCACGGGGTGGTGCAATGCTCCAGCCCGATCAAAAAGCCCGCCAGTGGGCCGGCATGGTCGGCCAGGCCGTCGGGCCACACTGGTACGCCAAAGGCCTCATAGGCGGGCAGGTTGCGGTTGGCGCTGATCATCACGCTGCCAACCTGGGGCTGCAGTCGCCGTAGCGCATGCAGCGCCAGGGGCTGGCCGCGAAAGCCCTGCAGGCCCTTGTCCACGCCGCCCATGCGCGAGCCGCGCCCGCCGGCGAGGATCAGGCCCGTGATATCGCACGTGTCGATCATGCTCCGCGCTCAGCCGCCTATGTAGCTCATCTCGATGCGGCGCTGGCCTGCGCCGCTGTCCGCTGGCAGGCTGGCGCGCAGCTCTGAATAGCGGTCGCCGCGGCCCTGCCAGATATGGGCGATGGCGGTGCTGATCTGCGCGTCGCTGGCATCGCTGCGCAGCAGGCTGCGCAGATCCCAGCCCTGGGTGGCAAACAGGCACAGGTACATCCGCCCCTCCATGGACAGGCGGGCGCGGTTGCAGTCGCCGCAGAACGCCTGGGTGACGCTGCTGATCACGCCCACCTCGCCCAAAGCCGGGTCGTGGCGGCCGTCGGCGCCAGCCCAGCCCCAGCGTTTGGCGGTTTCGCCCTGGGCCGTGGCGGCCAGCGGCACCAGCGGCAGTTCGGACTGCAGGCGCGCAATGACCTCGGATGAGGGTACGACCTGATCCATGCGCCAGCCATTGGTGGCACCCACGTCCATGTATTCGATGAAGCGCAGCGTGATGCCGCTGCCGCGGAAATGCCGCGCCATGGCCGGGATCTCCTGGTCGTTGGTGCCGCGCTTGACCACCATGTTGACCTTGATGTGGGCGAGGCCGGCGGCCTGCGCCGCCTCGATGCCGGCCAGAACCTCGGCCACGGGAAAGTCCACGTCGTTCATGCGCCGGAACACCTCGTCCTGCAGGCTGTCCAGGCTGATGGTGACGCGCTGCAGCCCGGCAGCCTTGAGCGCGCGCGCCTTGCGCGCCAGCAGCGAGCCGTTGGTGGTCAGCGTGAGGTCGGGCACCCGGCCCTCGGTGGTGCGCAGCCCGGCCAGCTGGGCGACGAGCACCTCCAGATCCTTGCGCAGCAAGGGCTCGCCGCCCGTGAGGCGGATCTTGTGTATGCCATGCTGCATGAACAGCCGCGCCAGCCGCGTAATCTCTTCAAAGCTGAGCAGGTCGCCATGCGGCAGGTAACGGTAATGCTTGTCGAACACTTCCTTGGGCATGCAGTAGCCGCAGCGGAAGTTGCAGCGATCCGTGACGCTGATGCGCAGGTCGCGCAGCGGCCGGCTCAGGCGGTCGTGCAGCTGACCGGTGGCGGGTGCCGCCTGTGCTGCGCTGGGCACCGCGGGCCGCAGCGCCGCGCTGCGCTGATCCACGAGGGGAATGACACGTTCAGCCATGGGCAAATTGTGCCCCATGGGGCGAGTAGGGGCTTGGCTGGTGCTGCGCCGATTGATACCGGTCAATGGATCGCTGACCTGGTTCACGGTTGATGTGGGTCAATTGCGGGGCGGCGCGGCATTTGGACAATGGCGCCATGCTTAACATTTGTTTACCCTGTGTTTCTCTCGGCATTACCCAGGTTCATCGTGGCCGCCGTGTCGCGTTGCGCGCGTTGGCTGCCGCGATGCTGATGCCGGCGTTGCCATCGACCGCCCTGGCGCGCATGGCTTTGGCCACGGCAATCAACCGCACGGCGCGCTTTCGCGCGATGTCGCAGCGCACGGCCAAGCTGTACGGTCAGTTGCATCTGAACGTGAGGCCCGAGCGCGCCCGTGAAGCGCTGGAGCAGACGCGGCGCCAGGTGCGCGCCGACCTGGATGAGCTGGACCGCCAGGCCTGGCCGCCCGAGGTGGCGCGTCTGCTGGCCGATGTGCGCCGCAGTGCCGAGCGCCTGGATGGGCTGACGGCCCAGCCTGCCGGCAAGAGTGGCCTGCAGGCCGTCTCGGCCCAGGCCGACCAGATGCTGACCCACGCCAACAGTGCCACGCAGGCGCTGGAGCACCTGGCGCAGGCGCCGACGGCCAGGCTGGTGAACATGGCCGGGCGCCAGCGCATGCTGTCGCAGCGCCTGGCCAAGAACTATGGTCTGGTGGCCGCGGGGCTCGACAGCCGCCCTTTGCGCGAGCAGATTGCGGGTGATGCCGAGGAATTCCAGCGTGCCATGGCGCAGCTTGCCGGCGCGCCCTTGTCCACGCCGGCCATTCGCACGACGCTGGAGCTGGGCCAGGGCCAATGGGTGTTTTTCGACATGGCGATCAAGCGCCAGCCGAATGCGCGCGGGCTGGAGGACGTGGCCACCACTAGTGAACGTCTGCTGGAGGTCATGGACAGCCTCACCGCGCTCTACGAAGTGGCTTTGCAGGATGTGCTGGGCTAGCCGGCTTCCATGCCTGAAATTATGTAAAAAAATGGCTGAAACGCTTGTGTATCAAGCGCAAAGCGCTATTTATTTTGTAGTTTTTTGGGCTGTTGGTAGAAGCGTGGGTAATGCTGCCGCACGCCCTCGCCGTGGTAGTCCCAGCCGGTGCACTGGCCCAGGTGGCGTGGCGGTTCGTCGCCACGGCTCTTGAATGCGGCGTTGATGGTCTGGAACGTGGCCGTGGCCAGGTTGAACAGCAGCTCGCGCAGATGCGTGCAGCCGGCCACGCCGCCCAGGTGGGTCTGTATGGACTGGCGCCAGCCGCGCACCATGCTGGCGCCCACCATGGATTGCAGGGCGCGCTGGGCTTCGGGGCAGCCGGCCAGCGGGTGGGCATCCATGGCGGATTCGATGGCGCGCACGACCAGGTCGCCGTCCACCGTGACGCGCAGCCACATGTGGTGAATCGGATCACCCGCGGGGCGCAGCTGTCCGGGGTGGCGCAGCGAGGGCAGGTCGTAGGTCTTGCTGTCGTGCAGTTCGCCCTCTATGTCCCACAGGCCATCGTCACGTTCGAAGCCCTGGTAGTTGACGCGGCGGATATGTCTGGCGGTGCGGGGGGAGGGGGGTGACAGGGGCATGAAGAACGGTTTGAAACTGCAGTCGGCCATCAGCCATGGCGTATGGCCACGGTCTTCAGGGTGGTGAAGCCGTACAGCGCCTCGAAGCCTTTCTCGCGCCCGTGGCCGCTGGACTTGACGCCGCCAAAGGGTAGTTCCACCCCGCCGCCGGCGCCGTAGTTGTTGATGAACACCTGGCCGCTGGCCACGCGGCGCGCCATGCGCAACTGGCGTGCGCCATCACGCGTCCACACCCCGGCCACCAGGCCAAAGGGCGTGGCGTTGGCCAGCTCCACGGCATGGTCCTCGTCGTGGAAGGGCATGGCGGCCAGCACCGGGCCGAAGACCTCCTGCTGCGCCAGGCGGTGATCCGCGGGCACGTCGCGCAGCAGGGTGGGGGCCTGGTAGAAGCCGGTGTCGGGCGCCTCGTCCACCACCGTGCCCTGGGCGACGAGGGGTATGCCGGCCACCTGCGCGTCGGACAGGAAGTCCCACACACGCTGCTGCTGGCTTTGGCGTATCAGCGGACCCAGATCGAGATCCATGGCCGCGGGGCCCACGCGCAGGGACTCGAAGGCCTGGGCCAGACGCTCCAGCAGCGGCTCGTAGATCAGCGAATCGATGAGCAGCCGCGAGCCGGCCGAGCAGGTCTGACCGCTGTTCTGCACGATGGCGTTGACGATCACCGGAACGGCGGCATCCAGGTCGGCGTCGGCAAAGACGATCTGCGGGCTCTTGCCACCCAGCTCCAGCGTCACCGGGCAATGGCGCTCGGCAGCCGCCTGCTGAATCAGCGTGCCAATCCTGGGACTGCCGGTAAAGCTGATGTGGCGCACCCCCGGGTGGCGCGCCAGTGCGTCGCCCACCTCGTGGCCATAGCCGGTCACGATGTTGATGGCGCCAGCCGGCAAGCCCGCCTCGGCCGCCAGCTGGGCCACGCGCAAGATCGACAGGCAGGCATCCTCGGAGGGCTTGACCACGCAGACATTGCCCGCTGCCAGGGCAGCGGCGACGCAGCGGCCAAAGATCTGCATGGGATAGTTCCAGGGCACGATGTGGCCGGTCACGCCATGTGGCTCGCGCCAGGTGAGCACGCTGAAGCCCTCCTGGTAGGGGATGGTCTCGCCATGCAGCTTGTCGCAGGCGCCGGCATAGAACTCGAAGTAGCGCGCCAGGGCCGCGGCATCGGCGCGCGCCTGCCTGGTCGGTTTGCCGCAGTCGCGCTGCTCGATGGCGGCGAGCTCGTCGGCGTTCTCGGTGATCTTGGCGGACAGGCGCTGCAGCAGTCGCCCGCGTTCGGCCGGGGCCAGGCTGCGCCACACGCCGTCATAGCACTGCTGTGCGGCGCGCACGGCGGCATCGATGTCTTCCCCGGTGCCGCGCTGGATCTCGTCATATGGCTGGCCGTCGGACGGGTCGATGACGGCAATGGTGCGCCCGGCGCTGGAGGCTACGGCGGCATTGGCGATGTAGTGGTACTGCATGCGGCCCATTGTGCGGCAGATGGGGGCTCGCCGCTGGCGCCGTTCGTGAGGGCGGGCATCGTCGGGCTCAAACGCCCAAATCGGGGGATTATGGTTGGCTAGTGCGCACTTGGCGATTGCGCCTGCATGCTGATGCCAGTCGCAGGGGCAATCGGTTGCAGCCGTGTGAGGCTGGCGTGAAGATGCGCCACGGACGCCGGATGCGGGGTGGCCCTGGTTGCCAGCCTGATCAGCGCCGTTTCAAAGCTGTGGCATGCGGGTGCGTTTGCCGGCCAGGCCGGTGGATCATGTGCAAGGCATTGTTCGAAGGCATTCAAGAGGAGACCACCAATGACCCCCAACCCTTCGACGCACGGCAGTCCGCTGCGCAGCTTTTTGATCTGGGGCGCAGTGGCCATCATTGGCGCCTGGGCGCTTGGTGTGATAGCACTGCAGCGTGGCGAGCCGATCAACGCCGTGTGGCTGATCGTGGCGGCCATCTGCGTTTACCTGATCGGCTATCGCTTCTACAGCAAGTTCATTGCCGAGAAGGTGCTTGAGCTGGACGCCAGCCGCATGACGCCGGCCTGGCGCCACAACGATGGCCTGGACTATGTGCCGACAGACAAATACGTCCTGTTCGGCCACCACTTCGCCGCCATTGCCGGAGCCGGACCCTTGGTGGGCCCGGTGCTGGCGGCCCAGATGGGCTACCTGCCTGGCATGCTGTGGATTCTGGCGGGCGTGGTCTTTGCCGGCGCCGTGCAGGACTTTGTCGTGCTGTTCATCTCGACCAGGCGCGATGGCAAGTCGCTGGGTGATCTGATCAAGACCGAGATGGGGCCGGTGGCCGGCGTGATTGCGCTGTTTGGTGCCTTCATGATCATGGTGATCATCCTGGCGGTGCTGGCGATGATTGTCGTCAAGGCCTTGATCCACTCGCCCTGGGGTGTGTTCACGGTGGCGGCGACTGTGCCGATTGCCCTGTTCATGGGCATCTACCTGCGCTTCATCCGCCCCGGGCGTATTGGCGAGGTCTCGGTGATCGGCTTTGTGCTGCTGATGCTGGCCATCGTCTATGGCCAGGAGGTGGCGGCCAGCCCCACCCTGGCCCCATGGTTTGACTACAGCGGCGTCGGCCTGACCTGGATCCTGATCATCTATGGCGCCGTGGCCGCCATGCTGCCCGTGTGGCTGCTGCTGGCGCCGCGCGACTATCTTTCGACCTTTTTGAAGATCGGCTTCATCGTGCTGCTGGCGGGCAGCATCGTCATCGTCGCGCCGCAGATGCAGATGCCGGCGTTGACACGCTACATCGACGGCACCGGGCCGGTCTGGTCGGGCAGCCTGTTCCCCTTCCTGTTCATCACCATTGCCTGTGGCGCGGTGTCGGGCTTCCATGCCCTGATCTCGTCGGGCACTACCCCGAAGCTGCTGGAGAACGAAACCCAGGCGCGCCTGATCGGCTATGGCGGCATGCTGATGGAGTCGGCCGTTGCCTCGATGGCCATGATTGCCGCCTGTGTCATCGAGCCGGGGGTGTACTTCGCCATGAACAGCCCGGCGGCCTTGATAGGGACAACACCCGAGCAGGTGGCACAGGTGGTGTCGTCCTGGGGCTTTGCCGTGACACCGGAAGTGCTGCTGGCCACGGCCAAGGATGTGGGCGAGACGACCATCATTTCGCGCGCTGGCGGCGCGCCTACCTTGGCCGTGGGCATGGCGCATATCCTGCACCAGTTGTTTGGCGGCGAGGGCATGATGGCCTTCTGGTACCACTTCGCGATCCTGTTCGAGGCCTTGTTCATACTGACCGCGGTGGATGCCGGTACGCGTGCCGGCCGCTTCATGCTGCAGGATTTGCTGGGCACCTTTGTTCCGTCGATGGGGCGCACCGATTCACTGCCCGCCAACGTGATCTCGACCTGCCTGTGCGTCGCAGCCTGGGGCTTCTTTCTCTACCAGGGGGTGGTTGATCCGCTGGGCGGCATCAACACGCTGTGGCCGTTGTTTGGCATTGCCAATCAGATGCTGGCGGCGCTGGCGCTGACGCTGGGCACCGTGGTGCTGTTCCGGATGAAGAAGGATCGCTACGCCTGGGTCACTGTCGTGCCCACTGTCTGGTTGCTGGCTTGTACGCTGACTGCCGGCTGGATGAAGCTGTTTTCAGCCGACCCGCGCGTGGGTTTTGTTGCCACGGCGCGCAAGTTCAGCGCCGAGGTCGCCAGGCACCAGGCCGAGGGAACGCTGCCGGAGAAGGGGCCCACGATCGAGCAGATGCAGCAGATCGTTTTCAACAACTACCTGGATGCAGCCCTATGCGCCGTCTTCATGCTGGTGGTTGTATCGGGAGTGATCTTCGGCATCAAGGCCGTGCTGCATGCGCGTTCGCACAACAAACCGAGCGTGCGCGAGACACCTTACCAGCCCTTGCCGGCCACTGGAGCCTGACGCCATGCCAGGTTTGGTTACCCTCAGCAGCCTGGCGCATGCCGCGCAAGAAAGCGGCAGCTACCTGGCACGGGCCGCGCGCATGATGGTGGGTGTGCCCGACTACGGCCAGTATCTGGCGCACATGCGTCGCGAACATCCGCAGGAGGCGCCGCTCAATTACGAGGAGTTCTTCAAGAACCGCATGCAGGCCCGCTACGGCGGCGGTCGCGCGGGTTGTTGTTGAGGTCGATCCCAACTCGGCCATCGGC
>JAGPIX010000104.1 GCA_018054745.1 Alicycliphilus sp.
CAGCTCCAGCAGCCGCACCTCGCTGCTGCCCAGCGCCAGGCTGTAGCCGTAGTAGCCGCCGGACTCGCGCAGCGCCAGGCCCAGGCGGCGCAGCTGCGCAAAGAAGGCATCGGGCGACACCATGACCAGGGTGCGCACCGCCGGCACGTTGAGCGAAGACCCCAGCGCCTGGCGCACCGACACCCAGCCCTTGAACTGCCGGTCGTAGTTCTGCGGGATGTACAGGCCGCCGGCGGTGGCGATCTGCGCGGGCGAGTCGTGCAGCAGCGAGGCTGCGGTCAGGCGCTTCTCGGCAATCGCCTGCGCGTACAAAAAGGGTTTCAGCGTGGAGCCCGGCTGGCGCAGGGCGAGCACGCCATCGACCTCGGCCGCCTGGCTCAAGGGGCCAGAGGAGCCGACCCAGGCCAGCACCTCGCCGCTGGCGTTGTCCAGCACCACCAGGGCGGCGTCCTGCACGTTGCGCCCGGCGAGCTCGCGCAGGTGGCGCTGCAGCGTCTGCTGCGCCATGCGCTGCAGCGGCGCGCTCAGGCTGCTGCGCTGGCCAGCGCCATGGCCGCCGCGCAGCCACTGGCGCGCAAAGTGCGGGGCGATGCCGGCGCTGGCGTCATAGGCACGGCGCTGCAAGGCGGCGGTGGTAAACAGGTCTAGCGCCTCGCAATCGGCCTGGCCTTGCTGCATGTCGCGCAGCACGCCGCAGGCGCGCCGCGCCACCAGGGCCGGCCTGGCGTTGGGCGCACGCACCAGGGCTGCGGCGACGGCTGATTCGCGCTCGTCCAGGCCATGGGCGGCCTTGCCGAACAGGGTGCGCGCCAGCGCATCGATGCCGACCAGCTCACCGCGAAACGGCACCAGGTTCAGGTAGGCCTCCAGGATCTGGTCCTTGCGCCAGCGCCGCTCCAACAGCTGCGCGGCCACGGCCTGGCCCATCTTCTGCGTGACCGTGCGCCCGCCCGGGCCCTGGCGCCAGTCACCGTCCAGCAGGCCGGCCAGCTGCATGGTGAGGGTGCTGGCGCCGCGCGTGCGCTCATGCCACAGGTTGGCCCAGGCGGCGGCCGACACCGCCGCCCAGTCCACCCCGCTGTGCTCGTAAAAGCGCCTGTCCTCACTCAGCACCAGGGCGCGCTGCAGCGCGGGCGAGACATCGGCCAGCCCCAGCCACTGGCCACGGCGCACCGTGGCGTCGGTGCGCAGGCGCTGGATCACCTCGCCCTCGCGCGAGAGCACCAAGGTTTCGGATGAGCGGAAGTCCGCGCGCACCTCGTCAAAGCTGGGCAGGGCCAGCGCCGGCCCGGCCGCCAGCGCCAACCCCGCCGCCCAGGCGCCAGGGCGCATGCAGCGCAGGACGCATCGAACTACGGACGGAACAAACAGGGACGCTGGCATGGGCGCCGCAGCTTATCACCCAAGCCTGCGGCCGGGCGGCCCTTCAGCCGGCGTGCGCCACGCCGTACTGCGCCGACAGATAGCGGCGGATCTGGTCTGGGGCATCAATGAAGCGAACCCCGTTGTGCGTGCGCGTCTCCACGCCGGCATCGGAGACCACCCGCCCGTGGCCCAGCACCAGCACGGGGGCGGACTGGTTGTCCGCGCCAATCAGCGCGACGATGGCCGCGCGCGGACGCGGCGCGCCGATGTAGTGCACATCGACCTCATTGCGCAGCTGCGGGAAAAAGCTCAGCAGCCCCTCCACGGCCACCGAGTCGCCACAGTAGAACGGGCCTTCGGACTCCTTGAAGAAGCCGGGCTGGAGGAGAAAGAGCTGGTCTTTTGGCATGGGGTTCCTTGCATCAATGGTTCAGTGGGGTGGACGGTGCAGGCACTTGAGCTACATCGTGGTTGCCATGGTAGGAATCACGCGCCGCACAGACGAGTGGCATGAATGGCAACTTACGTCACAATCGTGCCAATATGGATACGCCCCACACCGCCCCGGGATTGGTCGCCGTCGTCGTCTACAACGGCCTGAGCCTGTTCGAGTACGGCTGCGCGGTCGAGGTCTTTGGCCTGCCGCGGCCCGAGCTGGGCGATCGCTGGTACCGCTTTGCCGCCTGCGCGGCAGAGCCCGGCGTGCTGCGCGGCGCGGGCGGCATACAGATCCAGCCCGACCAGGGCCTGGAACTGCTGGCGCAAGCGCGCACCATCATCGTCCCCGGCTGGCGCGGCATCGATGCGCCCGTGCCCGAGCCCCTGTCCCAGGCGCTGCGCCAGGCCCACGCCCGCGGCGCACGCGTCCTGTCCATCTGCACCGGCGCCTTCGTGCTGGCGGCGGCGGGCCTGCTCGACGGCAGGCGCGCCACCACGCACTGGCGCCATGCGCAAACGCTGGCCGCCCGCTACCCGCGGGTGCAGGTACAGGCCGACGTGCTGTACGTGGACGCGGGCGACATCCTCACCTCGGCCGGCAGTGCCGCCGGCATAGATCTGTGCCTGCACCTGATCCGCCGCGACCTGGGAGCGCGCATGGCCAACCAGGTGGCAAGGCGCCTGGTGATGCCACCGCACCGCGAGGGCGGCCAGGCGCAGTACATCGAGGAGCCCGTGCCCCGGCGCAGCAACGCATCACTGGCCCCGCTGCTCGACGCGATGCGCGCCAGCCTGGGCCAGGACTGGCCCATCGCCAAGATGGCGGCCCACAGCGCCACCAGCGCGCGCAGCTTCCAGCGCCACTTTGTCGGCGCCATGGGCATGCCGCCGGGCGAATGGCTGCTGGCGCAGCGCCTGGCCGCCGCCAGAACCATGCTGGAGGAAACCGATGCCAGCGTGGACGAGATTGCGCTGCAGGTCGGCTTTGGCGACGCGGCCACGCTGCGCGGCCATTTCCGCAACCGGCTCGGCACCAGTCCCGGCGGCTACCGCAAGCGCTTCAGGGCATAGGCGCCCGCAGCCCCCCATCGGCGTGACATTGCAGAGGGAGCCTGGCCCAATGCACAGGCCCATGGACTGCAATGCCACGGTACGTTAGGCGCCGGCCCTGCGTCGTCACCCAGGGCCGGCTACCTGCACACCACTGTAGGCCGCCGCCGTGACAGCTTTATGACGGCCTGGCCGCGGCCTGCGCCTTGCCCGGCGCGCCAAAACCCTCGGTGGCCAGTTGCACGCCATCGTCGAACACCAGGGTGCGTTCGGGCCAGCGCAGCGCCGCCAGCTTGAAGCGGCGCGCCGGGTCTTCGCCGTTGCGACGCGCGGCCCAGCGCGCGCCCACCGAGTAGTCCACGCAGAACACATTGCCACGGGCGCCCAGCCAGGCCAGCGGCCCGGTATGGCCAAACAGGTTCTCCGCCTGCGGCCCATGGGCCGCCGCATCGCCCGCCAGCGGGCGGCGCCAGTAATGGCCGACGACGACGGCCGGGGCCTCGGTGTATTCGCTCCACCAGGCGACGCGCTGCACGAAGCGCCATTTGCCGCCGGCATAGAAGGGCGTGCGGCACTCGCGCTCCACCCCCGTGGTCAGCACCTTAAGCGGGTTCACCATGGCCTTGCCCAGCTCGCGCTCGCTGTGCGCCGGCAGAAAGGGCGGGCGCTGCGCGCCATCCTCCAGGCTGTGCGGCCAGCGCTGGCGCTCGGTCTGCATGCGCTGCAGCACCTGGCTGCTGCGCGCCTGCTCGGCCGCCTGGTCCTCATAGCGGTCGTAGGCATGGCGTACATCGCCCACCGGCAGCGAGCGCGCCATGGCGATCTGCGGGGATAACCAAGCGGCGTGCACCACGCGCAGGTCCTCGCGCTCCAGCGCGATAGGCATTTGGTTGAGTTGCTGCAGCAGGGTCGCCGCATCGGCCTTGGACAGACGCGCAAACGGCGCGTACTTGGGCTCGTCGGACGCCAGCCGGCTGTCAAAGAACCAGCCCGAGCCATCCTTGGCGTCCTCGCGCAGCAGGTTGATCTCGTGGTTGCCCAGCACCGCCAGCGCCGTTCCCGCCGCGATCATGGACAACACCAGGCGCAGCACCGCCGGGCTATCGGGGCCGCGGTCGCAAAAATCGCCCACGAACACCAGACGCCGGCCCTGGGGGTGGTGGCCCTGTTCGTCGTAGCCCAGGTGGGTGAGCAATTGCCTCAAGGCGGCGATCTCGCCGTGGATGTCACCGACGATGTCCAGGGGGCCTGAGGGCAGGCGTTGAATGAGGCTCATGGTTTGGCAAAGGGAATGGGGCGAACTCAAGCGGGGGTGCGCGCAAATGGCATCGGTGTGGTATGTCTTTCGCATCACCTCGCCAAGGGCTTCCTATCCGTCATTCCATTTCTAAATCATCCGCGTCGTTGTTGCTTCGCCTTGTCGTGCTACAGCACTGCCTGCGGCTTCGCGCCTAGACCGGAATGATTTGGAAACGGAATCAGCTATACACGCCCCGCCAGATGCATGGACGCGCGCAGCATGTCGTTGATACGTGTTTGCCAGCCATCACCGGTGGCGCGCAAGGCGGCAAGCAGGTCGGCATCAAGCCGCAGCTTGACCGCCTCCTTGGTCACCGCCGCCTTGGGGCGGCCGCGGCGCACCAGCTTCTCGCCGACATATTCATCGGCCTGTTCGAAAAATGCGTCCGTCAGCTCTGGTGCATCGTCCGGGTCAACCCAGGCGGTGGGCATAGCGTGCTTGTTCCCGTTCATTGGCTTTCCTCATGCTGATGATGCGGCGCGCCTCGCCGCGAGGGGTCCAGACCATGACCACCATGCGCCCATCGAGTTGACCCACCGTGATGTAGCGTGGCTCGCTGTAGCCCGCACGCTCATCTTCTGCCGTGAAGTGCCTTGCCTCAAAGACCTCCGCCGCGCGAGAAAAATCCAAGCCCCGTTCGGCCAGAGCCTTGTCCCGTTTGTCGGGATCAAACTCGATCAACACTTTTTATTGTACCCCCAATAAATAACAGAACCGACCTGACTGAGGCACCCCGTTTCATTCAGGAGCTACCCGTACCCGCGTATTCGGCGCCTCGCCAAACATCTCGGGCGCGTACAGCGCCTCGACGCGGCTCGCCGGCAGGGCGAAGTCGCCCACGTTGTTCAGGCGCAGGGTGTATTGCATGGTGACCGTGCCCTTGGGCAGGTATTCGTAGTAGGCGCGCAAGGACTCGAAGCTGCGCTCCTCGAACGCCGGCCAGCCGGGGCCCTGGCGCTTTTCGTCCTGGGTGGCGATCTCGGAGTCGCGCCCCAGGCCGCTGCCGAGGATGGTGGCGCCGGCGGGGATCGGGTCGGTGATGGCGACCCAGCTCATGTCGGCGCTTGCCGTGACCTCCAGCGTCACGCGCAGCACATCGCCGCGCGAATAGGTTCCCGCAGGCCGAGTCTTGTCGGCCTGCTCCACGGGCGTGACGGTTCTCTTGATGGCAAAACCCGCGCTGAAGGGCGCCTTGCGCTCCACCGCCGCCACGGACTGCAGGGTGAGCCAGGGCTTGCCCGTGCCCTGGTGCGTGACGGTCAGGCTTTCTGCGCCCTTGCCCCAGGGCAGGAACATGGCGTTGTTCTTCAGCCCGCCGGGCGCGGCGGGTGCGCCAAACCAGGTGGTCTGATGGGCGGCGCCACCGCTGTCGGCCGCCGTGATGCGTGCCACCTTGCCCCAATCCACGCTGGCGGTATTGCCGCCCAGGCTGGCGCGGGTGCTGCCAGCCACGGGCGTGGCCTCCAGGCTGGCGCTGAATTTCTCCAGCGCCAGGCCGCCCCACAGGTTGGCCGTGGTGGTATGCCAGGCGCCGCCCTGCTGGCGCGCGATGAAGCCGCTGGCAAGACGGCCCAGATCATCCTTCCACGCTGGATCGTCCAGCACGGTGAGCAGCAGGCGCGCGCCGTTCACGTCGCCGCCCTGCATCAGCCACCACCAGGTGTCACCCTGTTCGGTGCTGAAGCTGAGCCTGCTGCCCTGGTAGGACAGGCGCGCGCGCAGGATCTGCATGGCGTCCCGCAGGCGCTCCGCGCGTTGGGGCGCATCGGGCATGCGCTTGAGGATGTTGATCCAGTCGATGAGCGCGTGCGTGGGCCACTGGTTGGGCGCGATGGTGAGGCTGGTCAGCATGCGCGGCTGGGCCTTGGCGTAGCGCGACAGGGCCTCGATGGCGGCGAGCTTGCGCATGTCCAGGTCTTTGCGCGGGCTCCAGAAGTCGCGCTCTATGCGGCCCTCGACGAAGGCGATCAGGCCGCGTTCCATGGCTTCGCGCAGCTCGGGCGGCAGGGCGAATTCGGGGCGCAGGCCGGCGGCCTCGTGGCTGCTGGCCAGCAGGTAGGCGGTGAGCGTGTCGCTGCCGCGGTCGGCAGCGCCATCACGCGGCGGAAAGTAATACGCCAGGCCGTCGCCATCCAGATAGCTGGGCAGCTGCGCCAGCACGGTCTTCCACAAGCCGGCGTCGGCCAGGCCCATGGCCTTGCTGGCCTTTTGCTCCAGGCAGCTGAACGGGTAGTTGGCCCACCAGTCGCGCACGCCTGGCAGGCCATCGGCCAGCTTCGGTGTCAACGACAGCTTCAGGCCGCCGCGCCCGGCGATGGCGTCCGCGGGCGGGGTCACTTCCACCTGGTAGCCGCCATCCACCTGCACCAGCCGGGCCTGCTGCACGGCCAGCGGCACGGCGGGTATCAGCCGCTGGCTGGCCTTGAGGGCATCGCGCGCGCCGCCCAGCGTGTCGCGCGCCTCTATCTCCCACAGGATTGCCTGGGCGCGCATTTGCCCCAGTTGCTCGGGCGCGGTGACGTTCCAGGCCAGTTCGCGCGCTTCACCCGGGGGGATGGCCACGGTCTGCCTGTCCAGGCTAAGCAGCGTGGCGCGTGGCGCCACCTCCACCCGCATGGCGCGGGCTGTGGTGTTGCGCAGCGTGATCTGGGCGCGAAATGCGTCGCCGCCCCGCACCAGCGGCGGCAGGCCGCTGATGATCTGCAGATCCTGTGCGCTGCGGATGCTGGCGCTGCCGGTGCCGAACAGCCCCGTGCCGGCATCGGCCACAGCCACGATCTTGAACGTGGTCAGCGCGTCATTCAGCGGCACCGTTACCTTTGCCTGGCCCCGGGCATCGAGCTTGATGGCCGGTTGCCACAAGAGCAGCGTATCGAGCAGTTCGCGCGTGGGCGCGCGCCCACCGCCGCCGCCCGCGGGAACGGCCTTCTTGCCATAGTGGCGCCGGCCGATGATCTCCATCTGCGCCGTGGACGTGGCCACGCCCCAGGCGCGGCGCTGCAGCATGGCCTCCAGCAGGTTCCAGCTGGTGTTGGGCATGAGCTCCAGCAGCGCCTGGTCCACGGCGGCCAGCGCCACCTCGGCGCCGGCGGCGGGCTTGCCGCCGGGCAGCGTGGCGCTAATGGTCACCTGGGCCTTGCCGCGCACCGGGTAACTGTCCTTGTCGGCCTGGACCTGAACGGCGATGCGGTGCGCCTCTTGGCCCACGCGCAGCTCGGCCACGCCCAGGCGATAGGCGGGCCTGGACAGATCCACCATGGCCGTGGGCGCGGCGTACTCGCGGCCCTCGTACCAGAAGGCGCTCCACCAAGCGCGCGGCGCCTTGTAGCCCCAGGTGAACAGGCTGTACCAGGGCACCTCGTGCAGACGCCCGCGCAGCGCCAGCACGCTCACATAGACGTTGGGCGCCCAGCCCTCCTCTATCTTCAGCTGCAGCGTCGGGTCCTGGCCCGACAGCTGCACCACGCGGGTCTCGATCACGCCCTCGCGCTCCACGCTGACCAGGGCCGTGGCCTGGCGAAACGGCATGCGCAGCTGCAATCGCGCGGTCTCGCCCGGCTGGTAGCTTTTCTTCTCGGGCAGCAGGTCGATGCGGTCGTGGTCCTCGCCGCCAAACCACAGCTCGCCGCGGCGCGTGACCCACACCGACGAGGCGGCCTGGGCCTCGTTGCCGTCCTTGTCGCGCGCGGTGACGACCAGCTCTACCTCGCCTGCCTCTTCCAGCCGGGCGTCGCACAGCAGCAGGCCGCGCGCGTCGCTCTTGCCGGTGCAGACCGTTCCCAGATCCTTGGTCTCGACACGGTTGTCGTAGCTGTAGAAGCCGCCCACCATGCGCTTTCTGCTGCTGGTGGTGCTGCGCGCAATGGCCTGCACGGCCAGTGGCACGCCCGCTTGCGCCTTGCCATCGAGCGACAGGGCCAGCGCCTGCAGGCGCACTTTGGAGCCGCTGGACACCCAGCCCTCGGTCTTGACGCCGGCCACCACGGCGGCGGGCCACAGCGTGCTGGTGCTGCGCAGGGTCTGCAGCTCGCCATTGGGGTCGGCATAGCTGGCCTCCAGCACCAGATCCTGGGCCTGCGCCTGGCGCGCAATGTCGTCAATGTCGAGACGGCCGGCGCCGTTTGCGTCCAGCGTCAGGGGCAGCTTGTCGGCCACCACGCGCTGGTTCTGGCTGGCGGCGGGCTCTTCCTCATCGCTGTTGTTCACCGCATCACGCTTGCGCGGCGGGGCAAAGCTGAAGGCTTCGAAATCGGCAAACTGCAGCGGCTTGGGCGCCACCATGGCCGACACGCGCACCGGCAGGCGTGCCGCCGGCCCGCCGGAGACATAGCTCACCTGCACGTCCACCGGCACGCTGCGCGCGCGCACCAGGGGCTTGCCGGCCACGGGCGTCACGCGCCCCTCGAACACCGGCAGGCGGAATTCCTCCACGCGAAAGCTGCCCGACTGCTGGCCGCCGCCCTCTTCGCTGGCGCGCAGCTCCACCTGGTACTGGCCCAGCCGGGCGGCCGCTGGCACGGCAAATTCACTCTCGGCCGACAGCCCGCCGGTGGCCGTGTTGCGCCACTTGAGCGGCTGCTGGTACTGCTGGCCGCTGCCCACATGGGTGATGACCAGGGTGCCAGGCCGCTGCCTGGGCAGGGCAAAGCCGGCGCCGGTCTGCGTGCGCAGCACATGCTTCATCGACAGGGTTTCGCCCGCGCGCAGCAAGGTGCGGTCGAAGATGGTGTGCGCCACCTCGTCGGGGCGCGGCGCGCTGCTGGTGGGCAGGTTGAAGCGCCAGGGCTCTATGCCGCGCTGCCAGTCGCTCCAGGTAAAGGCCATGTCGTCCCCGGCGCGCGCCGAGACAAAGTAGGCGTTGCGCCATTCGCCCTCGCCACCGCAGGCCGGCGGCTCGCTCGCCAGGCCGGCGATCCGCGCCACGCCATCGGCGCCGGTGCTGGCGCTGGCCAGCTCACGCCCGTCGCAGCTCGATACGCGCACGCGCGCGCCGGCCACGGGCTGGCCCTTGTCCAGCGTGGTCACCCAGGCCACGGCGTTCTCGCGCCCGAGCTTGAAATGCACGCCCAGGTTGGTCACCAGTGCGCTGGTGCGCACCACCATGCTGCGCGGGCTGCCATGGCGCCCATCCAGCAGCGACTGGCCCAGCAGCGGCGAGGCGATCTCCACCACCGAAAACCCCGGCGGCAGCGGTATGCCCACCACCTCGAAGG
This sequence comes from Alicycliphilus sp., assembly GCA_018054745.1. Taxonomy (GTDB): domain Bacteria; phylum Pseudomonadota; class Gammaproteobacteria; order Burkholderiales; family Burkholderiaceae_C; genus Alicycliphilus; species Alicycliphilus limosus. The sequence goes on from JAGPIX010000104.1 coordinate 9,367, forward strand.
GGCGCGGGTCGCCCTTGGTCGGCTGGGGAATGTCCAGCGTCCGCACGCCCGCCTGGCCGGCCAGCAGGGACAGCATGCGCGCCTGCACCTGGTCGCCATCCTGCTCGTCCAGCACCTTGGGCAGCGGGCCCTTCACGTCACGCAGCGCCTGCTTGCGATCCACGTAATGGTCGTCGTAGCGCTGCAGCTTGCGCAGCCAGGCAATGATGTCGGCGTCGCTATCCGCGCGCAGCGTGCTTACCTTGCCCCCCTGCCCCGCGCCGGGCTGCAGGGTCTTGGCGTCCAGTTGCGCCTCTATGTTGCGCAGCGTGACCGGCAGCAGCGCCGGGCCGTCCGGGCCCTCGGCGTAGCGCTCGACCACGCCAAAGGGCGCGGCGGCAAACTTGGCCAGCGGCGGCATGGGGCCGGTCGCCACCTTGAGCGGAAAGCTGGCGACATTGCCCAGGCGGCGGCCCGATGCGTCCTGAAAGTCTGCGGGCAGCTCCAGCGTGAATCGGGTCTGCGCGGTCAGCGGCGCGGCAAAGGCCACGGCATCGACCAGCGCATCGCCCTCCTGCGCGCCGTCCATGGTGGGCATCAGGGTCTGGCCGCCGCCCTTCAGGCGTATGCCCTGGGCCTGCTTGCGCGTCACGGGCGCGTTGAATGCCAGGCGCAGCGGGCGTATCGGCAGACAGTCGGACTGGGCGTTCTCGCGCTCGCAGGCGAATTCGGCCGTGAAGGGCTGGCGCACCTGGTAGGCAAAGCGCTTTTCCACCGCATTGGCCACGCCGCTGGGCGTGGCCACGCCGCGCCCGTAGACCAGCTGCATCTTGCTGCCGGCCGTGAGCCGGCGCCCGCAGGTCAGCGTCGCGTAGCGGAGCGGCTCCTTGGCTGCCGCCTTGTCCAGATGCAGCGCGCGCAGCAGCTCGGTGCGCTGCGCGCCCTCGACCAGGCGCACCGGCACACGCTCGCCCACGCCATCGGCCAAGCACCACATATGCTCTTGCAGGCTAGCGACGCTGGCCGGGCCATTGAGCTGCAGCACAAAGAACTGCTCCTCGTCGATCGCCTCATGGGTGCCGGGCCG
>JAGPIX010000105.1:0-3968 GCA_018054745.1 Alicycliphilus sp.
TCGTGCCGGGACAATGGCTTGCCCGGGCTTGGGCGCCACCACGGCGCAGACGCGCTCGCCCAGGCGCTCGTCGGGGGTAGGCCACGATGGCGGCCATGGCGTTGGCCGGGTGGCGGCAGAGCAGCGATTCGACCTCGACCACCGGAATGTTGTCGCCGCCGCGGATGATCACGTCCTTGCCGTGGCCGATGGCGCGCAAATGACCACAAAACCAGTCCCGGGTTTGGAACATCACAGGTCGTTCTCGACTGGCAGGCGCTGAAACCACAACTGAAACGCACCGCAAACCGATAGCGGTGATCGCTGCAAATCCGAGCGGTTCCATGTGCTGGGCCGAAGGGGCTGACGTGCCATTCGGTATTCTGCAATACGGAATGTAGGCGCCTGCTGGTTGCGGGGCGGGACCCGAAAGACGGATGCAAAAATCAGTAACAGCTGCCAAAAGTCATCTGTGCGACTCCAAGTGCCGTTCGTTCATGGGTGTTTACCCTGCAGTCGTTCCGCAATGCAGAATTCATCCTCTGGCCACGTATGTCGCGCGCTAAGCTGTGTCGGCACTCACCTCAAATTCCGGCGCGTAACGCCCGGACAACCTTCAGGAGCCAGATGATGCAGAAACTCCCGGACTTGGGGCCAGATGCCCGCAGGGCAAGGTCGCCGCAGCATGATGGGCGGGCCTGGTGCCCTGCCCATTCCACCGCCAGGAGGGCCAGGTGATGGAAATGTTTTTGCAACAGGTGCTCAACGGCCTGACGCTGGGCGGTATCTATGGCCTGGTGGCCCTGGGCCTGACGCTGGTGTACGGCATCCTGCACGTGCCCAACTTTGCCCACGGCGCCTTCTACATGTTCGGCGCTTTCGCGTCCTTCCACCTCATGTCGGCCTGGGGCTGGAACTACTGGCTGGCCATGGGGGGCTCCGCCCTGTGCGTGGCCTTGATCGCGGTGCTGGCCGAGCGTCTGGTGTTCCACCCGCTGCGCAACGCCTCGGGCCTGCACCCCATGATCGCGGCCATCGGCGTGCTGCTGTTTCTGGAGGCTGCCGCGCAGGCCATCTGGGGCGCCGACTTCCACCGCATGCAGACGCCCTACAACGGCATCATCGAGCTGGCGGGCGTTACGGCGCCGGTGCAGCGCCTGCTGATCATCGGCGCCGCGTTCACGCTGATGGTGGTGCTGCACCTGTTCCTGAAGAAGACGGTGATGGGCTCGACCATCATCGCCATGGCGCAGAACCGCGATGGCGCTTCACTGGTGGGCATTGACGCCAACCGCGTGGCCATGCTCACCTTCGCCATCTCGGGTGTGCTTGCCGCCGTGGCGGCCACGCTGTATGCGCCCATCAACCTCGTGTACCCGGCCATGGGGCACCTGGTGATCACCAAGGCCTTCGTCATCATCATCCTGGGCGGCATGGGCAGCGTGCCGGGTGCCATTGTGGGCGGCCTGATCATCGGCTTTGCCGAGAGCTTTGGCGCCTTCTACATCTCCACCGACTACAAAGACATCATCGCTTTCATGCTGCTGGTGTTTATTTTGTCGCTGCGCCCGCAGGGCCTGTTCACCAAGGGAGTGCGCTGACCATGGCTTATCTCCAAGGCAAACTGGGCTGGGCCCTGCTGCTGGCCGCGGGCCTGCTGTTTCCGCTGTTCACGGGCAACGACTACCACCTCACGGTGATGGGCACGGCCTATATCTTCGCCATTGCCACCATCGGGCTGAACCTCATCACCGGCTATACCGGGCAGTTCAACCTGGCGCACGCGGGCTTCATGGCCGTGGGGGCCTACACCGTGGGCATCCTCACGGTGGACCACGGCTGGTCGTTCTGGGGCGCCTTTGCGCTGTCGGGCGTGGTCACGGCGTTCCTGGGCTACTTCATCGGCATCCTGTCGCTGCGGCTCAAGGGGCACTACTTCTCGATCTTCACGCTGTGCGTGGGTTACATCATGTTTCTGGTGATCGAAAAGTGGGAAGGGCTGACGCACGGTACCGTGGGCATCATGGGCATCCCGGCGCCCGAACCGATTGGCGCGATCCGCTTCGACACGCCGCTGGCGCTGTACTACCTGGTGTTCTTCTGGCTGGTGGTCGGCCTGTGGGCCATGCGCCGCATCGTCAACTCGCTGCTGGGCCGCACCTTCATGGCGATTCGCAACAGCGATGAACTGGCCGAGTCGCTGGGCATCAACCTCATGCGCAACAAGACGCTGGCTTTCATGCTGTCGGTTTTTTATGCGGGTATGGCGGGCGGCCTGTATGCGGGCTATGTGCGCTTCATTGGCCCCGGTGTGGCCGGTGTCGAGCACACCTTTGACATGACCATGTACATGATCATCGGTGGCCTGGGCACCCTGCTGGGGCCGCTGCTGGGCGCGCTGGCCATGCCCTGGCTCACGCAGTACCTGCAGTTTTTGCAAGAGTATCGTTTCCTCGTTTTCGGGCCCATCCTGGTGCTGCTGGTGATTTTTGTCCCGCACGGCATCGTGGGCACTTATCTGGGCTGGCGTGCGCGCCGCGCCGCACAGGGAGGCCAGCATGCTCAAGATTGAACATCTCACCAAGCGCTTTGGCGGGCTGGCGGCAGTCAACAACGTCAGCACCACCATCGAGACCGGCAAGATCAACGCCATCATCGGCCCCAACGGCGCCGGCAAGACGACGTTCTTCAACCTCATCAGCGGCGTGCACCGCCCCACCTCGGGCACCATCACGCTCGAAGGCCGTGACGTGACCTCGTTGCGCACCGACCAGGTGGCGCACCTGGGCGTGGCACGCACTTTCCAGACCACGGCGCTGTTCGACATGGCCTCGGTGCTCGACAACCTCATCGTCGGCCACCGCCTGCGCACCAAATCGGGCCTGCTGGACGTGCTGCGCGGCTCCAGCCTGCTGCGCGAGGAAGAGCGCATCTGCCGCGAAAAAGCGCGCGACGCGCTGAACTTCGTCGGCCTCTCGCACCTCGAAAACCGCATGGCGGGCGACATCTCGCAGGAAGAGCGCAAGCGTGTGGCCTTTGCGCTGGCCCTGTCCACCGGCCCGCGCCTGCTGCTGCTCGATGAGCCCGCCGGCGGCGTGAACCCCGATGAAACCCAGGGCCTGGCCGACCTCATCCGCAAGATGGTGCAAAGCGGCCTGACCGTTTGCCTGATCGAACACAAGATGAACATGATCATGAGCCTGGCCGACAAGATTCTCGTGCTCAGCTACGGCGAAAAAATCGCCGAAGGCACGCCCGCCGAGATCCGCGCCAACCCGGCCGTGATCGATGCCTACCTGGGGAGCGAGCATGCTGACGCTTGAGAACGTTTCGCTGAACTACGGCAGCTTCACCGCCCTCAACGGCGTGAGCCTGCACGCCGGCCAGGGCGAACTGGTGGTGCTGCTGGGTGCCAACGGCGCCGGCAAAAGCTCTATCTTTCTCACCATCAGCGGCATCCACAAGGCAGCGGGCGGCAGCATCCGCTATGGCGACAAGAGTCTGGTGGGCATGAAGCCCTCGCAAATCGTGGCCAACGGCGTGGTGCAGTGCCCCGAGGGGCGCAAGCTGTTCCCCGGCATGTCGGTGCTCAAGAATCTGATGCTCGGCGCCTACGTGCACCGCGGCGACGGCGCCGCCAACCGGCAGCGGCTTGAGGAAGTGATGGCGCTGTTCCCCATCCTCGACCAGAAAAAGGACGACCCGGCCGGCTCGCTCAGCGGCGGCCAGCAGCAGATGGTGGCCATCGGCCGCGCGCTGATGGGCCGACCCAAGGTGCTGCTGCTCGACGAGCCCTCGCTGGGCCTGGCGCCGCTGGTCATCAAGCAGACCTTCGAGGTCATCCAGCGCATCAACCAGGCCGGCACCACGGTGCTGCTGGCCGAGCAGAACGCGTTTGCCGCACTGAAGATCGCGCACCGTGCCTACGTCATCGAGAGCGGCCGCATCGTCATGGAAGGCGACCGCGAGAGCCTCATGAACAACGAAGC
>JAGPIX010000105.1:4068-10388 GCA_018054745.1 Alicycliphilus sp.
AGGAGACAGCATGAAACGCAAGACCATTCTTCGCCTGTGCGCCAGCACCTTCGCCGCCACGCTGCTGGGCGTTGCCCCGGCCATGGCCCAGCAGGTCGTCAAGATCGGCTACTCCGGCCCCCTGAGCGGCGGCGCCGCGCTGTACGGCAAGCACGTGCTGAGCGGCATGGAAATGGCCATCAAGGAAATCAACGAGGCCGGGCTGGAGGTGGCGGGCCAGAAAGTAAAGCTGGAGGTCGTCGCCCTGGACGACAAGTACAACCCGTCCGAAACCGCCATCAACACCCAGCGCCTGGTGCAGGAGCACAAGGCTGCCGCCGTGCTGGTGCCGCACTCGGGTGGCAGCTTCGCCGTGCAGGCCATCAATGAGCAGCAAAAGGTGCTGCTGCTGTCGTACACCAGCGTGCCGCAGATCACCGAGAAGGGCAACAAGCTCACGCTGCGCATTCCGCCCGAGTTCACTTCCTACATCAAGCCTTTCGTGAGCCACGCCATGGGCAAATACGGCAAGAACGTGGCCGTGGCCAATGCCGACCACGACTACGCCAAGGCCTGGACGGCAGCGTTCAAGCCCGCCTGGGAAGCGGCCGGCGGCAAGGTCGTGGCCGAAAACCCGATGTCGTACAACCGTGCCACCGACTTCTACAGCGGCGTGAGCCGCGTGCTGGCGTCCAAGCCCGATGTGCTGTTCATCGGCGGCGCCTCCGAGCCCACGGGCCTGGTGGTCAAGCAGGCGCGCGAGCTGGGCTTCAAGGGCGGCTTCGTCATCATCGACCAGGCCAAGATGGACGAGATCGGCAAGATCACCGGCGGCTATGGTCCGCTGGAAGGCTCCATTGGCGTGCTGCCGGTGGTGGAAGACAGCACGGCCGTGACCAAGGCCTTTGTGGAGCGCTTCCGCAAGCTCAACCCGGGCCGCGACCCGAGCTCGGAGGTGTCGCTGAACTACTCTGCTGTGCACGCCACTGCGCTGGCCATGAAGATGGCCGGCAGCACCAGCGATGCAGCGGCCATTCGCGCCAACCTGGACAAGGCGTTCAAGGCCCTGCCCGATGCGAACAACCCGCACGACATCAACGGCGTGAACGAACGCGGCGGCTCGACGGCCAACACCCGCGTGGCCTTGGTTGAAAACGGCAAGATCCGCGAGATCCGACTGAGCGATCTGGCCAAGTAAGCCAGGCGCGAGAACACAAGGCCCGCCATCGCAAGATGGCGGGCCTTTTTTTCAGAGGGCGGCGTACACGAGGGCCGGGTACAGCTCGCAAAGGTAGCGCAACTGCCCGGGGGCCTGGGTGAGGATGATGGCAAACAGGTTTTCGGCCGGGTCCACGAAGAAGAAGGTGCCCCCGAGGCCGCTCCAGCTGTACTGCCCGGCAGAGCCTGGGCGCGTGGCCAGGCCGGCTGCTGTGCGCACGGCCACGCCCAGGCCAAAGCCGTGGCCGGTGGGCAGAATGTCGCCCGCCACGGGCAGGGAGCCCAGGTGGTCGGCCGTCATGAAATCCACCGTGGCGCCGCCCAGCAGCCGCACGGGGCCGTGCGGGCCCGGTGCGGTGCCCCGGCCCAGCATCAGTTGCAGAAAGCGCGCGTAGTCGCGGGCGGTGGACACCAGCCCGCCGCCGGCCGACTCGAACACGGGCGGTGCGGTCACGTCGATCAGCGCCACTTTCAGGCCGGTCTGCGGGTCGAGTGCAAAGGGCTCGGCCAGGCGGTGCTGCTGCGCTGCGGGCACCGAAAAACCGGTGTCGTGCATGCCCAGCGGGCCGAACACGCGCCGCTGCAGGATGGCGCCCAGCGGCTCGCCCTCGATCACCTCCAGCACAGCGCCCAGCACATCGGTGGCGCGGCTGTATTCCCAGCAGGTGCCGGGGGCGTGTACCAGCGGCAGCGGGCCGAGTGCGGCCGCCAGCTCGGTGTTGTTGTGGCGGCGCGATCCGATGCGCGCGGCGCGGTAGGCGTCGGGCACGGTGCCCAGGTCCCAGGCGTAGCTCAGGCCGGCGGTGTGGCGCAGCAGGTCGTGCACGGTGGCCTCGCGCGGGGCGGGGGTGGTGGCGCCCGTGGCCGGGTCGTACACCTGCTGCGCGGCAAAGGCGGGCAGGTAGCGGGCCACCGGGTGCGACAGCAGCAGGCGGCCTTCTTCCATCAGCATCATCGCCACCAGCGAGGCGATGGGCTTGGTCATCGAGTAGATGCGAAACACCGTGTCCGGCGCCATGGCGGGCGTTGCCGTTTCGGCGGAGGGCGGGCGCTGGTGGCCCACGGCCTCGTGCAGCACGGTCTGGCCCCGGTGGTGCACCAGGGCCACGGCGCCGGGCAGCAGGCCCTGGTCCACATGGGTTTGCAGCACGGAGCGCAGGCGGGCGAGGGCCTCAGGGTTCATGGTTTCAAGCATTTTTGGCCTCCAGCCCTTGATGTATAAGCGCTAGAAGCTATCAAAAAAAGAGCAAATTTGCCAACATGCCAGGCAGGTCACCCGGCGGTGCGCGCAGGCTCCTGCTCCTGCAATGCGCGCCACTGCACCTTGCCGGTGCCCGATTTGGGCAGGCTGTCGGCAAACTGCACGATCCGCGGGCTCTTGTAGGCTGCCATGTGGCCGTGCGCCCAGTCGACGATCTCCTGCTCGCTCACCTGGCCCTTGAAGGCCTCGCGCAGCACCACCACGGCCTTCACGGTCTCGCCGCGGCGCTCGTCGCGCGCGGCAATCACGCAGACCTCCTGGATGGCGGGGTGGGCGTACATCAGCGCTTCCACCTCGGCCGGCCAGACCTTGAAGCCGCTGGCATTGATCATGCGCTTGATCCGGTCCACCATGTAAAAGTAGCCGTGCTCGTCGGTGCGGGCCAGGTCGCCGGTGCGCAGAAAGCGTTTGCCGTCCAGGGTGACAAAGGCGGCTTCGGTGGCCTGGGGCTGGCCCCAGTAGCCCTGCATGACCTGCGGGCCGTGCACGATGATTTCGCCCACCTCGCCCGGGGGCAGTTCGGCCAGGGTGGCCGGGTCGACCACGCGGGCGTCCACGTCGAAGATCGGGATGCCCAGACACTGCTTCATGGGCCGCTCGGGCGGGTTGATGTGCGTGGGCGCAATCGTTTCGGACATGCCATAGCCTTCGATGTAGTCGAGCCGGCACAGCTCCTTGAGCCGCGTGGCCACGGCCTCGGGCATGGCCGCGCCGCCGCCGCTCAGGCGGCAGATGCTGGAGAGGTCGTATTCGGCCAGGCGCGGGTTGGACAGCAGATCCACCACCATGGTCACGATCATCTGCGTGCCGGTGACGCGGTAGCGCTGGATGAGCTGCGCGGCGGCGTCGCGGTCCCAGCGCGGCAGCAACACGATGGTGGCGCCCACGTAGAGCGAGCCGTTCATGCCGTTCTGCATGCCGGTCACGTGGAACAGCGGCAGCACCACCAGCGACACCGCGTCCTGCGGCGTGCCCAGCCACTGCGTGCCGGCGACGGTGTTGTACATCACGCTGCGGTGCGTGTGCATGCAGCCCTTGGGGTGGCCGGTGGTGCCCGAGGTGTAGGGCATCACGGCCAGGTCGTCGGGACCGGCCTGTATGGGCGCGGGGCGCAGGCCGGCGGCCAGTGCGTCCGTCCAGGGCACGGCGCCGGGCTCGGTGACAGGCTCGCGCGGCGCATGCACGAAGGTCGGCACCGGCAGATCGGTGGGCGCGGTGGCGTAGTCGCTGTAGGCCGCCACCACGGCATGGCGCAGGCCGGGCGCGGCGGGATCGGCCGCGGCGGCAGCCAGGCCTTCGCGCAGCAGCGGCCGCACCTGGGCGAACAGGTCTTGCGGCGCAACAATGGTGCGGGCACCGGCGTCGCTCACGTAATGGCGCAGTTCCTCGGTGAGGTTCATCGGGTTCACCGGCACGACCACCGCGTCGGCACGCAGGATGGCGTAGAAGCCGATGACGAACTGTGGGCTGTTCTGCATGTAGAGCAGCACGCGGTCGCCCTTGCGCACGCCGCACACCTGCTGCAGGTGGGCCGCCAGGCGCTCGGTTTCGTCCTGCAGGCGGGCGTAGGAAACGACCGAATCGTAGAACACCAGCGCCGCCTTGTCGGGGTAGCGCAGGGCCGAGACTTCGATGTTGCGGTAGAGGTGCGTGGCGGGCACGGTGAGGTGGCGCGGCAGCATGCGCGGCCAGTGGGCGAAATGGCGGTCGGACATGGGTGATTCGTTGGCTATGGGGTTTCAGTGATCCGTGGTGCATCGCCGCCCGTAGGCGTGTGGCACTGGCGCCGCGCCACGGGTCAGAAGGCCGCGGAGCAGGCCATGCCAGCGGACGCCGTGGAACGGGCCTGGCCCGGCCACGGGCGTCGTCCCCCTGGGGGGAAGGCGCGAAGCGACTCAGGGGGGGTTACTTCAGGTACCGGGCCAGTTCCATCTTGCCGATCTGGTTGCGGTGCACCTCGTCGGGGCCGTCGGCAAAACGCAGCGTGCGCGCGCTGGCGTAGGCGGCGGCGAGCGGGAAGTCGTCGCTCACGCCCGCGCCGCCATGCACCTGCATGGCCCAGTCGATCACCTGGCAGGCCATGCTGGGCGCGGCCACCTTGATCATGGCGATTTCCTTCTTGGCCACCTTGTTGCCCACGGTGTCCATCATGTAGGCAGCGTTGAGCACCAAGAAGCGCGCCTGGTCGATCAGGATGCGCGCGTTGGCGATGCGCTCGCGCGTCACGCCCTGGTCGGCCACGGGGCGGTGAAAGGCCACGCGGCTGAGCGCCCGTTTGCACATGAGTTCGAGCGCGCGCTCGGCCACACCGATCAGGCGCATGCAGTGGTGGATGCGCCCGGGGCCCAGGCGCCCCTGGGCGATCTCAAAGCCCCGGCCCTCGCCCAGCAGCACGTTGCCCACCGGCACGCGCACGTTGTCAAAGCTCACCTCGCCGTGGCCGTGCGGGGCGTGGTCGTAGCCGAACACGGGCAGGGCGCGCTCCATGGTCACGCCCGGGGTCTTCATGGGCACGAGGATCATCGATTGCTGGCTGTGGCGGCTGGCGTGGTCGGGGTCGGTCTTGCCCATGAAAATCAGGATCTCGCAGCGCGGGTCGGGCGCGCCCGAGGTCCACCACTTGCGGCCGTTGATCACGTACTCGTCACCGTCGCGCTCGACGCGCGCCTCGATGTTGGTCGCGTCCGACGAGGCCACGGCGGGCTCGGTCATGGCGAAGGCCGAGCGGATGGTGCCGTCGAGCAGGGGCAGCAGCCAGCGCTGCTGCTGCTCCTCGGTGGCGTAGCGCACCAGGGTCTCCATGTTGCCGGTGTCGGGTGCCGAGCAGTTGAAGGCCTCGGGCGCCACATGCGAGCGGCCCATGATTTCGCACAGCGGAGCGTATTCGAGGTTGGTCAGGCCCGCGCCGTATTTCGACTCGGGCAGGAACAGGTTCCACAGGCCGGCCGCCTTGGCCTGGGCCTTGAGCTGTTCCATCACCTTGGTGGGCTGCCAGGGGTTGCCGGCCTTGCGGTTCTCGGCCACCTCGTGGTGGTACACGGCCTCTGCCGGGTAGATGTGCTCTTCCATGAAGGCGGTCAGGCGCTTCTGCAGGTCGACCACCTTGGGGGAGTAGGAGAAATCCATGTGCAATCCTTGGTGATCAGATAAGACTTGCGCCGCCGTCGATCACCAAGCCCTGGCCCGTGATGTGACGTGATGCGTCGGATGCCAGAAAAACCACGGCGCCCTTGAGGTCCTCGTCGCCGCCGATGCGGCGCAGCGGTGTGCGCTCGACCATGGCAGGGCCGAGCTTTTCGATCAGGCCATTGGCCAGCTTGCTCGGGAAGAAGCCCGGGCAGATGGCGTTGACGCGAATGCCGTAGTGGCCCCACTCGGACGCCAGCGTGCGCGCGAAGTGCAGCGCGGCGGCCTTGGAAGTGTTGTAGGCGATGGTGTTCATGCCGGGCGGCGTGCCCTTGATGGCGGCCACCGAGGCCGTGATGATGATGTTGCCCCGGCCCTTGGGAATCATCACGCGCTTGCCCACCTCGCGCGAGAGGAAGAAGGGCGCGTTCACGTTCAGGTCCATCACCTTGTTCCAGGCGGCGTCGGGGTAGTCCTCGGCGTTGGCGCCCCAGGTGGCGCCGGCGTTGTTCACCAGGATGTCGATGGTGCCGAAGCGCGCCAGCACCTGGTCCACCATGGCGGGAATCTGGTCGAACTTCGACAGGTCGTTGACCACGGTCTCGACCTCGTAGCCCAGGCCTTCAAGGTGCGCCTTGGCCTGCGCCAGTTCGTCGGCCTTGCGCGCCGAGATGGCGAGTTTGGCGCCCATCTCGCCCAGCGCCTCGGCCATCTGCAGGCCCAGGCCGCGCGAGCC
>JAGPIX010000224.1 GCA_018054745.1 Alicycliphilus sp.
CCTTTGCCGACCGATCAACGTTTAAACGTGTGATCAACGTCTAACCTCAACGGGCGGCCCTAACCGCCCGTTTTGCCCTATGCATCGCGGCATCGTCTATGCCAGCCTGGCCTACGTGGTCTGGGGGCTGTTCCCGCTGTATTTCCAGCTGCTCACCGCCGTGTCGCCGGTGGAGATCATTGCGCACCGCACGCTGTGGTCCTTGCTGTTCCTGCTGGGTCTGCTGGTCGTGCGGCGGCAGCTGGCCTGGGTGCGGCAGGTGGTGCGCCAGCCGCGCGTGCTGAGGGTGTTTGCGCTCTCGGCGCTGCTGCTGGCCGGCAACTGGCTGGTCTATGTCTGGGCCGTGACGAATGGCCAGGTGCTCGAGTCCAGCCTGGGCTATTTCATGCTGCCCCTGGTCAGCGTGGCGCTGGGCACGGTGTTTTTGCACGAGCGGCCCCGGCCCGGCCAGTGGCTGGCCGTGGGCATTGCCGCGGCGGGCGTGGCCTGGCTCACCTGGCAGACCGGGCGCCTGCCCTGGGCGGCGCTGGCGTTGGCGCTGAGCTTTGGCTTCTACGGCCTGCTGCGCAAGACGGCCACGCTGGGCGCGCTGGAGGGTCTGTCGCTGGAGACAGCGTTGCTGGTGCCGCTGGCGCTCGCCTATCTGGCCTGGACGGGGCAGGGCGGCCAGGCGGCCTGGACGCATGCCGGCCCCGGCTTGCTGGCCAGCCTGCTGGCCGTGGGGCCGATCACGGCCGTGCCGCTGCTGCTGTTCGCCGCCGGCGCGCGGCGCATTCCGCTGGCCACGCTGGGGCTGCTGCAGTACATCTCGCCCATGCTGCAGTTTCTGCTGGGTGTGTGGCTGCTGGGCGAGACGGCCTCGCCCGCGCGGCTGGTGGGTTTTGGTCTGATCTGGGCGGCGCTGCTGTGCTACTCGGTGGAAGGCCTGTGGTGGCAGCGCATGGCCAAGGCCACATATTGATCAAAATGGCCTGTAGCGCCCGCCAATAGGGCGCAGCAGCTATCAAATCAGGTGCGCAAGAATGGCAGGGGTACATCCGCCGGTATCGGGCACTCATAGGGCTTGCCCTGGCGGCGCTCCAGCAGCTCCGCCTGGGCCTGGGCGATGAGTTCGGGCCGGTTCACCAGTTCGATGGCCGTGGCCGTGAGCACGCGCGCGGCGCGCACCATGCCGGCATGGGCCAGGGCGGATTGGCCCTGCGACACCATCTGCCAGGAGTGCATGGGCGTGCCGAAGGCGTAGCAGGCCACCCAGGCCTGGACTGTGGGCGTGATCCAGCTCACGTCGGCCACGTCGGTGGAGCCGAACAGGATCTCGTTGACCGCCGGGTCGTAGGGTGCCACGCCCTCGAACACGGCGGGCACCTGACCGCGCAGCACGCTGGCCAGCGGCCGGCTTACCGCATCCAGGTCGTTCTTGCTCAGCGTGGCCTGGAAGCGCCCGGCCTGGCCCTGCTCGCCGGCGTCCACGGTGAGCGCGCCCTCGGCCAGCAGCTTGGCGTACAGCACCTGGTTCAGCGTGCGGTTCTGCAGCAGGTTGGAGCAGGCCTTGTCGAAGACGATGTCCACCTTGCAGTCGGTCATCAGCGCCGCGCCGCGGGCCACGTTCTGCACGCGCTCGTACAGCTCGGCGGCCTCGTGGTTCTGCGCCGCGCGTATCAGGTACAGCACCTCGGCGCGCGCCTGCACCACGTTGGGCGACAGGCCGCCCGAGTCGGTCACGGCGTAGTGCACGCGCGCGTCGGACGGCATGTGCTCGCGCAGGTAGTTCACGCCCACGTTCATCAGCTCCACCGCGTCCAGCGCGCTGCGCCCCAGGTGCGGCGAATGCGCGGCGTGCGAGGCCTTGCCGTGGAAGATGAACTTGGCCTGGATGTTGGCCAGCGTGGTCTGGCTGAACACGCTGGTGAAGCTGCCCGGGTGCCAGGTCAGGGCCACATCCACGTCGTCGAACACGCCGGCGCGCGCCATGAAGGTCTTGCCCGAGCCGCCCTCCTCGGCCGGGCAGCCGTAGTAGCGCACGCGCGCCTTTTGGCCGCTGGCCAGCAGATGCGCCTGCAGCGCGACCGCCGCAAAGTGCGCCGAGGTGCCCAGCAGGTGGTGGCCGCAGCCGTGGCCCGCCAGGCCCGGGCTGTCCACGGATGGCGTGCACACCAGGGCGCCGCTTTGCTGGTTCAGCCCCGACAGGGCGTCGTACTCGCCCAGAAAGGCGATCACCGGGCCCGAGTCGCCCCATTCGGCCATGAAGGCCGTGGGAATGCCGGCCACATCCGGCGTGACGCGAAAGCCCGAGGCGGCCAGCGCGTCCATGTGCAGCCGGGCCGATGCCGTCTCGGCATAGCGCAGCTCGGCCAGCGACCAGATCTGGTCGGCCAGCGCGGCCATGCGCGGCGTCTCGCGCGTGAAGAATTCCTGCAGTTGTTCCATGCTTGCCTCGCTCACTCGGGCTTCACGCCGATCTTCTCGAGCAGCGCCTTGTTGCGCTGCGACTCGCGCGCGATCTGGGCCGGGAACTGGCCCTGATCCATGTCGCTGGCATTGGCGCCCACGGTCTTCAGGCGCTGTTGCACCTCGGGCAGATGCGTGGCCTTGACGGCCGCCTCCTGCAGGCGCTTGACGATGGGCGCGGGCGTGTTCTTGGGCACGACGATGCCAAACCAGCTGATGCCCAGCTGGTTCAGGCCCTCATAGCCCAGCTCCTTGAAGGTGGGCACGTTGGGCAGGTCGGGCGAGCGGCCGTCGGAGGCCTGGACAAAAGGAATCAGCTTGCCGCTCTTGATGTGCGGCATGGCGGACGGCAGCTGGTCGGGCATGAGCTGCACCTGGCCGGCCAGCGCGTCGTTTAGC
>JAGPIX010000225.1 GCA_018054745.1 Alicycliphilus sp.
TCTCGGCCGCCGACATGGAGGGCGCCAACCTCACCGGCGCGCGCCTGTCCAAGGCCTCGGCGGCCAATGCCGACTTCAAGAACGCCCGCTTCATCGGCACCGACCTGGAGAGCGCGCGCCTGATGCGTTCGGACTTCTCCGGCGCCGTGTTCAACGGCGCCAGCCTGGAGATGGCGCGCCTGAACCACGCCTGGTTCGTCGGCACGCGCTTCATCGCCAGCGACCTGCAAGAGACCAAGTTCGTCGCCACCAACCTGACGGACGCCGTGTTCGAAGGCAACCACGTGCTCTACACCCTGGTGTCCGAGTCCCAGCTGCAAGGCTGCAAGGGCTGCCGCGCCGATTGGAGATAAGCCATGCCCCTCCCCGCTTTCCTGACACCCGCCGCGTGGCTGCTCGGCATGGGCCTGGCTCTGAACGCACAGGCCATCGAACGCGTCGCCCCGCAGGTCGATACCTCGGCGCTGCCCGCGCAGGCGCGCACCTGGGCCGAGCCCAACCCCCTGCGCGGCGATACGCAGGCCATCGCCATCGGGCAGGCCGCCTTCAACCAGAGCTGCGCCAAGTGCCATGGCGAAAACGCCAACGGCGCGCGCTCTCCTGCGCCAGACCTGCGGCGCATGGGCACGCGCTGCAAGCGCATCGCCGACGACGCCCTGCGCCAGCGCTGCCTGGGCGATGCCGATGCGTTCTTCATCAAATCGGTGCGCTACGGCAAGCAGAAGTTCGGCATCGTCCACATGCCGCCCTGGGAAGGCGTGGTCAGCCCGGAGCTGGCCTGGGCACTGCGCAGCTACGTGGAAACCGTGCCTTTGAAGTAAGAATGGCCTGCAGCGCTTGAGCAACCCATGGGAGAGGCTATTCAACCAATAGCGTTCACACAGCACGAAGGGCTCCCCTGCGCGCTACCCCTTCTGTCGCGCCGGCTGTGCCTGCGCTACGAGGCCGAGCAAACGCGCTGGGTGCTGCACTCGCCGGAGGGCGCCGTCCAGCTCAACGACAGCGCCGCCGAAATCCTCCGCCGCTGCGATGGGCGGCATACCGTGGCCGACATCATCAGTGCGCTGGAGGCGCTGTTCGACATCCAGGGCATAGGATCGCAGGTGCGGGAGCTGCTGGCCGAAGGCCTGGACCGGGGCTGGCTGGATTGATGGAGCACCCCCCTGAGCCGCTCCGCGGCGGCCCTCGCTCGGGCCGCGCCGGTTTCATGCGATGCGGGTGGCGCGCTGCGCCATGGGAAAACTGAGATGAAACGACACTCCCCGGAGCTTCTGCATTTCATGAAAAAAAGGGCCGCAGCGCTTTCTGCTCCAGCGCTGGCAGCTATCAAAATAGGAACATTGCGGGTCATGCCCCTGTTCATGCTCGCCCCCTGCGCCGCGCAAACCCTGCCCGCCTTGAGCGCACGGGACGTGGCCGTGCTCGCGGGCACCTGCGTCACCTGCCACGGCCCTGGCGGCCGGCCACCGGCCAGCGCCGGCGGCAGCATCCCGGCGCTGCGCGGCAAGGGCAGCGCGGCCCTGCTCGAACGCATGCAGGCTTTCAAGGCCGGGCGGGTAGCGGGCGCCACCGTCATGCCGCTGCTCATGCAGGGCTACGACACGGCTCAGATGCAGGCCCTGGCCCGCTGGTTCGCCGATCCGGCCACGGAAAAACGGTGATGCACGCGCTGCAACGCCGCCAGATCCTGCTGGGCGCCGCCAGCCTGGCCTCGCCCGCCATCGCACGCGCGCAGGGTGCGAGCGCACGCGTGGTGGTGGTGGGCGGCGGCTTTGGCGGCGCCACCGTGGCGCGCTACCTGCGCGCCTGGGCTCCGCAGATCCAGGTCACGCTGGTCGAGCCCGCCGCGCGCTTCGTCACATGCCCGTTCTCCAACCACTACCTGGCCGGGCTGCGCAGCTGGGACAGCCTGGGCCACGGCTACGGCGGCCTGCGCGCCGCCGGCGTCGAGGTGGTCCACGCCCAGGCCGAGGACGTGCACGGCCCAGGGCGGCGCCTGCGCCTGGACACGGGCCAGGTGCTGCGCTGGGACCGCCTGGTGCTCTCGCCCGGCGTGGACATGCGCTGGAACGCCCTCGAAGGCTATGGCCCGGCCGCCGCCGAGCGGGCGCCCCACGCCTGGAAGGCCGGCGCGCAAACCCAGCTGCTGCGCCGCCAGCTCCAGGCCATGCCCGACGGCGGCGTGTTCGTGATAGTGATTCCCGACAACCCCTTCCGCTGCCCGCCCGGGCCCTATGAGCGGGCCAGCCTGGTCGCGCATTACCTGCGCCAGCACAAGCCGCGCAGCAAGGTGCTGCTGCTGGATGCGAAGAACAATTTCTCGAAGAAGGAGCTGTTCCTGCAGGGCTGGAAGGCGCTGTACGGCGGCATGCTCGAATGGATCAGCCTTGCGCAGGACGGCCAGGTGGTGCGCGTGAACGCCCAGGCGCGCGAGGTGGAGACGGCCTTCGGCGCGCGCCACGCGGCGGACGTGCTCAACGTCATTCCGCCGCAGAAGGCCGGGCTGATCGCCGAGCGCGCGGGCGTGACCGATGCCAGCGGCTGGGCGCCCGTGCGCGGGGAGGACTTCGCGTCGCAGCAGGTGGCCGGCATCCACGTGCTGGGCGACGCGGCCCTGGCCGGCCCCATCCCCAAATCCGGCTTTGCCGCCAACAACCAGGGCAAGGTGGTGGCTGCCGCGCTGGCCGCCGAACTGACCGGCCAGCCCGCGCCCGCGGCCTGGTATGCGAACACCTGCTACAGCCTGCTGGCGCCGGGCTACGGCATCTCCGTCGCAGGCGTGTACCGCGCACGCGAGGGGCGCCTGGCCGAGTTGCCGCACAGCGTGGGCGTGAGCCCGCTGGACGC
>JAGPIX010000226.1 GCA_018054745.1 Alicycliphilus sp.
GGCGTGCGCCGCAACGTACCTGGCCGCCGTGGCGCTGGGCAATTGAGCGTACCAGCGCCAGCCCCAGACCCACGCCGCCACTGCGTTCGCTGGCGCCGGGCAGGCGGTAAAACGGCTCAAAAATGCGCTCGCGCTGTGCCACAGGCACGCCCGGGCCGTGGTCGCACACTTGCACGATGGCGTGCGTGGCACTGCGCTGCAGCTGCAGCTCTACTGCGCTGTGGCCGTGGCGGCGGGCGTTTTCCAGCAGGTTGCGCAGCGCGCGGCGCAGCAGCTTGGCCTCGCCCGGCAGCTCTAGCGCGCTGGTGCCGGGGGCCAGCTCTAGCGCGGCATCGACGCGGGCGCATTCCTCGGCGGCCAGGCCAATCAGATCGACGCTTTCCAGCTCCCGGGTCTCATTGGTGCGCGTGTCCAGGCGGCTGGCCAGCAAGATTTCATCGACCAATTGGTCCAGCTCGGCAATGTTGCGCTCCATTTCCTGGCGGGCGTTGGCCCCCTGGGCGCCGCCGCTGCCGTGCAGCTCCAGCGCCATGCGGATGCGTGCCAGCGGCGAGCGCAGCTCGTGCGAGGCGTGGGCCAGCAGCGATTTGTGCGCCGCCAGCAGCGCCTCGATGCGCGCGGCGGCGGCGTTGAACTGGCGTGCTAGCTCGGCTACCTCGTCGCTGCCGTGCTCGGGGACGCGTACCGACAAATCCCCTTCACCCCAGCGCCGCACCCCGGCCCGCAGCCGCTCCAGGCGCTGCAGCAGGCGGCGCACGATGGGGAACACGCCCACGATCACGCCCAGGCTCACCAGCCCCAGCGTCCAGCCAAAGCCCCAGGGCGGGCGCAGCCACCAGGCGCTGGGGCTGCGGTGGCGCGCCAAGGGCTGTGCGCTGGGGTCGGGTGCCAGCAGCTGCAGCTCGAAGCGGCGGCCATCGTCGCTGGTCACGTGCAGGCGCTGGCCCTGGCCGGGGGGCTGGGGTTGGCGCAGTGCCTGGCCTTGTAGCAGCACCTGGCCGCTGGCGTCACGCAGCACCAGGGTGCGCGGCGGTGGGCTGGTGTTTTGCAAGGCGTCTTGCACCGCCAGGTGCCAGGCCCAGGCCACCAGCAGGCTCAGCAGCGCCACAGCGCCCACCATGGCCAGCCAGATGCGCAGGTACAGGCGCTGGTGAAAGTGGGCAATCCAGGGCCGTAGCCAGTGTGTGGGCAGGGGCATGGGCGTGGCTCAAGCCTGCTGTTTGGCGAAAACGTAGCCCACGCCGCGCACGGTGAGGATGCGCTGCGGCGCTTTGGGGTCGGCTTCGATGGCGGCGCGGATGCGGCCCATGTGCACGTCGATGCTGCGGTCGAACGCCTCCAGCTCGCGCCCGCGCACGGCTTCCATGATTTGTTCGCGCGTGAGCACCCGCCCGGCGCGCTCGGCCAGCACGCGCAGCAGGTCGAACTGGTAGGCCGTGAGTTCGGCGACTGCGCCCGCCACGCTCACGCGGCGCGCGTCGCAATCAATCTCCAGGCTGCCAAAGCGCAGCACGGGGGCTGGGGCCGCCAGGCCACCCGTAGCGCTGGTGGCTTGCTTGCGGCGCAAGATGGCGCGGATGCGCGCCAGCAGTTCGCGCGGCTCAAAGGGTTTGGGCAGGTAGTCGTCAGCCCCCACTTCCAGGCCTACCACGCGGTCCATGGGGTCGCCTTTGGCGGTGAGCATCAGCACGGGCAGCTGGCCCAGCGCACCGGGCTGGGCGCGCAGCTGGCGGCATACCTGCAGGCCGTCGGCATCGGGCAGCATCAGGTCCAAGATGAGCAGCTCCGGCAGCGGCGGCTGCTGCAAGCGCGCCAGGCCGCTGGCGGCGTCGGCGCAGTGCGCCAGCTCCATGGCGTTGTGCTGCAGGTACTGCGCCACCATGTCGGCCAGGCGCTGGTCGTCGTCGATCATCAAAATCCGCGTGCTCATGGGTGCGATCTTGTCTGCATTGCACTGGCCGTGCTTGAAGCGGGGGTAAAGCTGCGGTAAAGGTGGCGAAGGCCGTGCAACAGGGCAAAAAAAAGCCCGGCAGGGGCGCCGGGCCGGTAAGCCCCGGACATCACGACCCGCCGGGGCCCCGCTCAGGGAGGAGAAGCGGGGGGCGGTTGTCCGCCCGCGCGCAATCTAGCACTGTGGCGCGGTCAGGGCAAGGGTAGGGCCTCAGGCGCCACCCTGCGCCGGTGCGGTGCTTGGTGGGGCCGGGCGATGTGGCCGACAATCGCGCCCCATGCATCTGTCCAGCCCCACTCCCTTTCCCGCGAACCGTCCGCGCCGCCTGCGCCGCGACGCGTTCACCCGCAACCTGGTGCGCGAACACCGCCTGTCGGCGCACGATTTCATCTACCCGGTGTTCGTCCATGAAGGCGAGAACCGCCGCGAGGCCGTGCCCTCGATGCCGGGCGTGGAGCGCCTGAGCCTGGACCTGCTGCTGCCCGTGGCGGCAGAGTGCGTGCAGCTGGGCATTCCCTACCTGGCGCTGTTCCCGGCCATTGACGCTGCGCTCAAAACGCCCGACGGCAAGGAAGCGCTGAACCCCGACGGCCTGATCCCGCGCGTGGTGCGCCGCCTCAAAGCCGAGTTCCCGCAGCTCGGTGTGATGACCGACGTGGCGCTCGACCCCTACACCAGCCACGGCCAGGATGGCGTGCTGGACGAGACCGGCTACATCATCAACGACGAGACCGTGGAAATCCTCGTCGGCCAGGCCCTGGCACACGCCGCCGCGGGCGTGGACATGGTGGCGCCCAGCGACATGATGGACGGGCGCATTGGTGCCATCCGCGACGCGCTGGAGGCCCACGGCCACATCCACACGCGCATCATGGCCTACAGCGCCAAGTACGCC
>JAGPIX010000227.1 GCA_018054745.1 Alicycliphilus sp.
TTTTGGACGGCGCCGAGCGCGGCTTTTCAGCGCCGGAACAGCGCCAGATATTCCTGCCGCATGCGGTCGCGGTCAAACGTGGCTTCGACGTGGCGCTGGCCCGCCGCCGCCACGCGCGCGGTGCCGGCGCTGTCCTGCAGGCGCTGGCGCAGCGTCTCGGCCAGCGCGGCGGCATCCAGGTGCGGCACCAGAAAACCCGTCTCGCCGTGCGTGATGATTTCCTGCACGCCCTCGACATCGGTGCCGATGCCGCAGCAGCCCGAGGCCATGCCTTCGATCAGCCCCAGCCCCAGGCCCTCGTAATGGGTGGACAGCACGCACAGCTTGACGCGCCCCAGCAGCTCGGGCAACTCGGCCACGTGGCCCAGAAAGCGGATCTGATCGGTCACGCCCAGGCGGCGCGCCAGGGCCTCGGCGCGGCGGCGCCAACTGGCTTTGCCTTCGCCCGCCAGGTACACGACGGGCCTCAAGCCCTGCTCGGCCAGCAAGCCAATGGCGCGGATCAGGGTCAGGTGGTCCTTCTGGCCGGCAAAGCGTGCCGGCATCGCGATGGCGTCCTCGCGCTCGTCCCACGGGCGGCCGAAGTGCCAGCGCGTCAGGTCGATGCCGTTCAGCACCGCGGTGCAGCGCTCGGCCGGGTGGCCCAGCCGCACCAGCGCCGCGCGCACCGCCTGCGACACGCCGATGATGCGTTCGGTGCGCTGGGCCAGCCACAGCGACTGCTTGAGGCGCCACCAGCTGTACAGCTCGCGCGTGTTGTGCTCGACGTGGATCAGGCGCGGCACGCCCGCCAGCAGCCCGGCGTAGCGGCCCCACAGGTGTTCGCTGAAACCGTGCGCCACCAGCACGTCGGGCTGCCAGTCGCGGCAGATGCGCGCCAGCTTCACGATGGTCACGCTGTGCGACCACTTCGGCACCACCTCGACCTGCAGGCCCAGCGCGCGCAGTTGCGCCACGCGCGCCGCCGGATCGACCGAGGCGCGCCGGCGCAGCACCAGCAGCGTCTGCTGGCCCGGCTGCTCGCCGCACAAATCAATGGCCACCTGCGTGGCGCCCGAGAAGCCGCCCGACACGAAGTGCAGCACGCGCAGCGGCCGTGCCGTGGGCGCGGCGGTGGGCACCTCAGGCGATGTCGTCATGCCGAGCGCTATGCCAGCACACGGCCAACCACAGCGAGGTGGTCAGCAGGTACATCAGGTTGCCGTTGTTGTGCGCGAACATGACCTGCGTCATGCCGAAGCCCAGAAAACCGACCACGCCGATCAGCCCGCACAGCGCGGCCGCGCGCCGTGCTTTCGCGGCCGATGTGGCGGCGCCCGCGGTGTCGCGCAAGGCGCGCCAGAACAGCCCGCCGGGCACGGCGTAGAACAGCGCCAGCGCCAGCACACCGAGCAGGCCGCGCTTGGCAAACATGTCCAGCCATTCGTTGTGCGCGTGGTTGAACAGCACGGCGTGCCGCGGCATCTCCTGCCGCGCGACGGCGCTGCGCTGGGCTTTTTCGTAATCGCCCTGGCCGACGCCGACCCAGGGGTGCGCCAGGCCCTGCGTCCAGGCCAGTTGCCAGAACGCCAGGCGAAGGCCGACGGACGATTCGCCAACGCTTTGCTCCTGCTGCAGGTATTCGTGCGCCGCCAGTTCGGCGCGCTGCTGCACCGGCGGCAGCATCACCAGCAGCGCGCACAGCGCGGCCGTGAGCCCGAGCGCACGCACGCCGCGCCGCTGCATGCTGGCGTGGGCGCCACCGCGCGTGAGTGGCGGGCTCAGCCACAGGCCCAGCAGCACCAGCAGCGGCAGCGTGACCCAGCCGCCCCGGCTGCCCGAGGCCAGGCTGGCCGTCAGCCCCAGCGCCGCGCCCAGCCAGCCGGCGGCGCGCTGGCGTGGCGTGTCGGCATGCAGTGCCCAGACGCCGCTCCACACGCCCAGCAGCAGCGCCAGGTTGCCGAACTGGATGGAATTGGTGTAGCCGTCGGCCCGGGCGAGTCCCTTCGCCAGCACTTCCCACAGCGCGGTCAACCCGGCGCCGATGGCGCCGATGGCGCAGCCCCAGCGCAGCGCCGGCACGCCGGGCCGGCCCACCAACAGCGCCGGCAGGCACAGCAGCACCAGCAGGTACTTGATGCAGCGGTCCAGCCCCAGCGAGTGCGTGACCAGCCGGCCGCTGTCGTCCACGATGTGCATGCCCCAGACCAAGCCCATGACGGCGATGGCGGTGCCCCACAGCGCCAGCGGCGGCGTCCAGCGCACGCGGCCGGCCAGCACGCCGGGCCAGGCGCACAGGCCCAGCACCAGCAACAACAGCGCGCCGTACGAATAGCCCGAGGGCACGCTCAAGGCCGCCGCCAGGGTCAGAAACGCCGCCGCGTCCATGGTCAGGACGCCGGGCGAAGCAAAGCGGAAAGCCATCGAAGCGCGCGGCCCCTTCAAGCGCGGCACGGCAGATGCCACCGCCCAGCGCCCACCGGACGCGGGAACGCGCGATGGGAAACCACGGGCGCAGGGGTCATACGTGAGGGGGTCGGTGGCAGGCGGCTGGCTCGCCGCGCTGCGGTGGTTCAGTGCCCGTGGGCCAACGCCTCGCCGGCCTTCAGCCGGTACACGGTGCCGCAATACGGGCACTTGGCTTCGCCCGCCTTCGGGTCAAGGAACACGCGCGGGTGCGTGTTCCAGATCTTCATGCCCGCCTTGGGGTTGGGGCAATAGGTTTCGCCGGCCGGGGTCAGGTCCTTGGCGAGCAGTTCGACGAAAGTCTGGCTCATGGCGAATCCTTCAGACCTTGGTCAGCCAATGCGCGTACTTGGGATTGCGCCCGTTCACGATGTCGAAGAAGGCGCTCTGGATCT
>JAGPIX010000106.1 GCA_018054745.1 Alicycliphilus sp.
TCGCGCATACCGCTCACGGCCGCCGAGTTCGCCTTCGCCACGCCGCCGCATGCCGATGCGTATGCGGTGCTGTTCCGCGGACCCGCCAGGTTCGGCGCCGCGCGCACGGCCATCCACTTCGACGCCCGCTACCTCGCCCTGCCCCTGCGGCGCGACGAAGCGGCCCTGCGCCAGATGCTGCAGCACGCCCTGCCCCTGACCGTGCTGCAGTACCGCCGCGACCGCCTGCTGGTGCAGCGCGTGCGCCAGTTGCTGGGCGCGCCCGCGGCGGGCCAGCCCGCGCACGCGCTGCACCAGCACAGCGCCGAGTCGCTGGCCGGCCTGCTGCACGTGTCGCCGCGCACGCTGCACCGCCAGCTCAAGGAGGAAGGCGCCACGCTGCAGGGTCTGAAGGACGAAGTGCGCCAGGCCCGCGCCGTGGAGTTGCTGCACCGCACCGACCGCCCCATCAAGCAGGTGGCCGAGGCGGCGGGCTTCGTCAACGAGAAGAGCTTCATCCGCGCCTTCCGCGGCTGGACGGGGCAATCGCCCGCCGAGTTCCGGCGGCTGGCCCGGAACGCGCCGTGACGGCGGCGTGATCTGCACCCCGGCTGGCACGCTTTGCGCCACGGGACTCCTACACTGATCCTCCATGACGATCCACCTGTACCACTGCGTCAGCGCCCGCTCGTTCCGCCCCCTGTGGATGCTCGAAGAGCTGCAGCTGCCCTACCAGCTTCACATGCTGCCGTTTCCGCCGCGCGCGCTGGCGCGCAGCTTCCTGGAACAGAACCCGCTGGGCACGGTGCCCCTGCTGGTGCAGGGCCAAGGCGCCGAGGAAGTGCGCATGACCGAATCCGCCGCCATATGCCAGTACCTGGCCGCCACGCACCCCGATGCGGGCCTGGACGTGCCGCCCACCCATCCGGCCTACGGCGCCTACCTGAACTGGCTGCACATGAGCGACGCCACGCTGACCTTTCCGCAGACCCTGCTGCTGCGCTACGGCCGCTTCGAGCCCGCCGAACGCCAGCAGCCCCAGGTGGTGGAGGATTACCGCCGCTGGTTCCTGGCCCGCCTGCGCGCCGTGGAGGCCCGGGCCGCGCAGGCCGAGCACCTGTGCGCCGGCCGCTTCACGGCCGCCGACGTGGCCGTGGGCTACGCCCTGCTGCTGGCCCGCCACCTGGGGCTGGAGCCGCAGTTCGGCCCCGCCACCGCCGCCTACCGGCAGCGGCTGCAGCAGCGCCCGGCCTACCAGCGCGCCATGGCGGCGCAGCATGCCGCCGCGCTGGCGCAGGGGGTGCCGACCACGCCGGCGCCAGACGCACTGCCCTAGGCATATTCGCGATCCAGCCAGACGCGGGCGAACAGGCGCCAAGCCTCAGACACTGTCACAGATTTGCGCACCACTGGCCCAATCTGGAACAACCCGCGCGGCAGATGACACGGGAAACGCCCATTTCCCTTGCCGCAGGACTGGCACGAAGCTTGATTGTTCCCGGGGACAGAGGGCGTAGCCCCAAGGAGACAAACATGGACACGCTTGAATCCAAGCGCTTCAACCCCGATGGAGCACGATCCCATTGCCTGCGCTGGCGCAGCTTCATCGGCAACGGCATGCCGCCCCACCATCCACGGCACCGGACACCGCTGATGAGCCGCCGGCCCACCACGCCTCGCGTCTTCGCCTAGGCATGCCCCCTGGCCTGCCGCCGGGCAAGCCGCCTTCTTCCATTTTTTTAATCGCGAGGCATGCCCGCCACTGCAGGGCTGCGCCCTGCGGCTTGCTTCATCGGAGCAAAGGATTTGCCATGCACCCCACCCGCCCCTGTCCGTCCGCCGGTTGGCCCCTGCGTCTGTCCACCCTCGCCGGCCTGGTGGCGCTGACGCAGGGCGCGGCCGCACAATCCGGCGCGGCCGCGCCCCAGGCGCTGCCCGACGTCACCGTGCGCAGCACGCTCGTGCAGTCGCCGCTGGACTACGCGCCCGCCGCGCTCACCCTCGTCGATGGCGACAAGCTGCGCGACCGCCAGTGGCAGGTCAACCTGTCCGAGTCGCTCTCCGGCACTGCGGGGCTGCTTTTGCAAAACCGGCAGAACTACGCGCAAGACCAGCAACTCTCCATTCGCGGCCACGGGGCGCGCTCCAGCTTTGGCGTGCGCGGCGTGCAGGTGTTCGTGGACGGCATTCCCGCCACCATGCCCGACGGGCAGGGCCAGGCCAACAGCATCGACCTGCAATCGGTCGAGCGCATCGAGGTGCTGCGCGGGCCGTATTCCACGCTGTACGGCAACGCCTCGGGCGGCGTCATCAACAGCTACACCGAACGCGGCGAAGGCAGCCCCCGCGTGGACGGCAGCTTTGCCCTGGGCAGCAACGGGCAAAAGCGCCTGGGCGTGAAGGCCCAGGGCGAGCGCGGCGGCCTGGGCTACGTGGTCAGCACCAGCCGCTTCATCACCGACGGCCTGCGCCCGCAAACCGCCGCCGACAAGAACATGCTCAACGCCCGGCTGGACACCGACCCCAGCGACAGCGGCCACCTGATGCTGGTCGCCAGCTACGTCAACGTGGACGCGTTGGACGCAGGCGGCATCACCCCCGCAGCGTGGGCGGCCAACCCGCGTGACACCGCCCAGCCGCCGCTGGATTTCAATGCGCGCAAGTACATGCGCCAGACCCAGGTCGGCCTGACCTACGAGCACCGCGTGGACGCGGCCAACGCGCTGCGCCTGATGGTGTATGCGGGCCAGCGCGCCATCACGCAGTACCAGGCCACGCCAGCGGCCGCGCAGGCCCCAACCACCAGCGCGGGCGGCGTGATCGACCTGGGGCGCGACTACGGCGGCCTGGACTTGCGCTGGGCGCGCGACACGCTGGCGGGCGGCCAGCCCCTGGGCATCGTCATGGGCCTGGCAGCCAACACGGTGCGCGAAGACCGCAAGGGCTACAACAACTTCGTGGGCAGCCAGTTGGGCGTCATGGGCGCGCTGCGCCGCGACGAGCGCAACACGCTGAATAACGCCGACCCCTACGTACAGGCCAGCTGGGCCTTCGCCCCGCGCTGGAAGCTGGACGCGGGCCTGCGCTGGAGCAACGTGCGCTTCGACTCTCGTGACCGCTACATCGCCCCCGGCAACGGCGACGACAGCGGCAGCACACGCTACCGGCGCTGGCTGCCCATGCTGTCGCTCCAGCACGAGCTGGCAGCGGGCATGCACGCCTATGCGTCGCTCGGCGGCGGCATGGAGACGCCCACATTCAACGAAATCTCCTACCGCCCCGGCGGCCTGCCGGGCCTGAACTTCGACTTGCAGCCCGCCAAGTCCACCAGCGTCGAACTCGGCCTGCGCCAGCGCATCGCCAGCGAGGCGCTGCGCGGCCAGTGGTCTGCGGCGCTGTTCCACACCAGCACCCAGGACGAGATCGTCACCGCCACCAACACGGGCGGCCGCTCCACCTTCCGCAACGCCGGGCGCACGCGCCGCCAGGGCGCTGAATTTGCCAGCCAACTGCACCTGTCACCGCAATGGGAGTTGAGCGGCGCGCTGACGGTGCTGGACGCCCGGCTGCGCGACGGCTTTTGCAACGCCGCAGGGGCCAACTGCGTACCCGCAGGCAAGCGCATCGCAGGCACAGCCCGCGCCCAGGCCACGCTGGGGCTGGATTGGCGGCCCCTGGACGGCTGGCGCATCGGAGCGCAGTGGCGCAGCATCAGCGCCATTGCGGCCAACGATGCCAACAGCGTGCAGGCCCCCGGCTACGGCGTGCTGGCCTTGAGCGCGGGCTACACCCGGCAATGGGGCGCTTGGCGGCTCAACGCCTTTGCGCGCATCGACAACGTGGCGGACAGGCAATACGTCGGCTCCGTCATCGTGAACGAGGGCAATGGCCGCTTCTACGAACCTGCGCCGGGGCGGCAGTGGATGGCGGGGCTGGGGCTGACCTATCAGTTTTGAGCGGGAGAAAAACGGGAAACTCCTCATTTAATAGCTGCCAGCGCTTATAGGCAAAGGGTTAGAGGCAGTTATTATATAAAACAAGCCCTGGGGATTGCCGGATTGCCAAACATCCGCCTATCCGCAAAATCCGAAGGCTCAGGAGACAACATGGACAGCACGCTGATCAAGCAACCCGACATGGCGGCGACGACATCGGCGAACGTGGATGCCGGAGCGCTCATCGACCAGGCGCACCTGCGCTCCAAAGCGTTTGGCATAGCGACCGATGACTGCCCCGACCACTCCGGCCTGTCCATCACGCAGTTGAAGGGCGCGCTGGAAGAAAACCGTTTTCTCTTCCAGCACGCGGTGCCGGTCATGGAGACGCTGTACGGCCAGATCGCCAACACGCACAGCATGGTGCTGCTGACCTCGGCCCAGGGCACGGTGCTGCACTCCATGGGCGACAACGACTTTCTGGAAAAGGCCGACCGCGTGGCCCTGGTGCCCGGCATGGACTGGAGCGAGCAGGCCAAGGGCACGAACGCGGTCGGCACGGCCATCACCACGCAGCGGGCCGTCACCGTGCATGGCGACCAGCACTACATGCAGGTCAACCACGCGCTGACGTGCTCCTGCGCGCCCATCCTCGACCCCCACGGGCAGATCATCGGCACGCTGGACGTGTCGGGCGACCACCGCAGCTACCACCAGCACACGCTGGCGCTGGTTCGCATGTCGGCGCAGATGTTGGAGAACCACATGTTCGCCGGCAGCTTTCCCAAGGCGGTGCGCCTGCATTTCCATTCGCGCCCCGAGTTCCTGGGCACGCTGGTCGAAGGCATCGCGGCCTTCACCCCCGAGGGACGGTTCATCGCGGCCAACCGCAGCGCGCAGTTCCAACTGGGCATGTCGGTCACCGCCCTGCAGGCGCACACCTTCTCCTCGCTTTTCAACCTGCCGATATCCGCCCTTTTCGAACTGTTCGGCAGCACCGGCGCAACGCCGCGCCAGCTGTGCCTGCACAGCGGTGTCACGGTCTGGTGCCGCACCGAGATCAAGCCATCCAGCCCCTGGGCGGCCCCCATCGTCTCGCCGCTGACCCGGTCCGGCGACGCGCCGGCGCGACCCGCCCCGGCATCGCGCAAGACCCCGCTATCGTCCCTACAGTACCTGGACACGGGGGACGCGCAACTGTCCAGAGTCATCGGCAAGCTGCGCAAGGTGGTCGACCGCGACATCCCCGTGATGATCCTGGGCGAAACCGGCACCGGCAAGGACCTGCTGGCCCAGGCCATCCACCACGACTCGGCGCGGGCGCGCCAGCCCTTCGTGGCCGTGAACTGCGCCTCCATTCCCGACACGCTGATCGAGGCCGAGCTGTTCGGCTACGAGGAAGGCGCCTTCACCGGCGCCCGCAAGAAAGGCGCGCCCGGCAAGATCCTGCAGGCCCATGGCGGCACGCTGTTCCTCGACGAGATCGGCGACATGCCCAAGCACCTGCAGGCACGGCTGCTGCGCGTGCTGCAGGAGCGCAAAGTGAGCCCCCTGGGGTCGGGCAAGGAGGTGGAGGTCGACGTGACCGTCATCAGCGCCACGCACAAGAACCTCAAGGAGCTGATCGCGCGTGGCGACTTCCGCGAAGACCTGTACTACCGCCTCAACGGCCTGGTCGTGCGCCTGCCCGCGCTGCGCGAGCGCAGCGACTTCGACGCCGTCGTGAAGAAGGTGCTGCAGTCGCTGAGCGAAAGCCGCGCCCACGTCACCATCGCGCCGCAGGTGATGGAATTGCTGCAGGCCTACCACTGGCCCGGCAACGTGCGCCAGCTGCACAACCTGCTGCGCACCGCCACCGTGATGGTGGACGACGACGGCATCGTCCGCATGGAGCACCTGCCCGACGACTTCCTGGACGAGCTGCGCGCGCCCATGCGCCCGATCGCCATTCCCCTGGCCCAGCCTGCGGCGGAGCCTCCCTTCATTCCCAGCGTGGGCGCGCCGCAAGCCCCCGCAGCCGATCACCCCGCAGAGGACAGCCACAGCCTGCAGGACGTGACCCTCCAGGCCATGGCACAGATGTTGCGGCTGCACAAGGGCAACCTGTCGGCTGCAGCCAAGGCACTGGGCGTTTCGCGCAACACCATCTACCGCAAGAAGAACCTGCTGCCGCCCGATCTGCTCGATTGATTGACTGGCGACTGGAGGTTTCCCATGCAACAAGCCCGCTACGACCGCTTTTCCGTCCTCCTGCACTGGCTCATGGCAGTGCTGATACTGGGGCAGATCGCCCTCGGCCTGTGGATGCTCGGCCTGCCCAAGGACGGCAGCGGCCTGCGCGCGTCCTGGTTCAACGTCCACAAATCATGGGGCATGGTGCTGGGCCTGCTCGCCGCCGTGCGCCTGGCCTGGGCGCTGTTGCGGCCGCGCGTGCCGGAGCTGCCGCAGGCGCGCGCCCTGCAGCTGGCGGCACGCGCCGCGCACGGGCTGCTGTATGCACTGATGCTGGCCATGCCCCTTTCGGGCTTTCTCGGTTCGGTGTTCTCGGGCTACCCCATTCGGTTCTTCGGCCTGCGGCTGCCCTCGCTCGCCGAGCGCTGGGACGGCGCGAAGGAACTGCTCAGCAGCATTCATCAGGGGTCGGCCATTGCACTGATGCTGCTCATCGCCCTGCATGTGCTGGCCTTCCTGTACCACCAGCTCATCGTGAAGGACGCCTTGCTGCGTCGCATGGGCTGGCCACCCCGTGGCACGCGCACCCACCGTTCCACGGCGCAACACTTTCTGTGACATCCGCACGGCGCATGCAAGCGCCCTGCCGCACGACGGAGACTCGACCATGACAAAGCGCCGCAACGTACTGCTGGCGGGCTTCCTGTGGGGCGCGGCCGCCCGCGCCGCGCGCGCCGCCACGCCGGCCGCTACCGAAGGAGACCCGCTGGGCTCTCCGCAATGGCCCGGCCTGCGACGGGAATACACGCAGGACGCACCCCTGCGCTTCACCGACGCAGTGCAGGTGCGCACCCCGGCCTTCGCCGACGACGCGCTCAACGTGCCGCTGCAGATCGACGCCCGGGCGTTGCAGGCCGTGGGCGGCGGCATCACCCGCATGGTCGTCATCGCCGACCGCAACCCCATTCGCGAAGTCCTGGCGTTCGAGCCGCTGCGGGCCGTGCCCATGCTGGCGTTCCGCATCCGGCTGGAGCAGGCATCGCCCGTGCGCTGCCTGGTGCGCACGCACGACGGGCAGTGGCACGTGGGCGGCGCCATGGTGCAGGCCGCCGGCGGCGGCTGCACCGTGCCCGGCGTGACGCGGGCCGACGGCTCGTGGAACAAGACGCTGAACCAGGTGCATGCGCGCTTCTTCAGCAACCTTGCCGAAGGCACACGGCGCCTGCGGCTGCAGATCATGCATCCCATGGACACGGGCCTGGTGGCGGGGGTGCCCGCGCTGTACATCGAGCGGCTTGAACTGCAGGATGCAGCCGGGCAGCCCTGGTGGCGCATGCAGCTGCACGAGCCAGTGTCGGAAAACCCCTTGCTAACCATCGAGATGCCGCTGCAAGGCCCCCAGGCGTTCCGCCTGTCCGGCCAGGACAACAACGGCAACCGCATCGACGCACAGGTGCGCGCATGAAGAAGAAGAACCTGCTTGGCACCCTGGCCGCGCTGGCCTGCATCGCCAGCGCCACGGCGCAGCCCGCGCCGCCGTTGCAGCCGGCCCGCGCCGCGCCCGACCCCGCCACGCTGGACTACCGCCTGCAGCCGCGCCAGATCGCCCCCGGCACCTGGGTGATCGAAGGCGCGGTGGCCGACTTCCGGCCCGCCAACGGCTGCAACATCATCAACACCGCGTTCATCGCCACGGGCGACGGCGTCATCGTCATCAACACCGGCCCCTCGCGCCTGTACGGCGAGCAGCAGCGCCGCGCCATCGCCGCCACCCTTGGCGCCGTCACGCCACAGCCGGTGCGCAGGGTGATCAACCTCAACCTGCACCCCGACTATTTCTTCGGCAACCAGGCGTGGGGCGATGTGCCCACGCAGGCCCTGGCCGGCAGCATCGCCGGCATGCGGGCCGAGGGCGAAAGCTACGCCGACAACCTGTACCGCCTGTGCGGCGGCTGGATGCGCGGCACGCAGGCCACCCCGGCGCGCCAGGCGCTGGAGCCCGGCAGCTTCACGCTGGGCGATCACCGTCTGGAGTTGCGCCGCCTGCGGGGCCACACCGGGGACGACCTGGTGCTGCTCGACCACAGCACCGGCGTGCTGTTCGCCGGCGGCCTGGTGTTTGCCGACCGCGTGCCGACCACGCCGCACGCGGATGCAGCGCAATGGCTGCAGACCCTGGACCTGCTCGCGCAGTGGCAGCGCCAGGGCCAGTTCAAGCTGCTCGTGCCCAGCCATGGCCCCGTGGACCGGGGGCTGCAAGGCATCGCGCAGACGCGCGACTGGCTGCGCTGGCTGACGGGCTGGATGCAGGACAGCGCGCAGCAGGGGCTGGACCTGAGCGAGATGCTGCGCGCGCCCGTGCCTAGCCAGTTTTCCCAGTGGGCAGCGCAACCGGCGGAACTGCACCGCACGCTGGCGCAGTGGTACCCCGCCCTCGAACGCCGGGCACTGCCGCCGTCGCCGCCCTGAAACTGGCGCGGCCCAGGCCAGCGGGCGCCGCGCAAGGGCCGCCCCGCCGCACTGGCGTCGTCCCCCTTCCCGCAACGCACAGCGTTGCGAGAGAAGGGGGAAGCCGCGCAGCGGCTCAGGGGGATGCCCTCTACTTCGTCGGCCGCTGTTCTTCCAGATAAGTGCGGATCGCCCAGATCGCCTCCTGCGTCAGGGTGCCCTCGAACGGCGGCATGTACACCCGCCCGTCGCGCGTGCGGCCGCGGCGCACCGTGCCGGCGTAGTAGTCGTCCATTTCCTGGTAGCACACCTTGGCCTTGGCGGCGTCGGCATAGCCCGCGCACTCCTCGTCGAACTTGCGCAGGTCGGGCGCGATGCCGCCCGAGATGGCTTCGAGCCCATGGCAGCGCGCGCAGTTCTGGTTGTAGGCCGAACTGCCGATGCGCAGCGCCTCCTTGCGCGCGGGACTGCTGGCGTTGTACGGGTTGGACTCCTGCCACTTCGGCCCCAACTGGGGCAGGGTGCTGGTGTCCACGGCCTGGGGCACCACGTCGCCGTGGGCCATGGCTGCCGAAGCGCCGAGAGCCAATGCCACGGCCGCCAAGCCGCGTCGCACCGGTACGAAAAGAAATTGCCGCATGGGTTGTCTCCTATTGCAAAAGTGGGATGCCCCAATTCCGCAAATTGCATGCCATCCGGCCACCTCACGGACACGCGGCTTGCGGGCTGCGCGAATGCGCCATGGAACACCTGCGACTGCTCCCGAAATGAACACCCCTGGCGCGTGTGGCGTTCAACATTTGAGCAGCGGACCCCGCGCGCGGCGGCCCGCTCTTGCGGACAACAGCACTTGCCGGCTTGGCATACCTCTTGCCTTTGACCCTGTGTGATTCACCCACCACAAAGCAAGGAGACAACACCATGGCATCACACGCATTCAAGCAACTGAGACTGGGCAGCCTGGCCGCGGCCGCCGCCCTGGCGCTGACGGCCCAGGCCGCCAACGTCAAACCCGTCACCTGGGACGAAATCGCCAACGACGCCAAGACCACTGGCGACGTGCTGACCTACGGCCTGGGCCTGACGGCGCAGCGCTACAGCCCGGCCAAGACACTCAACACCAGGAACGTCGCCGGCCTGGTGCCTGCCTGGAGCTACTCCTTCGGCGGCGAGAAGCAGCGCGGCCAGGAGGCGCAGGCGCTGATCCACGACGGCGTGATCTACGTCACCGCCTCGTACTCGCGCTTCGTGGCGCTGGACGCACGCAGCGGCAAGCGCCTGTGGACCTACGAGCACCGCCTGCCCGAAGACATCCGTCCCTGCTGCGACGTGGTCAACCGCGGTCCTGCCATCTATGGCGACAAGGTCTACTTCGGCACGCTGGACGCGCGCATCGTGGCGCTCGATCGCACCACCGGCAAGGTGGTGTGGAACGAGAAGTTCGGCGATCACAAGGTCGGCTACACCATGACCGGCGCACCCTTCATCATCAAGGACCAGAAGACCGGCAAGGTGCTGCTGGTGCACGGCTCCTCCGGTGACGAATTCGGCGTGGTCGGCTGGCTCTATGCACGCGACCCCGACACCGGCAAGGAAGTCTGGGCGCGTCCGCTGGTCGAAGGCCACGTGGGTCGTCTCGATGGTCAACCCAGCACGCCCACCGGCGACCCCAAGGCTCCGACCTGGCCCAACGACCCCAACTCCCCCACCGGCAAGGTCGAGGCCTGGAGCCAGGGCGGCGGCGCGCCATGGCAGACGCCATCGTTCGACGTGGAGACCAACACCATCG
>JAGPIX010000228.1 GCA_018054745.1 Alicycliphilus sp.
TGCGGCACTGCATCAGGCCGGCGCGCTGCGGCAGCTCGGGCGTGCCGGCGATGAAGCCGCCGGCAAAGTCGGTGCCGCCCGAGATGTTGAGCCACCAGATGTCCTCTTGCGCCGGGGTGGCGGCAATCGCTGCGAACTGCGCGCTGCCCCACTCCTGGACCTCGGCCGACAGCGGCGAGCCGGTGCTGCCCAGAGCGCGTATGCGCGACAGGTCGCCGCAGGCGGCCAGATCCACCCCGGCCTTCATGCAGCCGGCGAAGAAGGCCGCGCCCGAACCCAGGAAGGTCACCCGGTGGCGCGCCGCAAAGCGCCACAGCCGGCCCCAGTCGGGCGCCTGGCGCGGCCCGCCGGGGCTGCCGTCGAAGATCACGCAGGTGGTGCCCGACAGCAGGCCCGCCACCTGGCAGTTCCACATCACCCAGCCGGTGGAGCTGTACCAGCAAAAGCGCTCGCCCAGGCTGTTGGCGGCGTAGCTGGCGCCCAGGTCCATGTGCAAGCCGGTAACCATGGCGACGAGCACGATGCCGCCATGCGAATGCACGATGGGCTTTGGCAACCCCGTGGTGCCGCTGGAATAGACGATCCACAGCGGGTGGTCGAATGGCAGCCATAGCGGCTCGAAGGCCGCCACTTCGGCATCATTTCGGGCCACAACGTCCGTGTAGCGGGCGCTGCCAGCTATTGTTTTTGTGGCATCCAGGTTGTTTACCAGCAGCAGGTGGCGCAGGCTGGGCAGCTGCGCCCGCAGCTCGGCCAGCACCGGGGTGCGATCCATGTCCACGCCGGCCCAGGTCACGCCGTCCACGGCGATCAG
The DNA here is from genome assembly GCA_018054745.1 of Alicycliphilus sp. Taxonomy (GTDB): domain Bacteria; phylum Pseudomonadota; class Gammaproteobacteria; order Burkholderiales; family Burkholderiaceae_C; genus Alicycliphilus; species Alicycliphilus limosus. Next base: position 815 of record JAGPIX010000228.1, read on the forward strand.
CACCTTGGGCTCAATCTGGCGCAGGCGGTCGAGCACGGCGCTGGTGCCCATGTCGGGCGCGCACACGCTCCACACGGCGCCTATGCTGGCGCAGGCCAGAAAGGCCACCATGGTTTCGGGCATGTTGGGCAGGTAGGCCGCCACGCGGTCGCCCGGCTGCACGCCCTGGGCCTGCAGGTGCAGGGCCAGCGCCGCGCTCTGGCGCTTCAGCTCGGGCCAGGACAGCGCACGCACGCGGCCCTTCTCGTCTTCGCTGATCACCGCCGCCAGGCCCGCGCCGTGCGCCGCGGCGACATGGCGCAGCACCTGCCGGGCGTAGTTGACCTGCGCGCCCGGAAACCACTCGGCCCCCGGCATCCGGTTGCGCCCCAGCACCGCGCGGTGCGGCGTGGGCGAGGCCAGCGCGTGGTAGTCCCAGATGCTTTGCCAGAAGGCGTCCAGCTCGGTCACCGACCAGCGCCACAGCGCCGGGTAGTCGGCAAACGCCAGGCCGCGCTCGGCGCGCAGCCAGTCCTGGTACAGGCGCATGCGGGGCACATAGGGTGGGGTGTTGTTTGTCTCCATCGCGCCAGCGTAGCAGCGCGGCCCGAGGGGCGTCAGCCTCCATCGGTCGCGCGCCGGACAGTTGCCGCCGCGCAAAAATTCCGTTTCCAAATCATGCGTGTCTAGGCGCGAAGCCGCAGGCAGTGCTGTCGCACGACAAGGCGAAGCAACAACGACACGGGTGATTTGGAAACGGAATAACCCTGTGCGGGGCCGGCCGTACCATATGCCCCATGCAACACAGCGACGTTCTCATCGTTGGCGCAGGCCCGGCCGGCCTGTCGCTGTCCATCTCCCTGGCGCAGGCGGGCTTTGCCGTCACCGTGGTCGAGCAGCAAGGCGCGCAGCAGCTGGCCGCGCCCGCGCCGGACGGGCGCGAGATCGCCCTGACCCACCCCAGCGTGGCGCTGCTGCAGCGCCTGGGCAGCTGGCAAGAGCTGGACGCGCACGAGGTGGGCCTGCTGCGCGAGGCCCAGGTGCACGACGGCCCGGTGGGCCAGTCTGGCGCCATGCAGCTGCACGCCGGCGGCAGCGGCGTCGATCACCTGGGCTGGATCGTCCCCAACCACGCGCTGCGCCGCAGCGCCTGGGCCGTCGCCAGCCGCACGCCAGGGGTCAAGCTGATCACCGGCGCGCGCGTGGGCCAGGTCAGCATCACGCCCGAGCAGGCCCAGCTGAGCTACACCAGCGCCGACCGCCCCGACGCGCCCGCACAGCAGCTGCAGGCGCGGCTGCTGGTGGCGGCCGACAGCCGCTTCTCCAGCATCCGGCGCCAGCTGGGCATTGGCGCATCCATGAACGACTTTGGCCGCACGGTCATCGTCTGCCGCATGCGCCACGAGCTGCCGCACCACGAGACCGCGCACGAATGCTTTGGCTACGAGCGCACGCTGGCCATACTGCCGCTGCCCGACGACGTGGTGGACGGCAGCCCCATGTGCTCGGCCGTGGTAACGGCCGACAGCGCGCAGGCGCAGGCGCTGCTGGCGCTCAGCCCGGCAGACTTTGCCGCCGCCGTGCAGGCGCAGTTCCAGCACCGGCTGGGTGCCATGGAGCTGGTGGGCGAGCGCCATGCCTACCCGCTGGTGGCCGTGTGGGCGCAGCGCTTCGTCGGCCGGCGCTGCGCGTTGATAGGCGATGCCGCCGTGGGCATGCACCCAGTCACGGCCCATGGCTACAACCTGGGCCTGGCCGGCGTGGAAAGCCTCACCGCCACGCTGCACGCGGCGCAAGCGCGCGGCCAGGACATTGGCGATGCCGCGGTGCTGGCACGCTACGAACGCCAGCACCGCCTGCACGCCTGGCCCATCTACCAGGGCACGAACACCGTGGTCGGCCTGTACACCGACACCCGGCCGCTGCCCAAACTGCTGCGCCGCGCGGTGCTGGCCGGCTCCACCCGGCTGCCGCCGCTCAAGGCCCTGATCGTCAGCCAGCTCACCGGGCGGCGCCCGGCCTGGCCGACGTTGCC
>JAGPIX010000107.1:0-5534 GCA_018054745.1 Alicycliphilus sp.
TGCGCAAGGCGGACGCGCGCGGACAGCTCTCAAATTTGCAGCAAACCCTGGCCGGCGTGATGCAGCGCGCGGGGCAGGGCGCCTTGCTGCGCGAGGGCATCAAGGTGGTCATCGCCGGCCAGCCCAACGCCGGCAAGAGCTCGCTGCTCAACGCCCTGGCGGGCGCCGAGCTGGCCATCGTCACCCCGATCGCCGGCACCACGCGCGACAAGGTGCAGCAGACCATACAGATAGAGGGCGTGCCGCTGCACATCATCGACACCGCCGGCCTGCGCGAGAGCAGCGACGAGGTCGAGCGCATAGGCATCGCCCGTGCCTGGGAGGAGATCGCGGGCGCCGACGCCGTGTTGTTCCTGCACGACTTGACGCGCATGAATGCTCCCGAATACATAGCTGGTGACGCTGCCATCACAAGCGATCTGGACCAAAAACTGCCCGAAAATGTGCCGGTGATCGACGTCTGGAACAAGCTCGATGCCAGTACGCACCAACCGCCCCAGGCGGTCGCCGGGCACGAGGCCGTGCGGCTGTCGGCGCGCACCGGCGCCGGGCTGGACACGTTGCGCCAGCGGCTGCTGCAGGTCGCCGGCTGGCAGCAGGGCGCCGAAGGTGTGTACATCGCGCGCGCGCGCCACCTCGAGGCCCTGCGCGCCGTGGACGCACACCTGATGGAGGCGGCGGCGCAGCTGATGAGCGATGGCCCCGCGCTGGATCTGCTGGCCGAGGAGCTGCGCCTGGCGCAGAACGCGCTCAACAGCATCACCGGCGAATTTGGCGCGGACGACCTGCTGGGGGTGATTTTTTCCAGCTTCTGCATCGGCAAGTGAAGCGACGTTTTTGTGAACAAAAGTAATGCGTGCTTGTGTGAACGGCACGACCACGTTACTTTCGCGCGCGATGAACATCGCCGCCATTCCCATCCTCAAGGCCCAGCTGATGGGCCTGGTGCAGGCCATCAGCCAGGCCGCCACCGAAGACAGCATGGGCAATATGCTCAGCTCCGAGCAGTGGGATCTGCTCCTGCCCTATCTGCGGCCCATGGAACTGCCGGTCGGCCAGGTGTTGTTTGCCCAGGGCACGACCGAACGCACCCTGTACCTGGTCGAAAGCGGCAGCCTGACCGTGCACTATGAGGACGAGCAGCAGCGCGTGCGCCTGGCCATCGTCGGCCCGGGCTCGGTGGTGGGCGAGGGCGCGTTTTTCTCGCACCGCCCGCGCAGCGCCACGGTGCAGGCCGGGGCGCCGACCAGGCTGTGGAACCTGACGGCGATCCGCTTCGCGGAGTTCGCCAACCGCAACCCGGCCGTGGCCCTGCAGCTGGTCATGGCCATAGGCGCCGTGCAGGCCAAGCGCCTGGCCAACCGCCGCCGCCGCGTTGCATCCACCTGACAGTCCCACGCCCGGCGTGGCGTTGATGCTGGTGCGCAGTACACTTACTGACAAATTTAGCACTTCTTCGCGAAGGCAGGTATGTCATTGTTCAGTTGGTTCACTCGCAAATCCAAGCCCCAGGCACCGGCCGCAGCCGCTGCGGCACCCGGTGCCCATGGCAAGCCGTTGCCATCCTCGCCGTCGGCGCCCTCGCAGGATCAGGTGCGCAGAAGCGAGCGCACCGAGCGCCGCGAGCTGCTCTACACCGCGGTGCGCGACGCCATGGTGCGTGCCGGCGTGCTGTCGGCGGGCTACAAGTTCAAGGTGCTGTCGCTGGATCAGCGGGGCTCGCAGTTCCTGGTGATGATGGATCTGGCGCCCGAATATGGCGGCGACATGGATCGCCTGGGCGAGATCGAGACGCTGATCGCCCAGTCCGCCAAGACGCGCTTTGGTATCGGCGTGCCGGCCGTGTATTGGCGCACTAATGCGCAGATCGTGGTGGGCGCCGCGCTGCGCCAGGCCGTGGCAGGTGCGCCAGCGCAGAGCCGCGTGCCCGAATTCACGGCAGGGGCCGTTGCGGCCTCGCCGGTCGTGGTCGCTCCGCGGCCCGCGGCAGCGCGCCAGGCCGCCCCACGCCCGACCGCATTGGTGCCGCCGACGGTGCCGGAAGTGGCGCCGGGCAGCACGCGCTTCGACCCCATCGAGGCCGACGAGGTCGCGGCCTTCAAGCAGGCGCTGGTGAATGCCGCCGGGCGCGCGCCCCAAGCCCCGGTGGAGCCCGGCGTGGCCACGCGCAGCGGCCCGCTGCTGCCGCCCAGCCCGGCGCTGACCGGCTTCGAGGACACGGTGATGCCCAGCCAGGAGGGGCGCAGCCCCGACCTGAGCAGCACGCAGTACGGAGATCTGCGCTGAAAACGGCGGCCTCAATGGCCGCCGAAGTCCACCAGGGTAAACAGCGGCAGTCCGCTGGCGCGCAGGCGCGCCGAGCCGCCCAGCTCGGGCAGATCCACAATGGCCGCGCCCTCCATGACGCTGGCGCCCAGCTTTTCCAGCAGTTTCTTGCCCGCCATCATGGTGCCGCCGGTGGCGATCAGGTCGTCGATCAGCAGCACCCGGTCGCCGGGCTGGACGGCGTCGGCATGCAGCTCCACGGTGGCGCTGCCGTATTCCAGCTCGTAGGTTTCCTCCACCGTGGTGAAGGGCAGCTTGCCCTTCTTGCGGATGGGCACAAAGCCCAGGCCCAGCTCATAGGCCACGACCGAACCCAGGATGAAACCGCGCGCATCCAGCCCCGCCACCACGTCCGGGCGCAGGGCCGGGTCCATGTAGCGCTGCACGAAGGCATCTATCAGCACGCGAAACACCTTGGGGTTCTGCAGCAGCGGCGTGATGTCGCGAAACTGCACACCCGGCGCCGGCCAGTTGGGCACGGTGCGGATGTGCTGGCGCAGGTAGTGGGTGACGTTGAGATGGGGCATGGCTTGTCGCAGGTCGGGTCAGGGGCGGCGCAAAGTGTAATCAGCCGCGCAACAGTTTTTCTTCCGCCAGGCTCAGGGCCGTGGGGTGACCCGACAGCACCAGGGTGTCGCCCTCGGCCAGTGGCGCCTCATCGTCGGGGCCGGACATGCGCCCGCTGAACCGGCGCACGTTGATCAGGCGCGCGCCCATGGCGTGCAGCGTCAGCGTGGCCAGGCTGGCGCCCACGGCGGCAGCGCCGGGGGGCAGGGTGATGGAGTACAGGCGCTCCTGGTCGCGCTCGCTGACGGTGTCGTCATCGGCGCCGTGAAAATAGCCGCGCAGCAGGCCATAGCGCTGCTCGCGCTGGCCCTGCACCAGGCGCAGCACGCGGCGCATGGGCACGCCCACCAGGGCCAGGGCATGGCCGGCCAGCATCAGCGAGCCCTCGATGGCCTCGGGCACGACCTCGGTGGCGCCAGCGGCCTGCAGCTTCTCCAGATGGGTGTCGTCCTCGGTGCGCACCACCACCGGCACTTGTGGTGCATGGGCGCGCGCATTGGCCAACACCTTCAAGGCGGCGGCCGTGTCCAGATAGGTGATGGCCAGGGCCGCGGCCCGGCCCAGGCCGGCGGCCTTCAGAGCCTGGACGCGCGTGGCATCGCCAAACACCACCGAGTCGCCGGCGGCGGCGGCCTGGCGCACGCGGTCCGGGTCCAGATCCAGCGCCATGTAGGGGATGCCCTCGCGTTCGAGCATGCGCGCCAGGTTCTGGCCGCAGCGGCCATAGCCGCAGATCAGCACATGGCCGCTGGTGTTGATGGCCTGGCGCGCAATGCTGGTCACCTGCAGCGACTGCTGCAGCCAGTCGCTGGCCACCAGCTTCATGACGATGCGGTTGCTGTACTGGATCAGGAAGGGCGTGGCCAGCATGGACAGCACCATGGCCGCCAGCACCGGGTTCATGAGCGCCGGCGCCAGCAGCTCGTGCGTCTGCATCAGCGACAGCAGCACGAAGCCGAATTCGCCCGCCTGCGCCACGTACAGCGCGGTGCGCAGCGACACGCCGGTGGTGGCGCCCAGGCCGCGCGCCAGGGCCACGATGATGGCGGTCTTGATGAGCAGCGGCGCCGCCAGCAAGAGCAGCACCAGCGCCCAGCGCTCCACCATCACATGCCAGTCCAGCATCATGCCCACGGTGATGAAGAACAGGCCCAGCAGCACGTCGTGGAAGGGGCGGATGTCGGTGCCCACCTGGTGGCGGAACTCCGTCTCGGACACCAGCACCCCGGCGATGAAGGCGCCCAGCGCCAGCGACAGCCCGGCCAGCTCGGTCATCCAGGCCAGGCCCAGCGTGACCAGCAACAGGTTCAGCATGAACAGTTCGTCGCTCTTGCGCCTGGCCACCAGGGTCAGCCACCAGCGCATCACGCCCTGACCGCCCACCAGCAGCACGCTTACCAACACCATGGCCTTGAGCAGGGCCAGGCCCAGCGCCAGCAGCAGCTTGTCGGGTGACGAGCCCAGCGCCGGTATCAGCACCAGCAGCGGCACCACGGCCAAGTCCTGGAACAGCAGGATGCCCAGCACGCGCCGGCCATGCTCGCTCTCGAGCTCGCCACGCTCGGACATCAGCTTGACGACGATGGCCGTGCTGCTCATGGCCAGCGTGCCGCCCAGGGCCAGGGCGGTCTGCCAGCCCATGTCCCACACGCCGCCCAGTCGTGCCAGCAGCAGCAGGCAGGCGGTGAAGGCCAGCATGGACAGCAGCACCTGCAGCAGCCCCAGGCCGAACACATGGCGGCGCATGGCGCGCAGCTTGGGCAGGTTGAACTCCAGGCCGATGGTGAACATCAGGAACACCACGCCAAACTCGCCCAGGTGGCGCACGCCCTCGGAGTTCTGCGTCAGCGCCAGCGCATGCGGGCCAATGAGGATGCCCGCCGCCAGATAGCCCATCATCGGCGGCAGCCGCAGGCTGCGGCAGGCGACCACGCCCAGCACGGCAGCCAGCAGGTACAGCAGCGTCAGGGCGAGTGAGGACATGCCTGATCCTAGCCGAGCCGGGGGCGGGCCGACCGATAGAATTCGCCCATGCCCAACGCCCCATCCGCCCCCCCGCCCTTCGATGCCGCGCAGGCCCTGCGCCTGGGGCGCGAGACCTTCGATATCGAGGCCCAGGCATTGCAGAGCCTGGGCGCGCGCCTGGGCCAGGTGTTTGTGCAGGCGGTGCAGCTGCTGCTGGCCACGCCCGGGCGCGTGGTCGTCATGGGCATGGGCAAGAGCGGCCATGTGGGGCGCAAGATCGCCGCCACGCTGGCATCCACCGGCACGCCCGCGTTCTTCGTGCACCCGGCCGAGGCCAGCCATGGCGACCTGGGCATGGTCACGCGTGGCGACCTGCTGCTGGCCCTGTCCAACAGCGGCGAGAGCAGCGAAATCACCGTGCTGCTGCCCATGCTCAAGCGCCAGGGCGTGCCCCTGATCGCCATGACGGGCGGGCTGCAGTCGTCACTGGCGCGCCATGCCGACCTGGTGCTGGACTGCAGCGTGGAGCGCGAGGCCTGCCCGCTGAACCTGGCCCCGACCACCAGCACCACGGTGCAGCTGGCCATGGGCGACGCGCTGGCCGTGGCCCTGCTGGACGCGCGTGGCTTTCGTCCCGAAGACTTTGCCCGCTCGCACCCCGGCGGTGCGCTGGGGCG
>JAGPIX010000107.1:5634-10273 GCA_018054745.1 Alicycliphilus sp.
AAGCGCTTCAACACCCTGGACGGCCATGGCCTGAAGCTGCTGCAGCAGGCCGGCATCACCCCGGCGGTGATCACCGGGCGCGATTCCCCCGCGCTGCGCCTGCGCCTCGCGGCGCTGGGCGTGGTGCATGCGCGCTTTGGCACCGAGGACAAGCGCCCGGCCGCCGAGGCCATCCTGGCCGAGCTGGGCCTGGCCTGGGGCCAGGCCGCCGCCATGGGCGACGACTGGCCGGATCTGGCCGTGATGCGCCGCGCGGCCTTTGCCTGCGCGCCGCCGCAGGCCCAGGCCGAGGTGCGCGCCGTGGCCCACCATGTCACCGCCGCGGCCGGCGGCGCGGGCGCTGCGCGCGAGCTGTGCGACCTGCTGCTCGTCGCCAGCGGCCGCTATGCCGGCTTGCTGGCCGCGCACGGCGCATGATGAGCAGCCTGCGCCGGGCCTGGGAGCGCCTGACCCTCTACCTGCCCGTGCTGCTCATGGGGCTGCTGGCGCTGGGCACCTGGTGGCTGGTGCGCAACGCACCCCAGCCGCAGCCGGCGGTGGTGGAGCGCCCCGTCAGCCACGAGCCTGACTATTTCATGCGCGACTTCGCCGTGAAAAACTTCGACGCCACGGGCCGCTTGCAAAGCGACATCCGCGGCCAGCTGGCGCGCCACTATGCCGACAGCGACCAGTTGGAGATCGACCAGGCGCGCATGCGCTCGGTCAGCCCCGAAGGGCGCGTGACCACGGCCAGCGCCAACCGTGCGCTGACGAATGCCGATGGCAGCGAGGTGCAGCTGTTCGGCAACGCCATCGTCACGCGCGAGCCCCTGGTGCGCAAAGGCCAGGCCACGTTGCCGCGCCTGGAGTTCCGGGGCGAATTTCTGCATGCCTGGGTGAATGATGAGCGCGTGCGCTCCAACCAGCCCGTGACCCTCAAGCGCGGCTCCGACACCTTCACCGCCGACAGCATGGACTATGACAACCTGGATCAGATCCTGAACCTGCGCGGGCGCGTGCACGGCACGCTGCAGCCGGCGGCACGCCGCTGAACCCCCAGATTGGCCATGCCCGCGCGCCCCCTGGTCTTCATCACCGGCGCCTCCAGCGGCATAGGCCGGGCGCTGGCCGAGTGCTACCACCGTGCGGGCTGGCGACTGGCCCTGGTGGCGCGCCGCGAATTTGAGATCAAATCATGGGCTGACGCGCTTGGGTTGAGCGCAGACAGCTATGAAATTTATGGCGCCGACGTGAGCCAGCCGGACAGCATCATCGCCGCCGGCCAGGCCTGCCTGGCGCGCCAGGGTCTGCCCGACGTGGTCATCGCCAACGCCGGCATCAGCGTCGGCATGGACACTGCCGAGCGCGCCGACCTGGACGTCATGGCGCGCGTCTTTGCCACCAACAACCTGGGCCTGGCCGCTACCTTCCACCCCTTCATTAGCGCCATGACACAGCGCGGCAGCGGGCGCCTGGTGGGCATTGGCAGCGTGGCCGGCATACGCGGCCTGCCCGGCCATGGCGCCTATTGCGCCAGCAAGGCGGCGGTGATCAGCTACTGCGAGAGCCTGCGCGGCGAGCTGCGCGCCAGCGGCGTGCGCGTGGTCACGATTAGCCCCGGCTATGTGGACACGCCGCTGACGCGGGAAAACCGCTACCGCATGCCGTTTCTGATGACCCCCGAAGCGTTTGCCGAGAGCGCCTTCAAGGCCATAGAAACCGGCAGCAGCTACCGCGTCATCCCCTGGCAGATGGGCGTGGCTGCCAAGCTGCTGCGCCTGCTGCCCAACCCCTGGTTCGACCGCCTGCTGCAGGGACGGCCACGCAAGCACCGGCAGCCGCCTTCGAGCTGAAAAAAACCAAGGGCTCCCGAGGGAGCCCTTGCGCATGGGGTCAGTGGATCAATAACCGCCGCGATCGCCGCCGTAGCCGCCGCCACCACCACCGTAGCCGCCACGGCCACCGCCGCCGCCACCACCGCCGCGCGGGCCGGAGCCATAGGGGCTGCGGAAACCGCCTTCGCCGCGGCCACCGCCGCCGCCACCCGCGCCACGGCCACCGCCGTAGCCGCCGCCGTAGCCGCCGCCGCCACCACCGCCGAAACCACCGCCACCGCTGCGCGGGGGACGGGGCTCCATGGGGCGCGCCTCGTTCACGACGATGGCGCGGCCACCCAGGGGCTGGCCGTGCATGCCGTTGATGGCGGCCTGGGCCTCTGCATCACTGCCCATTTCCACGAAACCAAAGCCTTTGGAGCGACCGGTGTCGCGTTCCATCATGACCTTGGCGCTGGTCACGGTTCCGAACTGGCCAAAGGCCTGCTCCAGATCCTGGTCGCGCACCGAGTACGGCAGGTTGCCGACGTACAGCTTGTTGCCCATCAAGGGACTCCTGAAAAACAATTGAAATGAGCGACGGAGTCCCGAACCCGCAGCCAGTTGATCACAAAGACGCCCTATGCGCGAAAACTGACGGATCACCGCAACCACGATGAAGGTCGCCCTTCACCAACGGAGATTATGTTGCAAAACTCTTGGGCAAATACAAGGGGGTTTGTGCGCTCATGTCGCCGATTGGCCGCAAAAAAAGGGGCCTTGCGGCCCCTTGTCTGATCGAGATCAGTAGCTGGAACGGCCACCGCCGTAGCCGCCGCGGTCGCCACCGTAGCCGCCGCCATTGCCGCGGCCACCGCCGTAGCCGCCGCCACCACCGTAACCACCGCTGCGCGGGGGGCGGGGCTCCATGGGGCGCGCTTCGTTGACCACCAGGTCACGGCCGCCGAAATTCTGGCCATGCACGCCCTGGATGGCGGCCTGTGCCTCGGCATCGCTGCCCATCTCGACGAAGCCAAAGCCCTTGGAGCGGCCGGTGTCGCGCTCCATCATGACCTTGGCGCTTTGCACGGCGCCGAACTGGCCGAAGGTTTGCTCCAGATCCTGGTCGCGGAAGGAATAGGGCAGGTTGCCCACGTAAAGTTTGTTGCCCATGACGGGACTCCTAGAAATAAACATGGAACGCGATGGAGCCCGACGCAATCAACAAACCTGTGACGACTTCAAAGACGCGAAACTGACCAGACACCGCAAAGTGCTTTCCTGCAGGACAGGAAGGCTCGGCCATTATCAAGTATCCCTATGGCCTCAGAACGGTGATAAGTGCGTTCCAGCAACACTTTCGAGGGTATTTACCGGGTATTTGTTGTCCATCGGGCAGCACCGGCGCGGATGGATACAATGCCGGCCGTCCATGGGGAGTAGCCTGCCCACGCGCGCCGCAGGCGCCACGGGAGGCATGCATCAACAGACTTGGCGCGCCCGCGCGCCATGGTGCATGAGGTTCGCCGCAATGGCGGACTGGGCGAGACCATTGACCATGCACCGATCCATCAGGCCGGAGTCGGGGCGTGGTCAATGCTGTCCGAATGCTTCCGGCCGGAAATCCCTTGACCCAGTCCCGCTATGGAAGCCTTTCTCATCTCCACCTCCATCGTCGCCCTCGCAGAAATGGGCGACAAGACCCAGCTGCTGTCCCTGGTGCTGGCGGCGCGTTTTCGCAAGCCCTGGCCCATCGTGCTGGGCATTCTGGTGGCCACGCTGGCCAATCATGCGCTGGCCGGGGCCGTCGGCGCGTGGGTGACCACGGTACTGGGGCCGCAGGCGCTGCGCTGGGTGCTGGGCCTATCGTTCATCGCCATGGCGGTGTGGATGCTGATCCCCGACAAGCTCGACGATGACGGCGAGGGCAAGGGCGTGCGCCTGGGCGTGTTCGGCACCACCGTGGTGGCCTTCTTCATCGCCGAGATGGGTGACAAGACGCAGATTGCCACCGTCATGCTGGCGGCGCAGTACAACGCCTATCTGTGGGTGGTGGCCGGCACCACGCTGGGCATGATGATTGCCAACGCACCCGTGGTCTGGCTGGGCGACCGCCTGGTCAAGAAGGTACCGATACGCCTGGTGCACATCATCTCGGCCGTGATTTTTCTGGTGCTGGGTCTGCTGGCGCTGTTTGTGCCGCAGGCCACGCCTTTGGCATAATGCCCGCCAGACGCGCCGATTTGCTACCGCTTGCGGGCGCTTTATAAATTCAGCTAAAGACATGACCGATGGATGCATGACCCGGCCTCGTTTTTAGCGACAGCCGGGTTTTTTCATGTCGTTCATCGCCACACCGCAATCCATGCACTTTGCCGAGGCCCTGCGCTTGCAGTCGGGCGCCTCGATACGCGACTACACCCTGGCCTACGAGACCTACGGCGAGCTCAACGCCGCGCGTGACAACGCCGTGCTCGTGTGCCACGCGCTCAACGCCTCGCACCATGTGGCCGGCATGTACGAGGGCCAGCCCAAGAGCGAGGGCTGGTGGGACAACATGATCGGCCCTGGCAAGCCGCTAGATACCAACCGTTTCTTCGTCATCGGCATCAACAACCTGGGCTCCTGCTTTGGCTCCACCGGGCCGATGCACAAGCATCCGGATACCGGCGAGGTCTATGGCGCCGACTTCCCCGTGGTCACGGTCGAGGACTGGGTCAACGCCCAGGCGCTGCTGCTCGATCGCCTGGGCGTTGCGCAGCTGGCCGCGGTGATGGGCGGCAGCCTGGGCGGCATGCAGGCGCTGTCGTGGACGCTGCAATACCCCGATCGCGTGCGCCACGCCG
>JAGPIX010000229.1 GCA_018054745.1 Alicycliphilus sp.
TTGATCTGCCTGGGCTGGAGGCTCAAACAATGCTTCAAGCTGCTTGATGTCCACGCGCTGCATCAGGTGCTTGTATTCGCCGATCACATGGCCCTGGCCCAGCATCACCTGCGCGCTGGCGAAGGTGAAGGGCTCGACCTTCAAAAAGGCCTCGACCTGCGCGGCCAGCGCTGGCAGCACGGGCTTGAGCAGGATGGTGAGCACGCGGAAGGCTTCGATGCAGGTGGTGCACACGTCGTGCAGGCGGGCTTCCATGCCGTCTTGCTTGGCCAGCTCCCAGGGCTTGTTCTGGTCTACATAGGCGTTCACGCGGTCGGCCAGCAGCATGGTCTCGCGCAGGGCTTTGCCATATTCGCGCTCGGCCAGCAGCTCGATGACCGACGGCGCCACGGTGCGCAGGTGGTCCAGCAGCGCGTCGCCGTCGGCCGAGACTTCGCCGAGCGCGCCGCCAAAGCGCTTGCTGATGAACCCGGCCGCGCGGCTGGCGATGTTGATGTATTTGCCAATCAAATCGCTGTTGACGCGGGCCATGAAGTCATCGGCGTTGAAGTCGATGTCTTCGTTGCGGCTGCTGAGCTTGGTGGCCAGGTAGTAGCGCAGCCACTCGGCGTTCATCGAGAGGCCCAGGTACTTGAGCGGATCGAGGCCGGTGCCCCGGCTCTTGCTCATCTTCTCGCCGTTGTTCACCGTGAGGAAGCCGTGCACGAACACCGAATCGGGCACCTTGCGGCCACTGAACTTCAGCGTGGCGGGCCAGAACAGAGTGTGGAAGGTGACGATGTCCTTGCCGATGAAGTGGTACTGCTCCAGCGCCGGGTCGGCCATGTAGGCGTCGTAGTCCTCGCCGCGCTTGGTCAGCAGGTTTTTCAACGAGGCCAGGTAGCCAATGGGGGCGTCGAGCCACACATAAAAGTATTTGCCCGGCGCATCGGGGATTTCGATACCGAAGTAAGGCGCATCGCGCGAGATGTCCCAGTCGCCCAGGCCCTCACTCTTCGTGCCGTCGGGGTTGGTGCGCACGGTGAACCATTCGCGCACCTTGTTGGCCACCTCGGGCTGCAGGCGGCCGTTTTGCGTCCAGTCTTCCAAAAAGGCCACGCAACGCGGGTCCGACAGCTTGAAGAAGAAATGCTCCGAGCTTTTGAGCAGCGGCTTGGCGCCCGAGAGTGCGGAGTAGGGGTTGATGAGGTCGGTAGGCGCGTACACGGCGCCGCAGACCTCGCAGTTGTCGCCGTACTGGTCCTTGGCGTGGCACTTGGGGCACTCGCCCTTGATGAAGCGGTCGGGCAGGAACATGTTCTTCTCGGGGTCGAAGAACTGCTCGATGGTGCGGGTTTCGATCAGGCCGTTGGCCTTGAGGCCGCGGTAGATGTCCTGGGCCAGCTCGTGGTTCTCGGGCGCGTCGGTGCTGTGCCAGTTGTCGAACTCGATGTGAAAGCCATCGAGGTACTGCTTGCGCCCGGCGGCGATGTCGGCCACGAACTGCTGCGGCGTCTTGCCGGCCTTCTCGGCCGCGATCATGATGGGCGCGCCGTGGGTGTCGTCGGCGCCGACGAAGTTCACCGCGTTGCCCAGCAGCCGCTGCGTGCGCACCCAGATATCGGCCTGGATGTATTCCATGATGTGGCCGATGTGGAAGTTGCCGTTGGCGTAGGGCAGGGCGGTGGTGACGAAGAGTTTGCGTGCGGATGACGTCATGAAAAGCGGCTTTCTCAGGCGGAACCCGCGATTTTAGGCGTTTCAAGTCCCGTGGTGCTGGCGGGTTCTTTCACGCCGTGTCAGGTGGGAAGGCGGGTGCGCAGCGCGGCGCCGGTGTCTTTCCAGCCAAAGAAGCGGCACACGTCGGCGCGCCGGGCCAGGGTGTCGGCCCGGCCCAGGGCCATCAGCTCCTGGGTGTAGCCCTGTTCGAACAGCAGGTAACTGGCCAGTGCCGCGCCGCGCACGTCGGCCATGTTCGAGGTGACGCCCAGGGCGCCCAGCATGGTGCGCACGGGGCCGGGCAGGTCGCCCACATGGCGGGCCGCGATGGCATCGAGCCGCTGCGAGGGGGCGATGACGAGCAGCTCGACAGGCCGCAGCGCGCTGTGGGTGCGCTTTTCTTCAGGAATGAGCGACAGGGTCTGGTTGATGCGCTGCACGCGCTCCACATCGACCGACAGCGCATCCAGAAAAATGTTGGACAGCGCGTGCCCGGCAATCTGCGCCAGCGAGGGGTAACTGGGGGAGGGCGGGGCGGTGCTGTCGCCGCGGGGCTCGTGCATGCGGCCCGCGCCGATCACCAGCACGCGTTCGGCCCCCAGGTGAATGGCCGCAGCGATGGGTGCCGACTGGCGCATGGAGCCGTCGCCAAAGTATTCGGTGTGGCCGTCGATGGTGATGCCCTTGGCCGGAAACACAAAGGGAATGGCCGAAGAGGCCAGCAGGTGCTCGTGCGTGATGCGGTCGCGCGCCGCCTTGCGCTGCGAGCGCACCCAGGGCTGCACAGCCTGGGCCGATTCATAAAAGGTGACATGCTCGCCCGAGCTGTAGCTCGATGCCGTCACCGCCAGGGCCGTGAGATGGCCCTTTTGTATCAGCCGGGGCAGGCGCATGAGCGGCACCATCTTGGCCAGCAGTTTTTCGAGCGGCGCGTTGTCCAGCAGCGAGCGCGGGCGCAGGCGGCGCCAGCGCGCCAGGGCCCAGCCCAGCGACACCAGCGTGAGCCAGCGCGCACCGCTGCGCATCACCGAGAGCGAGTCGGCGCCATACACCTGGTGCGCATGGAACTGGCGCCATACGCGGGCGATGCGGCGCACGGTGCGGTCGAAATCATC
>JAGPIX010000108.1 GCA_018054745.1 Alicycliphilus sp.
AGCTCGGTGAACTTCTCCACCGCGCGGATGCCGCTCTTGCCCTGGCGCAGCGAGGCCTCGACCGTGTCCAGGTCGTTGCCAATGCAGGAGACGATGCCTGCACCCGTGATGACGACGCGCTTCTTGCTCATGCTGCTTCCTTTGCCCCTTCCTCGCGCAGGAACAGTCCCACGCGCAGGTCGTTGGCCACGTAGATTTCCTTGCCATCGGCCAACAGGCGCGCATCGCCTATGGCCATGTTCAGCTTGCGCTTGATGACGCGCTTGATGTCGATCTCGTAGGTCACCAGCTTCACGTCGGGGCCGACCTCGCCGGTGAACTTGACCTCGCCGGCACCCAGGGCGCGGCCACGGCCGGGCAGGCGCAGCCAGGTCAGGTAAAAGCCGATCAGCTGCCACATGGCGTCCAGCCCCAGGCAGCCGGGCATGACCGGGTCGCCCTGGAAGTGGCAGTCGAAGAACCACAGGTCGGGCTTGACGTCCAGTTCGGCCACGATCTTGCCCAGGCCGTGCGCGCCGCCGTCGGCGTCGATATGCGTGATGCGGTCGAACATCAGCATCGGGGGCAGGGGCAGGCGGCCACTGTCGGGGTTGAACAAGCGGCCCTCGCCGGAAGCAATCAGTTGTTCGTAGGAAAAGGAATCAGCCATTGATGCTTGTGATTTTTGTAGAGGGTAGGCCCCACACCGCAGGGCCTTGAAAAGTGTCCATTATCCAGTGTCCCGATAGCCTGGCTAGATATACCTTGCCCTTTGTGCCCGCCGCGGTCAATGCCTGCGCCGGCGCAGCCAGGCCCAGGCGGCCAGGCCCAGGCCCAGCGCCCACAGTGGCGCCAGTCCCCAGCGCGACACCCACCAGGCATAGGGCGTGACGGCGCCGCCGCGCCCCTGCACCTGGGCGTTGAGCGCCTTGCGCTGGAAGGCCGGCAGGCGGTGGGTGACGCGCGCGCGATGGTCTATCACGGCCGTGGCGCCGGTGTTGGTGGCGCGCAGCATGGGACGCTCGAACTCCAGCGCGCGCAGGCGGCTGATGGCCAGGTGCTGGTCGATCGCCACGGTGTCGCCAAACCAGCCGATGTTGCTCATGTTGGCCATGATGGTGGGGGCGCTCGCCGGGTCGCGAAAGCGCGCGCCCAGCTCCTCGCCAAACAAATCCTCGTAGCAGATGTTGGGCGCGATGCGCTCGCCCGCCCAGGGCAGCGAGGGCTGGCCCACGGCGCCGCGGTTGAAGTCGCCCAGCGGGATGTTCATCATCTCGGTGAACCAGCGGAAGAACGGCGGTATGAACTCGCCAAACGGCACCAGGTGGTGCTTGTCGTAGCGGTAGGGCGGCTGCTGGCCCGGCGCGAAGCCGAGCACCGAGTTGGTGTAGCCCTGCTCCAGGTTGCCCAGCGGTATGCCCAGCAGCAGCGCCTGGCGACCGCTGGAGAAGCGCTCGGCAATCTCCTCCAGGTAGCCCGGCACCAGTTGCTGGGGCAGCAGCGGGATCGCCGTCTCGGGCGCCACCACCAGGGCGGCATCGGTAAAGCGCACCTGCTCGTAGTACCAGTGCAGGGCCAGGGGTACGCCGCTGCCGGGCTGGAACTTCTCGTCCTGCGGGATATTGCCCTGCAACAGCGTGACGGACAGGCTTTTGTGCTCCTCTGCCGGCGCGCCGCAGCCCTCGACGGCGCAATGGCGCTGCCAGGCCAGGCCCGCCCAGGCGAGCAACAGCAGTGCCAGGCCGGCCCACCAGCGCCACCGGCGCAGGTCCGCCAGTCGCCACCGCGCCAGGCCCATGGCCAGCGCCGCCGCCACAAAGCCCATGCCGTACACGCCGACGCTGCGCGCCAGCACGGCCAGCGGCCCATCGGCATGGGCGTAACCACCCGCGCCCCAGGGAAAGCCGGTCCACCACTGGCCGCGCGCCAGCTCGGCCAGCAGCCACAACGCAGCAAAAACCATAGCTGCCTGCGCTCTACAGTTGGGCGCCACACGCCAAAACAATGCAGAAACTGCCGCATAGTAACTGGCCAGAAAGAGCGCCAGCGCCAGCACCGCCAGCGCCGCCAGCGGCGCGGCCAGGCCGCCATAGGTGTGCATGGAGATGAACAGCCACCAGAAGGTGCCAACCAGCCAGCTGGTGGCGAACAGCCAGCCCAGCAGGGCCGCACGCCGCGCCGAGCCGGCGCCAAGCAGCACGCGCCCCAGCAGCGCCAGCGACAGGATCTGCAGCCACCACAGCGGCTGCCCGGCCAGGCTACCCGGCCCAGGCCAGGCCAGCGACGCGGCCTGCGCGAGGCCGGCGCCCAACGCCAGCAACCAGGGCAGCGGCCCGCGGCTTGTGGCCGGGGCCTCCAAAAACAAGGCGCGCGTCATCAGGAGTTAGTCGCGCTCTCGTCTGCCGCAGCCGGCGTGACCTTGAACCAGCGCACCAGGCCGCCCTTGGTGTGCAGCACCACGAAGCGCAGGCCGCCCAGCAGCAGCACCTCGCCCTTGCGCGGCACGCGGCCGAGTTCATGCGCGATCAGCCCGCCTATGGTGTCGAAAACCTCATCCGGGTCGCTGGAGCGCAGCGTCACCTCGAAGGCCTCGGCCACGCGCTCCACGGGGGTTTCGCCGCTCACGCGGTAGCTGTGGTCGGGCAGGCCGAAGATGTCGCCCTCGTCCTCGTGGATGTCGAACTCGTCCTCGATCTCGCCGACGATCTGCTCGATCACATCCTCGAAGGTGACCAGGCCGGCAATGCGGCCGAACTCGTCGATGACGATGGCCATGTGGTTGCGCGTGCTGCGGAACTCGCGCTCCAGCGCCTGCAGGCCCTTGCTCTCGGGCACGAACAGCGCCGGGCGCACCAGGGTGCGGATATTCAGGTCGGGCGAGCGCCAGAGCTTGAGCAGGTCCTTGGCCAGCAGGATGCCGATGATGTGCTCGCGCTCTCCCTGGTACACCGGAAAGCGCGAATGCGCCGTGCGCAGCACCTGGTACATCAGCGCATCCAGCGGCGCGTCGATGTCCAGCATGTCCATGCGCGGGGCGGGCACCAGCACGTCGGCGGCCGTCATCTCGGCCATGCGCAGCACGCGCTCGAGCATCACGCGCTCATCGGTGTTGATGACCTGGTTGTCCTCGGCATCGGCCAGCGTGGCGATGAGCTCGGCGGTGGAGTCCGGCCCGGGGCTGATGAACTCGACGAGGCGCTGCAGCAGCGTGCGCTTGTCTTGCCTGGCAGGCGGGCGCGCAGGATAGGGGTCGGACACGGGCGGCGGGTGCAGGGCGTGCAAAGTGGTGGGACAGGGGCCCAAGGATAGCGGATCGCCCCGGCCGCGATCCGCCGCGCGGTGCTACTCGGCCGCCTGGTGGCGCCCGTCCTGCACGCCCTGGCGGATTTCCTGCATGTCGGCCAACAGGCTCCAGAACTGGCGCGCCTGCTTCTTGAGCTGATAGTCGACCTCGCCGAAATGCTCGGCCACGATCTTGGACATGCGCGTGTCCAGCCCCGCGGGCGGCAGCTGCAGATAGGCCTGGGACTCGGAGCCGTCCTGGTGCACGCGGGCGCCGGCGTTGCGCGCGATCTTCAGCATGGCCGTGTTCTCGGTCAGCGCGTGGATGAACATCATGCTCACGCCGCGGTTGCGCGCCAGGGTCACGGCGCGGTCGAACAGCAGCCCGCCGTAGCCGCGCCCGCGCGCGCTGGCCAGCACCGAGACGCCAAACTCGGCGCAGCTTTGCGTGTCCTCGGACTGGGCATAGGCCACATGGGCCATGGCGATGAGCTGCAGGCGGCGGTTGAAGATGCCGAACACCTCGTCGCGCTCGAAGTCCAGCAGCTCCGCGTAGCGGCGCACCTGCTCGTCGCTGGCGCTGTAGCCAAAGCGCAGGTAACGGTCGCGCTCGGTCAGCGCCAGCAGATGGTTGGCGACGCGTTCGCGATGCTGTGCGCCCAGGGCGCGTATGGGGACGATGCTGTTCATGGCAAAGCCTCGGTGAGCACGCCGCCCGGCGGGCAGCAGCATGTGGCGGCCGGCAAGAAGGGTTGTGCGCAGCCAATGGTGGGGAGAAAGCATGATGCTGTGAATTCTAGGGTTTTCCCTAGTTCTCGCGCATGCACATGCTGCATTGCAGCATACTTTGTCGGGGTTTTGCAACCAGCATCAAATATGGCCGTAGCGCTTGTCCAAAAAGCGCTACAAGCTATATTAATGATAGTATACATTCAGACCGGCACGGCGGTGGTGGCCTTGACGCGGTCGAGCACGAAGCTGGTCTTGCAGTCCTGTACGCTGGGGTGCTTGAGCAGGGTGTCCATGATGAAGCGGCTGTAATGCGCCATATCCTGCACCACCACGCGCAGCAGGTAGTCCATCTCGCCGGTCAGGGCGGCGCATTCCACCACCTCGGGCCAGGTCTGCACGCTGGCGCGAAACAGATCCATGGGGTTGCGCTTGTGGCTCTCGGTGTGCTTTTCCAGGCGCACGTTCAGGTAGGCGGTCAGGCCCAGCCCCACGCGCTCGGGGCGCACCAGGGCCACGTAGCGGTCGATCACGCCCTCCTCCTCCAGCCTTTTGGCGCGGCGCAGCACGGCGCTGGGTGACAGGCCCACCTGCTCGCCGATCAGGTCGTAGGTCTCGCGGCCGTTGTCCTGCAGGCGGCGCAGGATGGCGCGGTCGAGCTTGTCCAGGGCAACGGTGCGTTCGGTCATGGCAAGGGATTTTAATCAGCCAACGCCAAATAGCTGCACATTGCAATGATGTTGCGCAACATTCCTGCACATTGAGAATCGAACCAGGATGCATTCGCCAGAAACATGAGCCAGCAGACGCCTACAGTGGCATGTTTACACCAATCATCGGAGACAAAACCCCATGACCGCAGCCCCGCCCAGCCAAGCCACCCGCGACACCACTGCCTGGGAGAACCCCATGGGCCTGATGGGCTTCGAGTTCGTCGAGTTCACCTCGCCCCAGCCCGGCGTGCTGGAGGCGGTGTTCGAGAAGCTCGGCTTCACCCTGGTGGCAAAACACCGCTCCAAGGACGTGCTGCTGTACCGCCAGAACCAGATCAACTTCATCCTGAACCGTGAACCGCACAGCCAGGCGGCCTACTTTGGCGCCGAGCATGGCCCATCGGCCTGCGGCCTGGCCTTCCGCGTGAAAGACGCGCACAAGGCCTACAAGCGCGCGCTGGAGCTCGGCGCCCAGCCCATAGAGATTCCCACCGGCCCCATGGAGCTGCGCCTGCCGGCCATCAAGGGCATAGGCGGCGCGCCGCTGTACCTGATCGACCGCTTCGAGGACGGCAAGTCCATCTACGACATCGACTTCGAATGGCTGCCCGGCGTCGAGCAGCGCCCAGCGGGCCATGGCCTCAACGAGATCGACCACCTGACGCACAACGTCTACCGCGGCCGCATGGAGTTCTGGTCCAAGTTCTACGAGAGCCTGTTCAACTTCCGCGAGCTGCGCTACTTCGACATCCAGGGCGAGTACACCGGCCTGACGTCCAAGGCCATGACGGCGCCCGACGGCAAGATCCGCATCCCGCTGAACGAGGAGGCGCGCCAGGGCGGCGGCCAGATCGAGGAGTTTTTGATGCAGTTCAACGGCGAGGGCATACAGCACATCGCGCTGATCTGCGACTCGCTGGTCGAGGTGGTGGACAAGCTGGGCCTGGCCGGCGTACCGCTGGCGCCCGCACCCAACGATGTGTACTACCAGATGCTGGAAAAGCGCCTGCCGGGCCATGGCCAGAACGTGAACGACCTGCAGGCGCGCGGCATTCTGCTGGACGGCACCACGGCCGACGGCACGCCGCGCCTCTTGCTGCAGATCTTCTCCACGCCCATGCTGGGCCCGGTGTTCTTCGAGTTCATCGAGCGCCGCGGCGACTACCGCGAGGGCTTTGGCGAGGGCAACTTCAAGGCACTTTTCGAGTCGCTGGAGCGCGACCAGGTGAACCGCGGCGTGATCGACACCGGCGCCAAGGAAGCCTGACATGGCCGTGCAACCCGCCGTCTATGGCGCCAGCGAGCGCCCGCCTCGCGGCGACTACACGCGCGCCGCCGACGACTACACCTGCGCCCAAAACTGGGCCGCCTACACCGCGCAGGACCACGACACCTACCACCGCCTGTACCTGCGGCAATGCGAGCAGCTGCCCGGCCTGGCCAGCGCGGCCTTCATCGCCGCCCTGCCCCAGCTGGGCGCCAAGGAGCGCATTCCGCGCTTCGATGACATCAACGAGCGCCTGTACAAGGCCACGCGCTGGCAGCTGGTGGCCGTGCCAGGGCTGATCCCCGAGGTGCCGTTCTTCCAGCTGCTGGCGAATCGCAAGTTCCCGGTGACCGACTGGATACGCCGGCCCGAAGAGTTTGAGTACATCGTCGAGCCCGACGTGTTCCACGACCTGTTCGGCCATGTGCCGCTCTTGTTCAACCCCATGCTGGCCGACTACATGCAGCGCTACGGCGAGGGCGGCCTGAAGGCCGCGCGCCTGGGCTCCTGCGAGATGCTGGCGCGGCTGTACTGGTACACCATCGAGTTCGGCCTGATCAGGGAAAGCGCGGGCCTGCGCGCCTATGGCGCGGGCATTTTGAGCTCGCACGGCGAGCTGCCCTACAGCGTACACAGCCCCGAGCCCCAGCGCCTGCCGCTGACATTGGAGCGCACCATGCGCACGCGCTACAAGATCGACAGCTACCAGCAGACCTACTTCGTCATCGACAGTTTCGAGCAGCTGTTCCAGCTCACCGAGGGCGACTTCACGCCACTGTACGAACGCCTGCGCGGCCTGCCCGAGTTCGCGGCCGACGAGCGCAACCCATAATTGCATAATTGGGGTCAGATTCCAATTAACCCAACCGGAGACTACCCCGGCGCCCGATAGATGCGCGCACCCTGCGCGCCGGAAGATGGCCCATAGGTCACGCCCTGCACGGGGGGCAGCAGCGACGCCGCCTGCCGCTCGGTCAGCGCCAGCACGCGGGCCAGCTGGTCGCGCACCAGGGTCAGGCGCGTGGCGATGGACTGGATGCGCTCGGCAGCAGCGGCAGGCAGGCCGGCACCTGCGGCCTGCGCCAGGCTGGTGGCCACCTGGCGCAGTTGCGCGGCCGTTTGCTCCAGAGCCTGGGGGTCGGAAGACAAAAGCGCAGCCTGCATGTCCTGCAGCTGCGCTTCGATAAGGGAAAGGGTGTTGTCGATAGACATGGGGCAAGTCCAGAGCCGGCCACCCCGTCAGGCAGGCAGCACTCAGCCGCGCGAGCGCGACAGGGTTTCCTCGGCGTTGGCCAGCAGCTTGTCGGCGACGGCCTCGGCGTTGACCTTGAAAGTGCCGTTCTCTATGGCCGCCTTCACGGCCTTGACCTTGCCGGCGTCGAAGTCGGCGCTGCTGCGGCTGGCATCCGCGCCACGCACCGTGGCCGACAGCGTGACGGGAACCCCCGCCGCGGTGCGCGACGCACCCTGGGCGGCGGCCTCGGCGGCCGGCGCGGGTGCGGCCGCCTTGGCCTGCTGCCTGGCGGCTGCGGCCTGCGACAAGAGATTCGCGGTGTCCGGGTTGTTTCCTATTTTCATCACACTCTCCACTACCCCGATCTGCTGCGGGGCCAGTAGCCATGTTTTCGGCCAGTGGTGGGCGGACTTTAGCGCTTTGTGCGGCTCAATGGTTCACAGAGTGGCCTCTATTGTCCCATCTTCCTGAACAATGCCCGATACAAAGCGGCCATTACTCATGCGTACACGCACATTCTGCCCCTGCGCGCCGGCGCTCAGCGCCTGGCCCGAGGCTGTCACGGCATAGCCCTGCCCCTGCACCACCACGCGCACCGAGGCGCCGGACTGAAACAGGTCGGGCGCGCGCACCATGTTCTGGCGCAGCGCCTGGCCCGCCTGCAGCGGCCGCGCCGCAATCAGACCCACCCAGGCTTCGGGCCTGGCGACGATGGCGGCGCTCTCGGCGGCCCAATCGACCTCGGACTCGATGGCGTCACCCTCCTTGAGCACAGCGCCCGCGGCCACGCCGCCCGCCAGCACCCAGGCCGGGCCGAAGGCCTTGACGGTGATGGGCAGATACACATTCCAGCGCACCGCCCCCTCCACGCAGCGCAGCCCCAGCCGGGTGCGCCCCCACAGGCGGGCGCCGGCGGGCAGATGCGGCTCGACACGCGCGCAGGGCGCCAGGCGCAGGCGCGGATCGAGCTGCCCTACGCTGACCTCCATGCGCAGCGGCAATGCGCCCTGATCCTGGGCCAGGGCCGCATCCAGCCAGCGCTGGGTGATGGCGCCCAGCTCGGGCGTCTGCTCCTGGGCACGCGCCGGCACGGCCAGCGCCGCCAGGCCAGCCAGGCAAGCCCAGGCCAACCAGGTGGCGGCACGTTGTCGGCGGAATGGTGAATGCGGCATGGCGTGACTCCGGCAAACGACGCGACAGGCGCCGTTTCTCAGCCGTCACTGTAGGCGCGACCCCACCGCGATAACACGCAAACAAAGGGCCAATGCCCGCGTTCTTCGGGCTTTAGAAAAGCGGGGCGATTTCCATAATCGACGCACGCCACAAAAGCCCCCGGGCCGTGGCGCCGCAAGCACCGAACCACAAGGACTGCAGGCCCCCATGCTCGACAAGCTGACCCAGCGACTGGACTTTCACGGCAACGCGCTGCTGCTGCGTGCCGAGCGCCAGCGCACCATTGCCAGCAACATCGCCAATGCCGACACGCCGGGCTTTGTGGCGCGCGACTTCAAGTTTGCCGACGCCATGCGCGCCGTGGACGAGGGCCGCAGCCCCGGCACGCTCACGCACCAGAGCGTGAGCGATGCGCGCCATATCCCGCTGCCCGCCGCGCGCACGGGCAGCGGCGACAGCACGCTGGGCTATGCCGTGCAGACCCAGCCCAGCCTGGACAACAACAGCGTGGACATGGATAGAGAGCGCGCCGCCTTCGTGGACAACGCCGTGCGCTACGAGGCCACGCTGCGCTTCATCAACGGCAACGCCAAGACCATGCTCAGCGCCATCCAGGGTCAATAAGGAGCCTTCGCATGTCGATGTTTTCCATCTTCAACGTCTCGGGCAGCGCCATCAGCGCGCAGTCGCAGCGGCTCAACGTCGTGGCCTCCAACCTGGCCAACGTGGACGCCGTGGCCGGCCCCGACGGCCAGGCCTACAAGGCGCGCCAGGTGGTGTTCCAGACCACGCCCATGGGATCGGACGGCGCCGCCGGCGTGCGCGTCACCGGTATCCAGGAGAGCGACACCCCCGGCCGGCGCGTGCATGACCCCATGAACCCCATGGCCGACGCCGAGGGCTATGTGACGCACGCCAACGTGAACGCGGTGGAGGAGATGGTGAACATGATCTCGGCCTCGCGCTCGTACCAGAACAACGTCGAGGTCATGAACACGGCCAAGTCGCTGCTGCTCAAGACCTTGCAGATGGGCCAGTAAGGCCGGGAGGACAAGCATGAACATTTCCCCCATCGACACCAGCGCGCTGGACAACGGCGCCAACACCACGTCCAAGACGCGCGACTCATCGACCGACCCGAGCGCCATGCAGGACCGCTTCCTGAAGCTGCTCGTCGCCCAGCTGAACAACCAGGACCCGATGAACCCGCTGGACAACGCGCAGATGACCACGCAGATGGCGCAGATCAACACCGTCACCGGTCTGCAGACGCTGAACCTGACCATGCAGACCATGGCCGAGCAGTTCAGCACCATGCAGCAGATCCAGGGCATTTCGCTGATCGGCCGCTCGGTGCTGTCCGAGGGCGACCGCATGAGCCTGGACGACAAGACCGGCAAGGGCATGTTCGACCTGGCCGGCGCCGCCAGCAGCGTCAAGGTGGAGATCGTCACGCCCGGCGGCGTGGCGGTGGACGCCATCGACATGGGCGCGCAGGAGGGCGGGCGGCTGAACTTCGAATGGGACGCCAGCAAGTACCAGGGCAACGCGGCCGACCTGCGCTTTCGCGTCACCGCCGCCAATGGCGAGACCGCGGTCAAGGCCACGCCGCTGACCCAGTCGCAGGTGCTGGCCACCGGCTCCAAGTCCGGCGCGCTGACCCTGACCCTCGCCGACGGCAGCACCGTCAACTACGCCAACGTCCTCGGCGTGCTGTAAGCACCAGCCACGCATTCACCGACAAGGAGAAAAACCATGGGTTTCCAGCAAGGCCTCTCGGGCCTCAACGCCTCCAGCAAGAACCTGGACGTGATCGGC
>JAGPIX010000109.1 GCA_018054745.1 Alicycliphilus sp.
GCCGCGGCGCGCGAGCGCACAGGCGCCAGCATCAGCGCCGTGGTGAACAACGCGCTGGCGCAGTTCTCGTTCGACGGCGATGCGCGCCCCAAGCTGGGCGAGGTCGCCTGGGAGCGCTTCAGCCAGCAGATCGAGGGCGCGGTCAAGGGTGCGCTCAACACCATGCAGGCGGCGCTGCCCGCCATGCGCGCGCAGGGCTTCGGGCGCATCGTGAACGTGGGCACGAACCTGTTCCAGAACCCGGTGGTGCCCTACCACGACTACACGGCGGCCAAGGCGGCGCTGCTGTCGCTCACGCGCACGGCGGCGAACGACCTGGGGCCTGACGGCATCACGGTGAACATGGTCTCGGGCGGACTGCTGCGCACCACCGACGCCAGCCGCGCCACGCCCGAGGCGGTGTTCGACCTGATCGCCAGCCTGACCCCGCTGCGCCGCGTGACCACGCCGGAGGAATTCGCCGACGCGGTGCTGTTCTTCCTCTCGCCCTGGGCGCGCGCGGTGACCGGGCAGAATCTGGTGGTCGACAGCGGCCTCGTAAAGGATTGACCATGGCTCTCACCCACCCGATCACCGCCAAGTGGCCCGCCCAGCACCCCGACCGGCTGCAGCTGTATTCGCTGCCCACGCCCAACGGCGTGAAGGTGTCGATCGCGCTGGAGGAGATGCAGCTGCCCTACGAGGCGCACAAGGTGAGCTTCGAGAGCGGCGACCAGCTCTCGCCCGAGTTCCTGTCGCTGAACCCGAACAACAAGATCCCGGCCATCATCGACCCCGATGGCCCGGGTGGTCGGCCGCTGGCGCTGTTCGAGTCCGGCGCCATCCTCATCTACCTGGCCGAGAAGACGGGCCAGTTCCTGCCGCGCGAGCCGGCTGCGCGCTACGAGACGCTGCAGTGGCTGATGTGGCAGATGGGCGGCGTGGGGCCAATGTTTGGCCAGCTGGGGTTCTTCCACAAGTTTGCCGGCAAGGACTGGGAGGACAAGCGCCCGCGCGAGCGCTACGCGGCCGAGTCGCGCCGCCTGCTGGGCGTGCTGGAGCAGCGCCTGGCGGCCAGCGAATGGATCATGGGCGGCGACTACACCATTGCCGACATAGCGGTCTTTCCGTGGGTGCGCAACCTGGTGGGTTTTTACAATGCCGGCCTTTTGGTCGGCTGGGCCGACTTTCCCCAGGTGCAGCGGGCGCTCGATGCCTTCGTCGCGCGCCCTGCCGTGCAGCGCGGGTTGCAGATTCCCGCCTAAGAACAACATCCCCGCATCCCGGAAGGACTCCACATGACCGCCAGCGCACCGCAAAAAAGAGGCATCCCGCCTGCCTATTTGATTCTTGTCGCCATGTTGGTAGGCATAGGCGTGGGCTACTTTGTCTTCGTCAATTTCCCCGACAAGCAGGCCGCCAAGGAGGTGGCGGGCTACATCTCCATCATGTCCGACGTGTTCCTGCGCCTGATCAAGATGCTGATCGGCCCGCTGGTGTTCTCCACGCTGGTGGTGGGCATTGCGCATATGGGCGACGCGGCCTCGGTGGGGCGGGTGTTCATGAAGGCCATGCTGTGGTTCGTCACGGCGTCGCTGGTCTCGCTGGTGCTGGGCCTGGTGCTGGCGAACTGGCTGCAGCCCGGTCACAACCTGGGCCTGCCGCTGCCCGACGTGGGCGCGGCCACCAACCTGGCCACGGCCAAGTTCACGCTCAAGGAGTTCGTCAACCACCTGGTTCCCAAGTCCTTCGCCGAGGCCATGGCGAACAACGAGATCCTGCAGATCGTGGTGTTCTCGATGTTCTTCGGCGTGGCCCTGGCGGCCCTGGGCGAGAAGGGCAAAACCCTGGTGCTGGTGGTCGAGGAGCTGGCCCATGTGATGCTGAAGATCACCGGCTATGTGATGAAGCTCGCGCCGCTGGCCGTGCTCTCGGCCATGGCGGCCACGGTGGCGGTGAATGGCCTGGGCATCCTGCTCAAGTTCGCCGTGTTCATGGGTGATTTCTATCTGGGCCTGTTCATCTTGTGGGCGCTGCTCATAGGCGCCGGCTTCGTCTTCCTGGGGCCGCGCATCTTCAGGCTCATGGTGCTGATCAAGGAGGCCTTTATGCTGTCGTTTGCCACGGCCAGCTCCGAGGCCGCCTACCCCAAGATCCTGGACGCGCTGGACCGCTTTGGCGTCAAGCGCAAGATCTCCAGCTTCGTCATGCCCATGGGCTACTCGTTCAACCTGGACGGCTCCATGATGTACTGCACGTTTGCCACGCTGTTCATCGCCCAGGCGTACGACATCCACCTGTCGCTGGCCACGCAGATCACCATGCTGATGATCCTGATGCTCACCTCCAAGGGTATGGCCGGCGTGCCGCGCGCCTCGCTGGTGGTGATTGCCGCCACGCTGAACCAGTTCGACATTCCCGAGGCCGGCCTGCTGCTCATCCTGGGCGTGGACACCTTCCTCGATATGGGCCGCTCGGCCACCAACGCGGTCGGCAACTCGATTGCCAGCGCCGTCGTCGCCAAGTGGGAGGGGCAGCTGTTGACCACCGACGAAGCCGCCCAGCACGAGCAGCGCATGGACGAGGAGGCGGCCGCGCGCGCCCATCCCATTCCCGGGCCGGATCTGGCATGACCGCGCTGCGCCATCTTCTCTGCGCTGCGCCCCTGCTGGCGGCCCTGGCCGTGCAGGCCCAGGACGCGGACAGCACACCCAGCAACCCCGGGCCGCAGGCGCTCACCGGCACCCTGGCCCAGGTGCATGCCAGCGGCAGCATTGCGCTGGCCTACCGGGGCAGCTCGGTGCCGTTTTCCTACCTGGGCGCGCAGGGTCAGCCCATCGGCTACTCGATCGAGCTGTGCAAGGCGCTGGTGCGCGCCGTCGAGGTGGCGGTGCAGCGGCCCCTGGAGATCCGCTGGGTGAGCGTGACCTCGGCCACGCGCATGCAGGCCATTGTTTCGGGCCAGGCCGATCTGGAATGCGGCTCCACCACCAGCAACCTGGAGCGGCAGAAGACCGTCGCCTTCTCGCCCACCATCTTTGTCGCCGGCACGCGGCTGCTGGTGCGCAAGGGCGAGGGCATACGCGACTGGCGCGACCTGGCGCATAAAAAGGTGGCGGTGACGGCCGGCACCACCAACGAACAGGTGATGCGCAATCTGTCGCAGCGCCTGAAGGTGCCCATGACGCTGCTGGTCGCGCCCGATCACGCCCAGGCCTTTGCCGAGGTGGACAGTGGCGCCGCCGACGCCTTTGCCACCGACGACGTGCTGCTCTACGGCCTGGTGGCGCAAACCCCTGGTGCGGCCAAGCGCCTGGCCGTGGTGGGCGAGCTGCTGTCCTACGAGCCCTATGCCGTCATGTTCCGCAAGGCCGACCCGCAACTGGCCAAGCTGGTCACCGACAGCATGCGCGCGCTGGCACGCGACGGCGAGATCGACCGCCAGTACCGCCGCTGGTTCCTGCAAAAGCTGCCCGGCAGTCAGCAGCGCCTGGGCCTGCCGATGAGCGCGCAGTTTGAGGCCATCATCCAGAGCCTGGCCGCCGCCCAGGTCGAATAAGCCCTTCATGAGCCACGCAGTCTCCGAGCTGCGCGCCGCCCGCCTGGCGCGCAGCGCCAAGCCCTTTCTGGCACGCGGTGGCTCGCGCCGCCCGCATTGCCCGGCCTGCCGCCTGGTCACCAGCCACTGCCAATGCGCACTGCGCCCGCAGGTGCACACGCATGCCGGCATCTGCTTGCTGATGCACGACACCGAGCCGCTCAAGCCCAGCAATACCGGCTGGCTGATCGCCGATCTGGTGGCCGACACTCATGCTTTTGGCTGGGCGCGCACCGAGGTCGATCCGGCCCTGCTGGCGCTGCTGGCCGACCCGCAATGGCAGCCCTATGTGGTGTTCCCTGGCGAGTACGCGCCGCCCGAGCGCGTGCTGCAGACCCTGCCCGAGGCCGCCGGGGCAGGCCCGCGTCCGCTGTTCGTGCTGCTGGACGCCACCTGGCCGGAGGCGCGCAAGATGTTCCGCAAGAGCCCCTATCTGGAGCGCCTGCCGGTGCTCAGCCTGGAGGGCGATGTCTCGCGCTACCGGCTGCGCCGCTCGCGGCGCGGCGAACATTTGTGTACCGCCGAGGTGGCCGCCCTGTGCCTGGACAAGGCCGGCGATGCGCAGGCCGGTGCGCTGCTGCAGGCCTGGCTTGATGTCTACAGCGAGCGCTACCTGCTGGCCAAGAACCAGCGCCCGGTCGATCCGGACAGTGCGGCCCACCGGCAACTGGCCGCCGCCCTGGCTTGACGCAACTGCTTGCCTGGCGCGCCATGCGCCTGGCCACAATACGCACCACCATGCACCGCAGACAGATCCTTGCCCAGCTGGGCGCCGCCTCCCTGGCCCTGCTGACCGGCTGCGCCCGCGCGGCGCCCGGCTACACCATCAGCCAGCGGCAGCTGCAACAGGCCCTGGCCGAGCGCTTTCCGCGCAGCTACCCGCTGGCCGGCCTGCTGGATCTGCAGCTGCAGGCGCCGCGCCTGACCCTGCTGCCCGAGCGCAACCAGCTCAACGCCGTGATGGACCTGGCCGCCACCGGCCCGCTGCTGGCGCGCCGCTATACGGGCGTTTTCGACGTGGACTTCGGTCTGCGCTACGAGGCTCAGGATCGCAGCATCCGCGCGCACCGGCTGCAGGTGAACGCGCTGCAGCTGGAGGGCCTGAAACCCCAGGCCGCCGCGCTGCTGCAGCGCTATGCCCAGCAGCTGGCAGACCAGTCGCTGCATGGCGTGGTGCTGCACCAGCTGCAGGACAAGGATTTGGCGCCCATTGACGCGCTGGGCCTGCAGCCCGAGAGCATCAACGTCACGCCGCGTGGTCTGCTGGTGCGCTTTGGGCCCAAGCCATTGTCTTGATTGCTTCTGTTTTAATAGCTGTTTGCGCTTGATGGATAAGCGTCAGAGCCGGTTTTACTCCCTCTCCCTCCGGGAGAGGGTGGGGGTGAGGGCGCACGGCCCAGTCTGAGGCATGTGCCTGAACAGGGTTGTTTGCTTTGACAGGCACGGGCCATGTCCTACGCCGGTGCGTCCGGCCTGCGGCTACAAAGAAGGGGTTTGCAACCGTCCATGCCGCACACCATGACCCAGACCCCGCCCGCCGCACCGTCCCGCCTGAGCGCGGCCCCGCCCGAGCCGGTGGTGGTGATCACCGGCGCCTCCAGCGGCATAGGCCATGCCACGGCGCTGGCGTTTGCGCGCCGCGGTGCACGCGTGGTGCTGGCGGCGCGCAATGCCGACACCCTGGCCCCCGTGGCCATGGCCTGCCGCGCCGCCGGCGGTCAGGCCCTGGGCATGCCCACCGACGTGACCGACCCCGCCGCCGTGCTGGCCCTGGCCGACAGGGCCGTGCGCCATTTCGGGCGCATCGACATCTGGGTCAACGCCGTCGGCGTTGGGGCCGTGGGGCGCTTTGACGGCGTGCCGCTGGCCGCACACAGGCGCGTCATCGAAGCCAACCTGCTCGGCCATGTGCATGGCGCGCATGCGGCGCTGGCGCGCTTTCGCGCCCAGGGGCGCGGCCTGCTGGTCAACGTCATCTCGCTCGGCGGCTGGCTGCCCACGCCCTATGCCGCGGCCTATGCGGCCAGCAAGTTCGGCCTGCGCGGCCTGTCCGAGAGCCTGCGCGCCGAGGTCGCCGACCTGCCGCTGGTGCATGTCTGCGCCGTGGCGCCCACGGTGGTGGACACGCCCGGCCTGTCGCATGGCGCCAACTACACCGGCCGGCGCCTGGCCGCGCCCCTGCCCATGGTCGATCCGCACGCGGTGGCCCAGGCCATCGTGGAGCTGGCCGACAACCCCGAGCCGCGCGCCGTCACCTGGCTGGGCCTGGGCGCGCGGCCGGCGCGCCTGGCGCATGCGCTGGCACCCCAGGGCACGGCGCGCGCGCTGCGCTGGCTCAGCGACCTGGGGCTGCGTCGTGCGGCGCCTGCAGCGCTCTCCGAGGGCAACCTGTTTCGCCCCTCGCTGCACACCGCCATCGACGGCGGCCACCGCCGGCGCCTGCAGGGCTCCGCCGGGCTGGTGGCGCTGCTGGGCGTGGCGGGCCTGGCCCTGGGCTGGTGGCTGGGGCGCCGGCGCTGAGGTTGCCGTTACAAGCGTCCGGCGTCTTCCTACAGACATCGCCCTGGTCTCGTCATAGCATCCAAGAAGGCCCGGGGGGCCGCTGCTCCCCCGGTTCAACACCGCGTGCGCAGGAGGCGATCATGATCGAGACACCACAGATCATCGACACCGGCCCCGCGCGCGCCGCAGCCTTGATTCGCGTCCACTGCCCGCGTGAAGAGTTGCTGTGCACCATGGGACGCGGGGTGCGTGAGCTGCTGGATCGCATCCGCGCCCAGGGCGCCCAACCCATAGGCCCGTTGTTCACCCACCATCTGCGCCGGCCCACCGACAGCTTTGACAGCGAGGTGGGTGTGCTCGTAAGCCGGCCCGTGGGCCGCATCGGCCATGTCTATCCCGGCCAATGGCCGGCCATGCAGATGGTGCGCACCCTGTACCGTGGCCGCTACGAAAACCTGCCGCAGGCCTGGACCGATCTGCGCGCCTGGATTGCCGGCCAGGGCCTGGCCACCACCGGCGAGCTGTGGGAGTGCTACATCACCGGCCCCGAGATCGGCTCGGACCCCAGTGCCTGGCGCACCGAGCTCTACCTGCCCCTGTGTGATGGGTCTGGCGATGCTGCAAAAAATATAGCTTCTGATGATTGCTGTGATTGTGCTTGAGGCCTGTTTTGCAGGATGCCAATTGCCTGGCGCGCTGGCTGCCTGAGGCCTTGCGCCATACTCGGGCGCAACCCTGGGCCGCGGCCGCCATGGCCGCCGCCCTTTTTTTCAGGAGCCGAAGATGATTGTCGAAGTTGCAGACTTTCGCGTAGATCCCAAGAACCACGAGGCCTTTGGCCAGGCGCTCACGCACGGCGTGCAGAGCGTGCTGTCCAAGGCGCAGGGCTATCAGGCGCACAGCATCCTGGCCGGCATCGAGTCGCCCGGGCGCTACCTGCTCACCGTGCACTGGAACACGCTGGAAGACCACACCCAGGGCTTTCGCGAGTCGCCGGCCTTTGCCGAGTGGCGTGCCATCATCGGCCCCTTCTTTGCCCAGCCGCCGCAGGTGGAGCATTTCACGCTGCTGCCCTGAGCGTCATCGACAATTGCCGCCCCTGCGGCGCCACCGCCATCACACCCCACCCGCCATGCACATCACCAAAGACACCGCCGTCACCCTGAGCTACCGCGTCACCGATCCCGCCACCGGCAAGCCGCTGGATACAGGCCATCTGGCCTACCTGCACGGGGGTTACGAGAACATCTTCCCCAAGGTCGAGGCCGCCCTCGAGGGCCAGGCCGTGGGCCATGCGGCCAACGTGGATCTGGCCATGGAGGACGCCTTTGGCGCGCGCGACGAGAGCCTGGTGCGCACCATCCCCAAGAGCGAATTTCCGCCCGGCGTGAAGGTGGGCGGCCAGCTGCAAGGGGCGGGCGCCGACGGCCAACCGCAGGTCTTCAATGTCGTCAAGATCAAGGGCCCCGAGGTGCACCTGGACGGCAATCACCCGCTGGCCGGCCGCGCCCTGCGCTTTGCCTGCAAGGTCACCGAGGTGCGCGCCGCCAGCGCCGAGGAGATTGCCCACCGCCATGTGCATGGCGGCCATGGCCATCACCACTGATCATTTATTGATAGCTGCTGGCGCTTTACAGATAAGCGTTAGCGCCGTATTTCATTGCGCATCAATGGCGCCGCAGCAGCGCGCGGCGCAGCAGGCGCTCGGCGCGGTCGCGGATCTGCAACGGGCCGCGGCCGGGCCGCGGACGCGCGCGGGCCTGGCTGCAGGCGGCCAGAAAGTCGCGCAGCAGCGGCATGTCGTCCAGCGTCACGCCCTCGCGTGAGCGGAACTCCGGGTGCCACTGCGTGGCCGCGATGTAGCCGCGTCCGTTGCCGCCCTGGCGGCGTATGGCCTCGGGCAGGCCGTCGGGGTGGCTCCAGGCCTCGATGTCAAAACCCGGCGCCAGCCGCTTGATACCCTGGTGGTGGATGCTGTTGACGGTGACGCGCCGGCGCCCCGGGTACAGCCGCGCCAGCTGCGTGTGGGGCACGATGTCCACCTCGTGCACATGCTGGTCGTAGGTGATGGCGTTGCGGTGCTGCAGGGCGCCGGGGTGCTGGGTCTCAATGTCCTGGTACAGCGTGCCGCCAAAGGCCACGTTGATCAGCTGCAGCCCGCGGCACACGCCAAAAATGGGCTTGCCGGCCTGGCTGAAGGCCTCGACCACCGCCAGGTCATACAGGTCGCGCACGCGGTCACCCAGCCAGGCGTCCTTGAGCGGCTCCTCGCCATAGCTGCCGGGCCAGACATCCGAGCCGCCGTGCATGACCACGCCATCGAGCCATTCGGCGTAATGCTTGAGCGTGACATCGCCGCGCGCCGTCTCGCCCGTGGGGCAGGGCACCATTACCACCAGTGCGCCGGCCGACATGATCCAGTGCGCAATCGACTGCTCCACGTACTGCAGGGTCTTGTTGGTGAACAGCGATCGATCGGGGTCGGCATGCGAGAAGCAGGCCGACAGGCCAATCTTCAAGCGGCTGGCGGAATGGGACAGGAGCGACATGCAACAGTTGTAGCATTGACATCCGGAAACGTCTGTAGGCGCAGGCTGCGGTACTGCCAACAGCAGGGGGAATGTGGCGCCCGGGCCACTGTCCATGCCGCCACCCGCCTGTGGATGGGATTCAAGCGCCAGCTTGCCGGCTCAGGCATGATGGATACCAAGGGCCCGGGTTCGGGCCTGGTTTCAACCAAGGAGGATAGACATGCAGATCCAAGTGCACACCAACGACAACATCCAGGGCGGTGAGTCGCTGATCCGTTGGGCCCAGGACGAGGCGGCAGCCAAGCTGGCGCGCTTTCGCGAACATGTGACGCGCGTGGAGCTGTTCCTGTCCGACGTGGACGCGGGCAAGTCCGGCGTGGACGACAAGCGCTGCGTGATCGAGGCCCGCCCCGCCGGCCGCCAGCCGGTGGCAGCCACCGCCGAGGCCGCCAAGGTGGCCGACGCCGTGGCCGCGGCACTGGACAAGCTGGTGCGCTCGCTGGGCGACGACATCACCCGCGCCAAGGATCGCCAGGGCCGCGAAAGCATTCGCACGGCGGAGTGATCTTCTATCAAAATAATAGCTGCCGGCGTTTGCTGAAAGAGCGTTAGAGCATTTTTTTGTTCAAGAAAGGGCTGCGCGCATGCAATGCGTTCGCAGCCCTTTGCGTTCTTATAGAACCGGCAACTAACGGTTGTGGACTGTCGTCATCCCGGCGAAAGCCGGGATCCAGCAGCTACGCTGGCTAAGGGCGTCCCTGGATCCCGGCTTTCGCCGGGATGACGGTCAACCCTTTGTTGCCGGGTCAATAGGCCTGCCGCGAGCTATGCCGGGTTGGTGCTGATGTATGCCTCGAATGCCGCCAACGGAAGCGGTTTGGCGAACAGATAGCCCTGCGCATGGTCGCAGCCCAGGGCCTTGAGCAGGTCGCGCTGGGCCGCGGTTTCCACCCCTTCGGCTATGGTCTGTATACCCAGCTTGTGCGCCATGGTGATGATGGCCTCGACGATGGCGTGGTCGTTGCCGCCGGCCTCCAGCCCGCGGATGAAAGAGGCGTCGATTTTCAGGTAATCGATGTCAAAGCGCTTCAGGTAGGCCAGCGAGGAAAAGCCGGTGCCAAAGTCGTCCAGCGCCACCTCCACCCCGTGCTGGACAAAGCCTGTGAGGCAGTCACGCACCAGCTGCGAGTTTTCCACCAGCGTGCCCTCGGTGATCTCCATGGTGATGGCGTTGCGCGGCAGGTTGCTGGCATCCATCAGGTGAGCCCAGTGGGCGGCGCTGAAGCCGGGGCGGGCGAGCTGTTTCGCTGATACGTTGACGTTGATGGGCAGCAGCCGTGCGTGGTGCGCGCGGATATGCGCCACGGACTGCACCGCCTGGCGCAGCACCCATTCGCCGATCTCATGGATCAGGCCCGACTCCTCGGCCAGCGGTATGAACTCCATGGGGCTGATCAGGCCGTGTTGCGGATGCTGCCAGCGCAGCAGCGCCTCGGCCTTGACCACCTGGCCGCTGCGCAGGTCGATGATGGGTTGGTAGTGCAGCAGCATTTGCCGCCCCT
>JAGPIX010000230.1 GCA_018054745.1 Alicycliphilus sp.
CCATGGGCCGCAAAAGCAGCATCGACCGGCTCGACCCGGAGATCAAGGCGTACATCCAGGCCATGCTCGCCTCGGGCAGCATGACGCTGGACGAGCTGATCGCCGACCTGCAGGCGCGCTACCCCGCCGCAGCGACGGCGGGCAGCTTGCCCAGCCGCTCAGCCGTGGGCCGGTACGGCCAGAAGCTGGAGCGTCGCCTGTCGGCCATCCGCGCCAGCACCGAAGCCGCCAAGATGATCCAGGCCCACGCGGGCGACGACAAAGACGCCCGCAGCGAGGCCCTCACGGCCATGGTGCAGACCGAGCTGTTCGAAGCCATCCTGGCCCTGCAGGAAGCCGACGAAGTGGGCGAGGACGGCGAGAAGGCCGACCCCGGCGAGCGCGTCGCCCTGCTCAGCAAGGCCGCCAAGAACATCGCCACGCTCACCCGCTCCAGCATCAACCTCAAGGAGTTCCAGGCCAAAGTCGAAGAAGCCACCCGCAAGAAGCTGCTGGCCGAGCAGGAGGCCAATCTGCAAGAGGTCGCCAAGGCCCAGGGGATGGATGAAGCCCAGGTGGACTTCTGGCGCCGCAAGTTCCTGGGCATCGGGACCTAGCCATGCACGCCATCAAGCCGCTGGCAACAACCCTGCGCACGCTGGAATGGGACGACCTCCCCGCCAGCGTGCGGTCCATTCCGGAGGGCTTCGACCCGCTCGCCGATGGCGTGCTGATGAAGCACCAACGCGAGGTGGCCTCCATCCAGGCGGCCATCATCGCCGTCCCCAAGGGGCGCCGCACCGGCATCACCTTCGGCACCATGCTCAACAAGACGCTGGTGGCCGCCGCCCGCAAGAGCGCCGGGGGCGATAACGTCTACTACATCGGCGACACCAAGGAAAAGGGCCTTGAAGCCATCGGCTACTGCGCCAAGTTCGCCCGCGTGATCGCCCAGGCCCAGGGCCAGGGCATTTCCGGGGTCGAGGAGTTCCTGTTCGAAGACCAGGACGACAGCGGCAAGACGCGCCACATCACCGCCTACCGCATCCGCTTTGCTTCGGGCTTCCAGGTGTGCGCGCTCTCCAGCCGCCCCGCCAACATCCGGGGCCTGCAGGGCCACGTTGTCATCGACGAGGCCGCGTTCCACCCTGACGTTCAGGGTGTTCTCGACGCCGCCACCGCTCTGCTGATCTGGGGCGGCCAGATCACCGTCATCAGCTCGCACAACGGCAAGAACAACCCCTTCGCCCAGTTCTGCCGCGACATCGAGGCGGGCCGCTACGGTGCCGATGCCCGCGTGGTCACGGTCACTTTTGACGACGCCGTAGCAAACGGCCTGTACGAGCGCGTCTGCTTCATGAAGGGCACCCCGCCCACCCTTGAGGGCAAGCAAGCCTGGTACAGCAAGATTCGCAACGGCTACGGCGTGCGCAAGGCCGCTATGCGCGAAGAGCTGGACGCCATCCCGCGCGATGGCAACGGGGTGTGTCTGCCGGGAGTCTGGATCGAGCAGGCCATGGTGCTGCCCGAAACCTGCGTGCTGCGCCTCGCGCTGGACGAGGACTTCACCACCAAGAGCCCGCCCGAGCGCGAAGCCTGGGTGGCCGACTGGATCGAGCGGTATCTTGTCCCGGCCCTGGAGCGCCTCGACAAGACGGCGCGCCACGTATTCAGCCACGACTACGCCCGCCACCGCGACTTCTCCATCTGGGGTGCCACTGCCCTGACCACGGGCATGCGCCGCCAGGTGCCCCTTGTCATCGAAATGCACAAGGTGCCCTACGCCCAGCAAAAGCAGATCACCTGGTACGCCATAGAGCGCCTGCCGCGCCGCTGCGGCGGCGCCATGGATGCAGGCGGCAATGGCGAGCCGCTGGCCGAGGAGACCGCCGACAAGTTCGGCCACACCCACGTGCACCAGGTCAAGTTCAACCGTGCCTGGTACGGCACCTGGATGCCCAAGCTGGTGCAGGGCTTTGAGGACGGCATGATCGACATCGCCGCCGACCCGAACATCGCGCAGGACCTGCGCGCCATCGAAGAGGTGGACGGCATCCCCATGGTCGCCAAGGTGCGCCGCAAGGACATCAAGGACCCGGACCTGCACCGCCACGGCGACGGTGCCTCCATGCTCGCCCTGGGCTGGTTTGCAACGCTCAACCTGAGCGCTGCCATTGATTTCACCCCCGTGCCCGCGCTGCCGCGCGGCTTTGACAACCTCGGCGCGGCCGACAACAGCGACGAGGCCGAGGATTACCTCCGCCTGGTCGAGCCGCGCGCTACCTGGTAGGCACCCCCATGGCAACTTCCCGCATCCTCGGCCCGGACGGCCAGCCCGTCACCATGCCAGACCTGGCAGAGCCACAGACCGCCCGGCTGGCCCACCTGCAGCGCGAGCTGCAGAGCCACCCCACGCGCGGCCTCACGCCCTCACGCCTGGCAAAGATTCTGGACGCCGCCGAGAACGGCGACCTGGTCGCCCAGTTCGAGCTGTTCGAGGACATGGAAGAAAAAGACGGCCACATTGCCGCCGAGATGGGCAAGCGCCGCCGCGCCTGCGTGCTCGACTGGAACGTAGTGCCGCCTGAGGGCGCCGACGCGGCCGAGAAGAAGGCCGCCGAGCAGCTCGGCGAGCTGCTCACCGAGATCCCGGACTTTGAGGACATGGTGTTCGACCTCACCGACGCCATCGGCAAGGGCTACGCCTGCCTGGAGCTGGAATGGCATCGCGTGGAGGGCCTGTGGGTGCCCAAGACCATCACCCACCGCCCGCAGTCCTGGTTCACCCTCAACCGTGGCTA
>JAGPIX010000022.1 GCA_018054745.1 Alicycliphilus sp.
ACGTGGTGCCGGTCACCGTCGGGCGTTGAGCAGATTGGCAACAAAAACACTATAAATATTATAGCATCAACCGCTTACCAGACAATCCCTACAACCTGAAAACATCAAATTTTATCGACCAAGCACCGGCCGGCGCGTGCGCAGCAGGCCCTTTTGCAGCTCCTTGAGCAGCAGCACCACCTGGCGCGATGCATGCTGGCAGGCCTTGTGCGCCTGCTGGGCCATCAGGATGTCGCCGGCCTCGGCGTGGGTGATCAGGGCCGCCGCCTGCTGGTGGAAATAGCGGTGGCGCCGCAGCAGCATGTCGAACGCCGGGTAATGCCCCAGCGCCGTTCGGCCGCTGCCGTGCAGCCATTGGCCCAGCTCGGAACAGCCATCATCGGCCACCACCTCGGGGCGCAGGCGCTCGTCACGCGCGCCCTGCAGCACCTCGCCCAGCCAGGGCAGCCAGCGCTCGTGCGTGACGATGGCGGCGTCGATATCGAACTGCGCCATGAGCTTGCTGGCCTCGTCGTCGAACAGCACCAGCTCGCTGGCATCGGTATCCGGCAGGCGGGACCAGTCCGAATGGGTCTGCAGGCCATCGGGTCGCGGCTGGAACAAGCGGCTGAAAAATCCCATATACCCCCACCCTGAGTTCTTGCCCATCCGAGACTCGCAACCTCGGACAGGTTTCATAACGTTACAAAAAATTATATTTGATAACTGATGAATTATTGATTCCATTTTTCTAAACAAGGCCTGGTGACTGTCAACAAACATTTCCGCACGGCCGCGCCGGGCTACTGCTTGCGCCCACAATCAGCGCCATGACGACGAACCACACCCCCGTACTTTCCATGCTCGATCTGGTCGCCGTGCGCGAAGGCGGCAGCGTCGGCGATGCGCTGGCCATTGCCGTGCGCACCGCGCAGCATGTGGAGTCGCTCGGCTTCAAGCGCTACTGGCTGGCCGAGCACCACAACATGCCGGGCATCGCCAGCTCGGCCACGGCCGTGCTGGTGGGCCATATCGCCGGCAGCACGTCGCACATCCGCGTGGGCTCGGGCGGCGTGATGCTGCCCAATCATGCGCCGCTGGTGGTCGCCGAGGCCTTTGGCACGCTGGCCGAGCTCTACCCCGGCCGCATCGACTTAGGGCTGGGCCGGGCCCCCGGCACTGACGGCGCCACCATGCGCGCCCTGCGCCGCGACCGCGTGGAGACCGAGGCCGACTTTCCGCGCGACGTGGCCGAGCTGCAGCAGCTGCTGGCGCCCGCCCAGCCGGGCCAGCGCCTCATCGCCACGCCCGGCGCCGGCACCCAGGTGCCACTGTGGCTGCTGGGCTCCAGCCTGTTCTCGGCCCAGCTGGCGGCGCACATGGGCCTGCCCTATGCGTTCGCCTCGCACTTTGCGCCGCGCCTGCTGCAGCCGGCGCTGCAGCTGTACCGCGAGCTGTTCCGCCCCTCGGCAGTGCTGCACAAGCCCTACGTGATGATCGGCGTGCCGGTGATTGCCGCGCCCACGGACGAAGAGGCCGAGTATCTGGCGAGCAGCACCTACCAGCGCGTGCTGGGCATCCTCACCGGCCAGCGCGGCCTGCTGCGCCCGCCCGTGGAGGGCTTTCTGCAAGGCCTGCCGGCGCCCGAGCGCGCGGCCATTGGCGACTTTCTGGCCATGGGCGTGGTCGGCGGTCCGGACACGGTGCGCGCCGGCCTGCAGGCACTGGCGCGCGACACGCGGGCCGATGAATTCATGCTGGTGAGCGATGTGTTCGACCCCGCGCTGCGCCTGCGCTCGCTCACCCTCACGGCCCAGGCTACCATCGCAGGCTGACCGCCTTCAACGCCGCCGACGCCATGCCCGCCTATTCCTTCGAAGCCCTGGACGCCCAGGGTCATGTACGCCGCGGCACGCTGGATGCCGACAGCCCCAAGGCGGCGCGCAACCAGCTGCGCGCCCAGGCGCTGGTGCCGCTGGACGTGGAGGCACTGTCACCCGAGGCCGCCACCGGCAGCGCGCCCGGCCTGGCGCAGCGCCTGTTCACGCGGCCGGTGTTCAACGCCACGCAGCTATCCATCTGGACGCGCCAGCTCGCCGGCCTGGTGGGCTCGGGCCTGCCGCTGGAGCGCGCCCTCACCGCCCTGGCCGACGAGGCCGACGAAGAACGCCAGCGCCATCTGGTGGCCGCGCTGCGCGCTGAGGTCAACGCCGGCAGCACCTTTGCCCGCGCCCTGGCCCAGCACCCGCGCGAGTTCTCCGACATTTACTGCGCGGTGATCGGCGCGGGCGAGTCCAGCGGGGGCTTGAGCCAGGTGCTCGACAGCCTGGCCGACGATCTGGAAGCCAGACAGCAGCTGCGCGCCAAGCTGATAGGCGCGGCCCTGTACCCGGCCATCGTCACCCTGGTGGCCATCGTCATCGTGCTGTTCCTGGTGGGCTATGTGGTGCCGCAGGTGGCCAGCGTGTTTGCCGGCACCAAGCGTGCGCTGCCGCTGCTCACCGTCATCATGCTGGCCATCAGCGACTTTGTGCGCGGCTATGGCTGGGCCATGCTGGGCTTTATTGTTTTGATAGCTGTTGGCGCACGTGCAGCGCTGGC
The DNA here is from genome assembly GCA_018054745.1 of Alicycliphilus sp. GTDB lineage: Bacteria > Pseudomonadota > Gammaproteobacteria > Burkholderiales > Burkholderiaceae_C > Alicycliphilus > Alicycliphilus limosus. Next base: position 2,581 of record JAGPIX010000022.1, read on the forward strand.
CAGGCCCGTTTTTCGTCAAAAGTTTGATGCCGCCTGGCTCCAGCTGCCACTGGTGGGCAAACTGGCGCGCGGCTACAACGCGGCGCGCTTTGCCGGCACCCTGGCCATGCTCACCGGGGCGGGCGTGCCGATATTGCGCGCCCTGCACGCCGCCGCCGAAACGCTGAACAACCGCGCGCTGCGCGCCGACGCCCAGGAAGCCCTGGTGCTGGTGCGCGAAGGCGCGCCGCTGGCCTCGGCGCTGGCGCAGAAGAAACGCTTCCCCGGCCTGGTAGCCATGTTCGCGCGCCTGGGCGAGCAGACCGGCCAGCTGCCCACCATGCTCCAGCGCGCCGCCACCCAGCTGGGCACCGAGGTGCAGCGCCGCGCCATGCAGCTGGCCACCATCCTGGAGCCACTGCTCATCGTCACCATGGGCCTGATCGTCATGCTCATCGTGCTCGCGGTGCTGCAGCCCATCATCGAGCTCAACCAGTTCGTTAAGTGAAGGATCACCCCCCTGAGCGGCTGCGCCGCTTCCCCCCGCTCTCGCATGGCTACGCCATGCGGGCAGGGGGACGCAGCCCTCGCTGCGGGGCGGCCCTTGCTCGGCTGCCCGCGCCTGGGTTGCGCCGGTTTTTAAGCTTCTGCCCCGATGACTGACATGGCCCCCTCTCTCAGCGACAAGCTCGTCGTCGCCATCTCATCGCGCGCACTGTTCGACTTCGAGGAGGAAAACCGCGTCTTCGAACACGGCGACGACCGCGCCTATGTGGAGCTGCAGCGCCAGCGCCTGGACATCCCCGCGCCACCCGGCGTGGCGTTTTCGCTGGTGCGCAAGCTGCTGGCCTTCAACCATGCCGAGCACCAGCGCGTGGAGGTGGTGCTGCTGTCGCGCAACGACCCGGTGAGCGGCATGCGCGTGTTCCGCTCTTGCCAGGCGCACGGCCTGCCCAGCGTGCAGCGCGGCGTGTTCACCCAGGGGCGCGACCCGTTCCGCTATTTGCGGCCGCTGGGCGCGCACCTGTTTTTGTCGGCCAACGAGACCGATGTGCGCTCCGCCCTGCACCTGGGTTTTCCGGCGGCGCGCGTGCTGACCGAATCGGTACAGGCCGGCGACGCCCATCCACGCGAGGTGCGCATTGCATTTGACGGCGACGCCGTGCTGTTCTCCGACGAGGCCGAGCGCGTCTACCAAAGCGAGGGCCTGGCGGCCTTCCAGCGCCACGAGAGCGCCAAGGCCGCCCAGCCCCTGCCCGAGGGACCGTTCAAGCCCCTGCTGGCCGCGCTGCACCGGCTGCAGCAGGCCGGCGGCGCGGCCATGCGCATACGCACGGCCCTGGTCACCGCCCGCAGCGCGCCGGCGCACGAGCGCGCCATACGCACGCTGATGGACTGGAACATCGCCGTGGACGAGGCGATGTTTCTGGGCGGCCTACCCAAGGGGGAGTTTTTGCGCGAGTTCGAACCCGACTTCTTCTTCGACGACCAGACCGGCCATGTGAACTCGGCCGCGCGCCATGTGCCGGCCGGGCATGTGAGCAGCGGGATTGCGAATGCACCGGCAGAGATTGCCAAGTAGTTTCCAGCCGGTAGCGCCCATCCAGTGGGCGCATACAGCTATTTAATTTATAGCTTAAGACTCACAGTCCCCCGGTGCGCTTGACCTTGGGGTCGGAATAGACAAGCGACTGCTGCTCGTCCTCCGCCTTCTGCGCCTGGAGCTCCTGCAGCGTGGTCTTGTGGATGTCCTGGGCGACATCCACGGCGCTGGCGCTGGCGCGCCACATGGACTGGATGAACTCCAGCATCACCTGGTGCAGCGGTGGATCCTTAGGGGGTGCATCGGCCTCCGAAGGCTTGTCTTTTTTCTCTATCGGCAGGGTCCAGTCGCGGTTTTCCTCGTCCGGGGCGCTGGGCTTGGTGGGTTCACGCAGGACGCTGCCCTCGCCCAGCCGGTCTGTGGATTCGACGGGATTGGCGGCGTTCACGGGCCGCACGGGCACGGCTCCGGAGGCGCCCGTGGAATACAGATCCGCGCCCTGGGGACGCCACTGGGCGGGCGATCGGTCTACGGGTGGCAGTTGCATGGCATGGGCTCCTCATGAATACGCAATTGGCGGCAACCGCAGCTACCACCTCGTCGTACACCCATTTCGGCAAACTGCCGGGGAAATTAAGGCCTTTTGGACCGATTGCCATGCAGCGCCCGCCAGACAAGCGCAAAGCGCTATCAATATGCTTACAAAAAGCGCTCCAGCAGCCTGCGCGAGGCGCGATCGAGCGCCTGGCTGTCGGGCACATGAAAGTGCAACCCGTCGCTGGCGGCGATGAGCAGCTTGGTGCGCCCGGAAAGGCGCCTGATGTCCTCCTCGCCCTTGAGCACCAGCTGCGCGGCGCCTCGGTCGGTGTCCACCTCCCAGGTGCTGGGGGTGGAAAAGCTGGACACGCTGCGGATGCGCGTGATGGTGGGCACAAACTCGCGTGCGGCGAGTTCTTCCTCGATCAGCGTACGTGCGGCAGCTGCCAGATCGGCAAGGCGCGGCACCCAGGCCAGCTCGTGGCCGTCGGCGCCGACCAGGGACAGGCCCTCCTGCGGCGCGGCAATCGGAAAGGCGCGCACGGGTGTCACGGCCTCGTGCTCGGTGCCGTCGGCCAGGCGCAGCACCAGGCGGCCATGGGGGTTGCGGCGCAGATCGAACGCCATGGGTTCTGTGGTGGTATTCATGGCTGTGCCTCTCACTTGCCGGCCGGGTGGGCGCTGTGCTGGCGCTGGCTTTCTATGCGCACGCCGGCGGCCTCGGCGTCTTCCTCGGCGCGGCGCGCCTGGGCCTCGTACAGGCGCCAGTAGGCGCCCTGCTGGGCCATCAGCTCGTCGTGCGGGCCCACCTCGACCACCTCGCCTCTATCCATGACCACCAGCCGGTCCGCCTTGCGCAGCGTGGACAGGCGGTGGGCGATGGCGATGGTGGTGCGGCCCTGCACCAGGTTGTCCAGCGCCTTCTGGATTTCCTTCTCGGTCTCGGTGTCCACGGCGGACGTGGCCTCGTCCAGGATCAGGATGCGCGGGTCGATCAGCAGGGCGCGGGCGATGCTGATGCGCTGGCGCTCGCCGCCCGACAGGCCCTGGCCGCGCTCGCCCACCAGGCTGTCGTAGCCGTGCGGCAGGCGCAGGATGAATTCATGTGCATGGGCGGCACGCGCGGCGGCGACGATCTCGGCGCGCGTGGCATCGGGCTTGCCGTAGGCGATGTTCTCGGCGATGGTGCCGAAGAACAGGAACGGCTCCTGCAGCACCAGGCCAATGTGGCGGCGGAAGTCGCTCACCGCCATGCGGCGTATGTCCACGCCATCGACGAGGATGGCGCCGTCGCTCACGTCGTAGAAGCGGCTGATCAGGTTCACCAGCGTGCTCTTGCCCGAGCCGCTGTGGCCCACCAGGCCGATCATCTCGCCGGGGCGAATCTGCAGCGACAGGTTCTTGATCACCGTGCGGCTGCCGTAGCGAAAACCCACGCCCTGCATCTCGATCGCGCCGGCCACCTTGTCCACGCGCACCGGGTTCTGCGGATCGGGCACGTTGCTCACATGGTCCAGGATGTCGAAGATGCGCTTGGCGCCGGCGGCGGCCTTTTGCGTCACCGAGACGATGCGGCTCATGGAGTCGAGCCGCGTGTAGAAGCGCCCGATGTAGGCAATGAAGGCCGCCAGCACACCCACCGTGATCTGGTTGTGCGCCACCAGCCAGACGCCAAAGCCCCAGACCACCAGCAGGCCGACCTCGGTCATCAGCGACACCGTGGGAGCGAACAGGCTCCAGGTCTTGTTCAGCTTGTCGTTGACCTCCAGGTTGTGCTGGTTGGCGGCGCGAAAACGCTGCGCCTCGCGGCTCTCCTGGGCGAAGGCCTTGACCACGCGGATGCCGGGAATGGTGTCGGCCAGCACGTTGGTAACCTCGCTCCAGACCCGGTCTATCTTCTCGAAGCCGGTGCGCAGGCGGTCGCGCACGTTGTGGATCAGCCAGGCGATGAAGGGCAGAGGCACCAGCGTGACCAGGGCCAGCCAGGGGTTGATGGAGAACAGGATGGCCGAGGTCATGGCGATCATCAGCACGTCGGTGGCGAAATCCAGCGCGTTCAGCGACAGAAAGACGTTGATGCGGTCGGTCTCCGAGCCTATGCGCGCCATCAGGTCGCCGGTGCGCTTGCTGCCAAAGTAGTCCAGCGACAGGCGCAGCAGGTGCTCGTAGGTGGTGGTGCGCAGATCCGCGCCTATGCGTTCGCTCACCAGCGCCAAAATGTAAGTGCGCGCCCACCCTAAACCCCAGGCCAGCAGCGCCGCCAGCAGCAGGCCGCCCAGGTACATCACCACCAGCCAGGGGTCTATGGCCTTGCCGCTCTGGTAGGGGATGAGGATGTCGTCCATCAGCGGGATGGTCATGTACGGCGGCACCAGCGAGGCGGCGGTGGACGCCAGCGTCAGGCCAAAGCCGGCGGCCAGCTGCTTCTTGTAGGGCCGGGCAAAGCGCCACAGGCGCAGCAGCACCCAGGTGGAGGTCGGCTTGGCCTGCTGGCGCGCGCAGGCCGGGCATTCGTCGCTGCCCGCCGGCAGCGGCGTGCCACAGACGGCGCAGCAGGGCGCCTCGTCACGCTGAACGGCCAGGGCCTGGGGGTTTTGCAGATGGGCGATCTGCTGCTCCAGCCGCTGCTGCAGGTGCAGCGCCTGGGGATGGCGCCCCAGGGTGAAGCGCCACAGCGCCAGGCGCTGCTGGTCGTCATGCAGCTCCAGCGTGCCGACGCCGCCATGGTCGAGCATGCGCAGCACCATGCCGGGGGCCAGCGGCCATTGCTGGGTCGCGCCGTCCATGGCGCGCGCCAACAGGCGCCGGTCGCTCAGCACCAAGAGACCGGGGGCAAAGCGCAGCTCGGGGGTCAGGTCAACCTCGAAGGCGGCCTGCACGTTTTCGTCGGGAGCGAGCATGGCTCGCAGTTCGGCCCCCAGCGGGCCAGGCAAGACACCGGAAGCGTCCACAGATGGTTGATGTTGCATTTTGTTTTGTATGTCTGCCCGCGCCCGCAAAGGGAGTCTGCGGCAGGGCCCCATGCCCGTGAACGGCATTGTCGGCCAGCAGGGGCCGGCCCTCGGTGGCGCAGCGGTATGGCGATGTAACGCCTGTCCACCGCTGGCGGCTGACATCTGCCAATATCCACGCACAATTCACGCTTAGGCAGCGCCAGCGCCGGCGCGCCACCCCATTCTTCCACCCCGCACTTCATGGCCAACTTCAAAGATATCCAACTGCTGCGCACCACCTTCCTGCGCGGCCCCAGTGTCTGGACCTACCGCCCCATCCTCGAGGTCTGGCTGGATCTGGGCGAGCTGGAGGACTTTCCCTCCAACAAGCTGCCCGGCCTGAACGAGCGCCTGACGGCCTGGCTGCCCGACCTGGTGGAGCACACCTGCGGCGTGGGCGAGCGCGGTGGCTTCATCCAGCGCCTGGAAGGCGGCACCTGGATGGGCCATGTGCTTGAGCATGTGGTCATCGAGCTGCTGAACCTCTCGGGCATGCCGGCCGAATTCGGCCAGACGCGCGAAATATCGCGCCGCGGCATCTACCGCATGGTGTTCCGCTGCCCCGAAGAGGCGGTGGCGCGCGTGGCGCTCGAGCATGGCCACCGGCTGCTGATGGCCGCCATCAACGACCAGGCGTTTGACCTCAAGGCTGCCATCCAGGCCATCAAGACCGCCATCAACGACCGCTATCTCGGCCCCAGCACCGGCTGCATCGTCGACGCCGCCGGCGAGCGCCGCATCCCGCATATCCGCCTGAACGACGGCAACCTGGTGCAGCTGGGCTATGGCGCGGCGCAGCGGCGCATCTGGACCGCCGAAAGCGACCAGACCAGCGCCATCGCCGAGGGCATTGCGCAGGACAAGGACTTCACCAAGCGCCTGCTGGCCTCCTGCGGCGTGCCCGTGCCCGAGGGCCAGATCGTGAACAGCGCCGAGGAGGCCTGGGAGGTGGCGCAAGACATCGGCTTTCCCGTCACCGTCAAGCCGTCCGACGGCAACCACGCGCGCGGCGTGACGCTGGAGCTGTCGCAAGAGGCCGACATCAAGGCTGCCTTCGCGCTGGCCCAGCCCGAGGGCTCGGATGTCATCGTCGAGAAGTTCATCGACGGCATCGAGCACCGCCTGCTGGTCGTCGGCGGCAAGGTGGTGGCCGCCACCAAGGGCGAGACCGTGAGCGTGCACGGCAATGGCCAGGCCACGCTGGCCGAGCTGGTGGCCGTGCTGAACCAGGACCCGCGCCGCGGCCCCGAGCAGGAATACCCGCTGGACTGGATCGATACCGACAAGGGCGCGGTGCAGCTGGAACTCAAGCGCCAGAACGTCACGCCCGCCACCGTCATCCCCAAGGGCCAGAGCGTGCTGCTGCAGCGCAACGGCAACATGGCCATTGACTGCACCGACGACGTGCACCCCGACGTGGCCTACTACGCCACCCTGGCGGCGAAGATCGTCGGCCTGGACATCGCCGGCATGGACATGATCGTCAAGGATGTCTCCAAGCCCCTGCAGGGCCAGGGCGCCATCCTGGAGGTGAACGCCGGCCCGGGCCTCCTGATGCACCTGAAGCCGACCAGCGGCGCGCCGCGCCCGGTGGGCATGGCCATTGCCGATCACCTGTTCCCGCGCGAGGACGGCCCGGGCGCCGGCCGCATCCCGCTGGTGGGCATAGTCGGCACGCGCCACAACGCCTTCATCGCGCGCCTGGTGGGCTGGCTGTTGCAGCTGTCGGGCAAGCTCACCGGCGTGGCCAGCAGCGAGGGCATGTTCATCGCCGGCCGCCAGACGCAGAAAGCCAATGCCGCCCACTGGGCCGGCGCGCACCGCCTGCTGACCAACCGCCTGGCCCAGGCGGCGGTCATACAGACCACGGCCCGCTCCATCCTGGAAGAAGGCCTGGCCTACGACCGCTGCCTGGTCGGCGTGGTCACCGACATGGACGGCTACGAGGGCCTGGCCGACCACGATGTGCTGGAGCAGGCCAAGATGACGCGCGTGCTGCGCACCCAGATCGACGTGGTGCTCGATGAAGGCGCGGGCGTGCTCAATGCCGACATCGCTCAGGTGGCCGAATTGGCGCCGCTGTGCGACGGCGAGGTGCTGCTGTACTCCACCAGCGCCGACAACGCCGCCGTGGCCGCGCACCGCGCCGAGGGCGAGGGCCGCGCCGTGTTCGTGCGCGCCGGCCAGGTGATCCTGGCCACGGGTGCCAGCGAGCGCGTGCTCGGCAGCCTGCAGGCGCTGAGCCTGCCCGGCGGCCAGCAGCCGGACACCACGGCCCTGCTGGCAGCCATTGCCACGGCCTGGTCCATGCACATTGGTCCGGATCTGATCGCCGCCGGCATCAAGACCTTCGAATACCAGATTTGATACAAAAATAATAGCTACTGTGACGCATCAAATAAGCGTTAGGCACCTATTTGAATCAAAATTCGGCTGAAAGAACACCCATGCAAATCACCCGCATCCGCGCCCTGCGCGGCCCCAACCTCTGGACCCGCAGCACCGCCATCGAGGCCATAGTGCAATGCGCGCCCGAGGAGCACGACATCAGCCAGCTGCCCGGCCTTGAAGACCGGCTGCGCGCGCGCTTTCCGCAGATCGGCGCCCTGCAGCCCCAGGGCGCGGGCCAGAGCGTGTCGCTGGCCGATGTGCTGGAGGCTGCAGCCCTGTCGCTGCAGGCCCAGGCCGGTTGCCCGGTGACCTTCAGCCGCACGCATGCGACCGTCGAAGAGGGCACCTTCCAGGTGGTCGTCGAATACACCGAGGAATCGGTCGGCCGCCTGGCCATGGAGCGCGCCGAACAGCTGCTGCAGGCCGCGCTGGCCGACACGCCCTTCGACGCCGACACCGTGGTCGCCGAGCTGCGCGAACTCGACGAGGACGACCGCATCGGGCCGTCCACCGGCTCCATCGTCGACGCCGCCGTGGCGCGCGGCATACCGTTTCGGCGCCTGACCAGCGGCTCGCTGGTGCAGCTGGGCTGGGGCAGCAAGGCGCGGCGCATCCAGGCGGCGGAGCTGGATCTGACCAGCGCCGTGGCCGAATCCATCGCCCAGGACAAGGACCTGACCAAGCGCCTGCTGCACGCCGCCGGCGTGCCCGTGCCCATGGGCCGGCCGGTGGCCGATGTGGATGACGCCTGGGCAGTGGCCGAGGAAGTCGGCCTGCCCGTGGTCGTCAAGCCCCAGGACGGCAACCAGGGCAAGGGCGTGACGGTGAACATCACCACGCGCGCGCAGCTGGAGGCCGCCTTTGCCACCGCGCAGAGCTTCAGCGACGAGGTGATGGTCGAGCGCTTTCTGCCCGGCAACGACTTTCGCATGCTGGTGGTGGGCCACCAGCTGGTGGCGGCCGCGCGGCGCGACCCGCCGCAGGTGCTGGGCGACGGCCAGCACAGCGTCCGCGAGCTGGTGGACATCGTGAACCAGGATCCGCGCCGCGGCTCGGGCCATGGCACGGCGCTGACCAAGATCCGCCTGGATGACATCGCCATCGCGCGCCTGGCCAGCGAAGGCCTCACGCCCGAGTCCGTGCCGGTGCAGGGCCAGCGCGTGGTGCTGCGCAACAACGCCAATCTGTCCACCGGCGGCAGCGCCACCGACGTGACCGACGACGTGCACCCCGAGATCGCCGCCCGCGCCATCGAGGCGGCGCAGACCATAGGCCTGCACATCTGCGGCGTGGACGTGATCTGCGAATCCATGCTGAAGCCGCTGGAGGAGCAAGGCGGCGGCATCGTCGAGGTGAACGCCGCCCCCGGCCTGCGCATGCACCTGGCGCCGTCCTTCGGCAGGCCGCGCAACGTCGGCGTGCCCATGGTCGATGAGCTGTTTGCCCCGGGCGAGGACGGGCGCATTCCCGTGGTCGCGGTCACCGGCACGAATGGCAAGACCACCACCACGCGGCTGATCACCCAGCTGCTGGCCGCGCATGGCCTGCGCGTCGGCATGACGAATACCGACGGCGTGTACGTGCACGGCCGCCAGATCGACAGCGGCGACTGCTCCGGCCCGAAGAGCGCACGCAACGTGCTGTTCCACCCCGAGGTGGACGCGGCCGTGCTCGAATGCGCGCGCGGCGGCGTGCTGCGCGAGGGCCTGGGCTTCGACCGCTGCCAGGTGGCCGTGGTCACCAATGTGGGCGAGGGCGACCACCTGGGGCTGAACTTCATCACCACCGTGGAGGACGTGGCCGTGCTCAAGCGCGTCATCGTGCAGAACGTGGCCCAGGATGGCTACGCCGTGCTCAACGCCGCCGACCCGCATGTGGCGGCCATGGCCGGCAACTGCCCCGGCCAGGTGATCTTCTTCGCCCAGGATCGCCACCACCCGGTGATGGCCACGCACCGCGCGCAAGGCAGCCGCGTGGTGTATGTGGACGAGGGCCATATCGTCGCCGCCGAGGGCTCGTGGCGCGAGTCCATCGCGCTGCGCGACATCCCGATCACGCGCGGCGGCAGCATTGGCTTTCAGGTCGAGAACGTGATGGCCGCCGTGGCTGCGGTCTGGGCCGTGGGCCTGCCCTGGCAGACCATACGCCGCGGCCTGGCCGGCTTTGCCAGCGACGGCGACAACGCCCCCGGGCGCTTCAACGTCATGGACTACCGCGGCGCTACGCTGATCGCCGACTACGGCCACAACCCCGACGCCATGCGCGCCCTGGTGCAGGCCGTGGCCGCCATGCCGGGCCAGCGGCGCAGCGTGGTCATCAGCGGCGCGGGCGACCGGCGCGACCAGGACATCATCGAGCAGACGCGCATCCTGGGCGCGGCCTTCGACGACGTGGTGCTGTACCAGGACGCCTGCCAGCGCGGCCGCGCGGACGGCGAGGTGCTGGCCCTGCTGCAGCAGGGCCTGCAGGGCGCGCCGCGCACCAGCTACGTGACCGAGATCCACGGCGAGTTCATCGCCATAGACCATGCGCTGGCACGCCTGCAACCAGGCGACCTGTGCCTGGTGCTGGTCGATCAGGTGCACGAGGCACTGGAGCACCTGCGCCAGCGCTGCGCCGAGACCTCCAGCGCCACGGCGGGCGCGGCATGAGCGCGCTGCGCGCGGCCGCTCTGCTGACCCTGGCCCTGGCGGGCGGCGCCCAGGCCGCGGATGCCGAAAAGATCGGCACCGTGGACACGGCCTTCCAGTGGATTGGCCGCGATCACGACATCATCGTCGAGGCCTATGACGACCCGCTGGTGGCCGGCGTGACCTGCTATGTCTCGCGCGCGCGCACCGGCGGCATCAAGGGCACGCTGGGCCTGGCCGAGGATCGCGCCGAGGCCTCCATCGCCTGCCGCCAGGTCGGGCCGATCACGTTTGCCCAGCCCTTGAGAAGCCAGCAGGAGGTGTTCAGCGAGCGCACCTCGCTGCTCTTCAAGCGCCTGCGCGTGGTACGCATGGTGGACGCCAGGCGCAACACCCTGGTCTACCTGACCTACTCCGAAAAGCTCATCGACGGCTCGCCGCAAAACAGCATCACGGCCGTGCCCGTGGATCGCGCCACGCCGATCCCGCTGAAATAATTGATTTGAAGTGAAAACAGCCCGCAGCGCCCGATCAAAAAGCGCCAACAGCTATTAAAAAAGAAGCATTTTCAAGCCTGCTGTGCGGCAATCTGGCGCAGCGCCTGCTCGAAGACCTCGACCGGCTGGCCGCCCTGAATCAGGTGGCGCTCATTGATGATCACCGCCGGCACCGAGTGGATGCCCTGGCCCTGGTAGAAGGCCTGCTGCTGGCGCACGGCGTCGGTGTACTCCTGCGACTGCAGCACGGCGCGGGCGCGCGCCTCGTCCAGCCCCAGGCGCGCCACCAGGCGCAGCAGCACGGCATGCTCGCCGGGGTTCTCGCCATCGGTGAAATAGCTTGCAAACAGCGCCCGCTGCAGCGCCAGGCGCTGCTCGCCCGTGCCCTCCACCTCCAGCCAGTGCAGCAGGCGGTGCGCGTCGAAGGTGTTGTAGATGCGCGTGCGCCGCTCGCTGAACGTGAAGCCCAGGGCCGCCCCGCGCGCGCCTATCTGCGCGTGCATCTGGCGCAGCTGCTCGGGCGTGCTGCCGTACTTGGCGGCCAGGTGCTCGAACAGGTCTTCACCCTGCGGCCCCATGCCGGGGTTGAGCTCGAAGGGCTGGAAATGCCAGTCCAGCCGCACCTGCCCCGCCAGGCGCTCGGCCGCCTGCGCCAGCGCCGCCAGGCCTATGGCGCACCAGGGGCAGACGATGTCAGAGACAAAGTCGATCTTCAGGAGGGTGGGGGTGGCAGGCGTCATGCGGGCTTCCGGTGGTCGATCACGGCGATTGTCCGCCAGCCTGCAATCTTGGCTTGACACGGCATCGCCGCGGTATTTTGATGGAGGCCGCACCTCATCACCGGGAGCACACCATGCGCATCGAGGAAATGATTGCCGCCATCCAGGCCCAGCTGGGCCTTGACGTGGACGGGAAAGCGGGCCCGCAGACCTGGGGCGCGATCTACGCGCGCATCGTGCAGAAGAAGATCGACGGCCAGCCGCCCGCCCTGGCCATCGCCACCGTGGATGCGCGCAGCGAAAAGGCCATCGCCACCCTGCTGCCCCAGGTGCAGCCCATGGCGCGCGCGCTGGTGCAGAAGGCGGCTGCCGCGGGCATCACCATCCGCGTCCTCAGCGGCCTGAGAAGCTTTGCCGAGCAGGACGCCCTGTACGCCCAGGGCCGCACGGCACCCGGCCCCATCGTCACCAAGGCGCGCGGCGGCTATTCCAACCACAACTTCGGCATTGCCTTTGACGTCGGCGTGTTCGAGGGCAACCGCTACCTGGCCGATTCGCCCAAATACAAGGCCGTGGGCGTGCTGGGCATGGATCTGGGCCTGGAGTGGGGCGGCAGCTGGAAGACCATCGTCGATCAGCCGCATTTCCAGCTGCGCCCGGCCTGGGCCATGGACCTGAGCGAGCGCGACATGCTGGCCGAAATGCGCACGCGCCAGGCGGCAGGCGGCCCGGTGTTTGCGTAGCCGCAGGAGCCTCGCCATGGCCAATGCACATGCGCCCTTCCACCCCATCATCTACGTGCGCGGCTACGCCATGACCGAGCGCGAGCAGGACGAAACCACGGCCGACCCCTTCTGCGGCTTCAACCTGGGCTCCACCGTGTACCGCGCCACGGCCGACAAGAACCAGCCGGCGAAGAAGTTTGTCTTCGAGTCCCCGGTGCTGCGCCTGATGTCGGACTACGGCTACGCCGACATCTACGACAACGGCCTGGACATCATGGACGGCGAGTGGGAGGGCCGCATCAGCACGCGCTCCATCATCATCTACCGCTACTACGAGCAGGCCTCGGCCCTGCTGGGCAGCAGCAAGACGCCGGATATTTCGCACTTTGCGCGCGGCCTGTCCGAGCTGATCCTGCGCGTGCGCGATCTGGCCTGCGCCAACCCCGACAACCAGCTGGCGCCCGAGGACTTTCGCTGCTACCTCGTCGCCCACTCCATGGGCGGCCTGGTATGCCGCGCCTTGCTGCAGAACCAGAGCCTGAGCGATGGCCAGGCACGCGCCTGCGTGGACAAGTTCTTCACCTACGCCACGCCGCACAACGGCATAGACATGGCCGGCATCAACGTGCCGCAGTGGCTGAGCGCCGGCGACATGAACAATTTCAACCGCCAGAACATGGCCGGCTACCTGAAGCTGGAAGCGCTGTACGCCAAGACCGGGCGCGTGGACTGGTTGCCCGAAAAGGCCTTCGCGTCCGAGCGCGTGTTTTGCCTGATAGGCACCAACCGCGCCGACTATGGCGTGGCCATGGGCCTGTCGCGCAGCTTTGCCGGCCATGGCAGCGATGGCCTGGTGCGCATAGAAAACGCCTCGCTCTGGGGCGTGAACGCCAAGGGCAAGCTCTCCGCGCCCTGCGCCACGGCCTATGCCTATCGCTCGCATTCGGGCTATTTCGGCATCGTCAACAGCGAGGAGGCCTACCAGAACCTGACACGCTTTCTGTTCGGCGATGTGCGCGTGGACATCTGGGCCGACATCGATGGCGTGCAGCTGCCGCCCGAGATCGAGGGCAAGACCGTGAACGCGCTGTACCAGTTCGAGGTACTGGGCTCGCCGCGCGGCAAGCGCTGGTATCTGACGCGGCGCATGGCCGAGGAAGATTCGGTGGCCTGCCGCAGCCACCAGGAGTTGACCGACCCGACGAACAAGGACGCGCGCAGCATCTACCTGTCCACTGTGTTCCTGGCCAACCGCGCGCGCGTGAACCCGGTGCGGCCCTCGCTGGCCTATGGCCTGACGCTGGGCGTGCGCGTGCCCGACTACGAGGTGGAGCGCAAGTTCTGGGCCGACGGCCACTACGAGGGCGGCTACCTGTTCCACGACACCGTCATCGTCGAGATGGTGCCGCCCCAGCAGCCGGGCGAGGCCTGGACGGCCAGCTTCGGCTGGCAAAGCGACAACGTCGGCCGGGCCACCACGCCGCTGTCCTACAAGACGCTGAAGACCGGCAAGCAGGTGATGAGCATTGCCTTCGGCGCCGCCAGGGCGCCGAGCATCACCGGGCGGCTGCGCTTCGTGGTGTCGGCGTGGAATGCCTGAGCACCCGCGCTTTCAATACCCGAAGAACTCCTCGCTGCGCACGTCGTCCTCGTCCACGCCGGCCTGCACCAGGGTGTTTCGCATGGCCTCGACCAGCGCCGGCGGGCCGGACACGTAGAAGATGGGTGCGTCCAGCCCGGCAATGGCGTGCTGCACGAAGGCGCTGTCGATGATGCCCGTGCTGCCCTCCCAGGGCTGCTGCGAATGGCCCATGTCGGTCATGGTGGCCATCAGGTGGAACCTGGAGTTGCGCTTGACCAGCGCCTGCAGTTCGGCCAGGAAGGCCGTGTCCTCGGGGCGGCGGTTGGAGTACAGCAGCACCAGCTTGTGCTGCGACTGCTGCTCGGCGGCGCTGCGTAGCATGCTCATGAAGGGCGTGATGCCTATGCCGCCCGCTATCAATACCGCTGCGCGCGCGGGGTTCTTGTGCAGGGTCAACGAGCCAAACGGCCCGTCGATGTTGAGCTCGGCCCCCAGCGGCAGCGCACCCAGGGCGCGCTTGAACCGGCTGTCGCGCATGCGCGTGGCGAACATCAGCTCGGCCTCGTGCGGCGCGGTGACGATGGAGAAGGCGTGGCTGCCGTCCTCGCCCTCGGGGCCGCCGGGCAGGATGATCTCGAACGCCTGGCCGGCGCGGAACTCGAAGCCCGCCGGCCTTTCCAGGTGGAAGGCCATGGTGCCCTGGGCCACGGGCTCTTTGGCGAGAAGCTTGACGGTATAGGTAGCCATGTTGTGTCCTCTCAATGACGGTCATGCACCATGGGATGCGGCGCATGGGGCCCATATTCCCGCATGCGCCCGGATCACGCCAGCCGCGCACCCATAGCGCCCAGCCACGCCATGGTTACAGCCAGGCGCGCAGCTCGGTCTTGAGCACCTTGCCGTAGCTGTTCTTGGGCAGGGCCGGCACCCAGCGGTATTGCTTGGGGCGCTTGAAGCGGGCGATATGCGCCAGGCACAGGGCGTCGAGCTCGGCATCGGGCACGGGCTCGCCATCGGCCACCAGGAAGGCGATCACCACCTCGCCCCATTCGGCGTCCTGCTTGCCCACCACCGCCGCCTCGCTCACGCGCGGGTGCAGGAGCAGCACCTCCTCCACCTCGCGCGGGTAGATGTTGGAGCCGCCAGAGATGATCACGTCCTTGCTGCGGCCCTGCAGCGTGAGAAAGCCGTCAGCATCCAGGCTGCCGACATCGCCCGTGTGCAGCCAGCCGCCGCGCAGCGTCTGCGCCGTGGCCTCGGGGTTGTTCCAGTAGCCGGCCATGACCGTGTCGCCGCGCACCAGCACCTCGCCCAGCTCGCCCTGGGGCACAGGCTCGTCATTGGCGTCGGCCACGCGCACCTCCACGCAGGCGTGCGCCACGCCCACCGAGGCGATGCGCTGCTCCCAACGCGGGTGCCGGGTGTCCATCAAATGCTCGCGCGCCAGGGCGGTGATGGTCATGGGGCATTCGCCCTGGCCGTAGATCTGCACGAACTTCTGGCCCATGGTGTCCAGCGCGCGGCGCAGGTCGTCCACATACATCGGGCCGCCGCCGTAGACGATGGTCTTGAAGCCGCTGCCGTCGCCGCCCGTGGCGCGCAAGTGCTCGACCAGCCGGTGCACCATGGTGGGCGCGGCAAACAGCGACAGCCGGCCCACGTCGGCGGCCAGCTGCGCCAGCTCGGCCGGGTCGAAACCGCCCGATTCGGGCAGCACATGGCGCGCCCCGCGCAGCATGTAGGCGTAGTTATACAGGCCGGCGCCATGCGACATGGGCGCGGCATAGACCATGGCGTCATCCGGGTGCACATCGTCCACGTCGGTGAAATAGGCCATGGTCATGGCCAGCAGGTTGCGCTGCGTCTGCATCACGCCCTTGGGCCGGCCGGTGGTGCCCGAGGTGTAGAACAGCGAGGCCAGATCCTCAGGCGTGCGCTCCTCCATCGCCAGCGGCGCGCCCTGCGCCGCCTGGCTCCAGCCGGGGCCGCCCAGCACCTGCAGGGCGGCGGGGTCGGCGCCGGCGGCAAACGCTGCATCGCGCAGCTCGGCCGACACACAGACCACGCGCGCGCCGCTGTCGCCCAGCACATGGGCCAGCTCGCGCGCATGCAGCTTGTAGTTGACGGGCACCGACACCGCGCCACACCAATAGATGGCATGCAGCGCCTCCAGGTACTCGGGGCAGTTGGCCGAGTAGATGGCCACGCGCTCGCCCGGCTGCACACCGCAACGCTGGCGCAAATGCCCGGCCAGCGCCGCCACGCGCGCCGCCAGGCCACGGTAGTCGTGCAACAGGCGCGCGCCGGCCAGCACCGCCGGGCGGTCGCCATGCACCAGGGCGCTGCGCTGCAGCAGTTGGGCGATATTCATTGCCGTCTCCTCACTCTTAAAAAAATAGCTGTTTGCGCTTGATGGATAAGCGCTACACGGCATTTTGGCTCAAACTCCTGCCATGCCCCATCAACCCATCGACGACCTGTTTGCCGACGACAGCGCCCAGCCTACGGCCCTGCCCCTGGGCACGCAAGCGCTGCTGCTGCGCGGCTTTGCGCTGGCCCAGGCCGACGCCCTGGTGCAGGGCGTGCAACAGGTCGCCGCGCAGGCGCCCTGGCGTCACATGCTCACCCCGGGCGGCCAGGCCATGTCGGTGGCCATGACGGGCTGCGGGCCTTTGTCCTGGGTCAGTGACCGGCGCGGCTACCGCTACGCGGAGCGCGACCCGGTGAGCGGCCGGCCCTGGCCGGCCATGCCCGCGGCCTTCATGCGACTGGCGCAGGATGCTGCGCGGCAGGCGGGGTTTGCGCCCTTCCTGCCCGACGCCTGCCTGATCAACCGCTACGCGCCGGGCGCGCGCATGTCGCTGCACCAGGACCGCGACGAGCGCGACCTGGCCGCGCCCATCGTCTCGGTATCGCTGGGCCTGCCGGCCGTCTTTCTGTGGGGCGGCGCCACGCGCTCAGAACGCGCACTGCGCGTGCCTCTGCGGCATGGCGACGTGCTGGTCTGGGGCGGCGTGGACAGGCTGCGCTTTCATGGCGTTCTGCCCGTGGCGCCGGGCGAGCACCCGGCCACGGGCCAGTGCCGCATCAACCTGACGCTGCGCAAGGCGCTTTGAAACCACAAGAACGATAGCATCGAGCGCTTGCTGTAAAATACCTGCAGGCCTTTTCAACCGTAGGCCCAAACGCCACACCCTGCACCAAGACATGGCCAGCGCCATGCCGCAGCCCGCAGCAGGGCCAATGACATTGGCGCCAGCACAAAAGTCCATTACGCACTAGACTGCGCCCCTTTGCTGCCGGGCACGCGCTTCGTCAGCACAGCCTGTGCAGGCCAGTCCCGCACACATCACCGCCGCGCTGGGCACCCTGCCCACCCGCAGTCCAGGGCAGCATGCCCGGCCGCAGCGGCCTTACCAGTAGATGCCAGCGTTGCATACCGGCGTCTTGCACGGGCGATGCGCCATCGCCCATCCCGCGCCGGGGTTGCCGGCGCATGCGTTTTCTGTGCATTGCACACAGACCCCCATCGAGTGCGGGTGGCGCCGGCCATGGGTCGCGCCCGCCATCACTCGCCCCTGACAAAAAAGAGGAACCCCATGTCCAACAAGGAAGAACTGATCGAGATGCAAGGCAAGGTCGATGAAGTGCTGCCCGACTCACGCTTTCGCGTGACCCTCGACAACGGCCACGCGCTCATCGCCTACTCGGGCGGCAAGATGCGCAAGCACCGCATCCGCGTGCTGGCGGGCGACGCGGTGTCGGTGGAGATGTCGCCCTACGACCTGACCAAGGGCCGCATCACCTTCCGCCACCTGCCCCCGCGCGCGGGCGGCGCGCCGCGCGCTCCGGCGCGTCCACGGCGCTAGTACCGTATTTGATTCCGCTTCCAAATCATTCGTGTCTAGGCGCGGAGCCGCAGGCAGTGCTGTAGCACGACAAGGCGAAGCAACAACGACACGGGTGATTTAGAAATGGAATGACTCATGGATGCCGCGCCAGCATCTCCGACACATAGCGGCTTGGAATGGCGTAGGTAATGCCCGAAGGCTGGCTGAGTGCCGATTCGCGCGTGCCCTTCACCAGCACCATGCTGATGACGCCAAACACGGCACCGCTACGGGGATCGAACAACGGGCCGCCGCTGTTGCCGGGGTAGGCTGTGGCGTCCAACTGAAACACCTGCTGCGGCCCCGAGCGCATGCTGCGGATGGCGCGCTCGCTCAATTGCTGGCTGGTCGGGCTGGGCAGGGCCATGGTGGTGATGGACGACACAATGGCCCGGTGGGTGACGGACGAAAAGCCCAGCAGCCCGCCGACCGGAAAGCCCATGAAGGCGAAATCTTCCCCTTCGCGCACCTGGTCGGATGCACCAATGCCGAGCGCGGCAACCGCAGGCCCGTCGATTTGCAGCAGCGCCAGATCCTGCTCGTGGTTGTTTTCCAGCACCCTGGCCTGGCGCAGCGTCCAGGCGCTTGCGCCTGAGCGTACCTGCACCACCAGGGCCGGTGCATCCGCACCCGCACTTTCGGCGGCCTTGGTCACATGGGCATTGGTCACGACACGCAAGCCATCACCCACCACAAAACCCGTTCCGACAAAACGAAACCGCGGGTTGTCGGTGGCTTTGTAGGTACCGACCAGCACTACGGAGGGTTTCACCCGCTGCACGGCATCGGGCAGTTGCGCCAGCGCGCAACCCGCCCACAGCCACTGGAGCAGGAATATGAACACCCAGGGCGTCGATCCATGTTTCAAGTTCATGGCACTGATCAACCTCCAGCCTGTTGCAGCAAACACCGAGGGGCGCCTCTCACAGTGCCTTCTTCAACTCCGCCACCTCGGCCTGGCCGGGAAACTTGTCCCCGGCGGCAGACAGTTCATCCACCAGCGGCCTGGCCGCATCCTTGCGCCCGGCCTTGAGGTAGATCTTGGCCAGGTTCAGCTTGTAGCCCAGCTGCTGTGGCTGCAGCTGCACCACCTTCTTCTGCAGCTCTACCGCCTTGTCGTGCTGGTTGGCCGCCGACAGCAGCATGGCCCAGGTGTCCATCAGCGGTGGCTGGTTGGGCGCCAGGGTGTTGGCGCGCTCGGCGTCCGCCAGGGCGCCTTCCTTGCCCAGCTGGCCCTTGATCCAGGCGCGGTTGTTCAGGGCGATGGCGTTGTCCGGCTGCAGTGTCAGCGTGCGCTCGAACTGGCGCAGGCTCTCGGGCAACTCGTTGCGGCTCAGGGCCTGGCTGCCCAGGTAGAAGGGGAAGCTGGCGTCCTTGGGGTGGCTGCGTGTCCAGTCCGCGGCCCAGCGGTCGGCATCCGCCTTCTTGCCGGCGCTCTGCAGCGCGCTGTGCAGGCGCACGGCCAGCTCGGGGTTGTCGACCTGCTTCAGGCCCGCACGATAGGCGTCGATGGTCTTGTCCCAGGCCTTGCCCGCGGCCTGGATCTCGCCTTCGAGGATGTAGCCGGCCGCCTCCTTGGGGCGTTGCTTTTGCACCGTGCGGGCGATGGCCAGTGCTTCGTCGGGCTTGTTGGCCGCCATGGCCAGGCTGGCCAGGCCTTGCTGGGCCTGCAGCAGGTTGGGGGTGATCTCGAGCGCCTTGCGCAGTTTTTCGGCGGCGGCGGCCTGGTCGCCAGCCACCAGGTGAGCACTGGACATGCGCAGATACGGCAGCGGTGACTTGGGCTGCAGCGCCGCCATGCGGTTGAAGCTGGACTGGGCCTGGTTGTGCTCGCCATTGGCGAGCTGGGCGCGCCCAAGCACGTCCAGCAGCTGCATGTTGTCGGGCAGAGCGGCGGTTGCGTTCTGTGCCACCGTCAGGGCTTCCTTGGGCTCACCGGTGCGCAGGTAATGCTCGGCCAGCATCTGGCGCGGTACTGGGTTGTTGGGCGCGCCGTCGACGGCGCGGCGCAGAATGCCGGTCAGCTCGGCCTTGTCTGCGCCATGGGCGGCACGCAGCTCCAGCAGCAGCTGGTAGGCCTGGATGTTGGCCGGCTGCTGCTTGATGGCGGCCTCCAGCCGCGCGCGAGCCTCATCGGGGCGCTTCTCGGCGTTGTCTATGACGGCCAAAACGCCAACGGCGGGGAAGTAGTTGCCATCGATCTGCAGCGCCTGCTCCATGGCCTTGCGTGCGCCGGCCTTGTCGCCCTTTTGCAGCAGCGCGCGTCCGCGCAGGAAGGGCGGCACCACGTCGGCCGGGCGTTTTTTCTGCAGCGCATCTATGGCCTTCAAGGCCTGATCGGTCTTGCCCTGCCGCAGCAGGGTGTTGATCAGTGCCATGTCGGCCACCACACCCTCGTCGGATGCGGCAATGTTCTGCAGCTCGCCTATCGCCGTGTCGCCCTGGCCAGCCGCCAGATGACTGAGCGCCAATGAGGTGCGCTTCGCGGGATCCTTGGGGTCCAGGCTGGAGGCACGGGCAAAGTAGCGCTGCGCACGATCAATATCTCCGCGCAACATGTACACCTGCCCAGCCAGCGCCAGCAGGGCTGGGTCAGAGTTGCCGTCTTTCCCGTCTTTTGGCTCCTCGGGCAGCAGGGCCACGGCATTATCCAGCCGCCCCAGGCGTATATTTGTCGTCACCAGGCCGCGGCGCGCCATGGCCAAGCCGGGGTTCAGTTGCAGAGCCTTGGACAACATCGCCTCGGCCTGAACCATGGAGCCCAGTTGCAGCTCCGCCATACCACCCAGTTCAAAGCCACGGTAGCTCTCGGGAGCCAGCCGCAACAGGTTCTGTATTTTTTCCTGTGTCGTCTTGAAGTCCTTTTTGGTATAGGCCAGCATGGCCTCCAGATACAAGGTGGGCACCCGGCCGGGGGCCTCCTTCACCAGTACCTGCAAAGCCTTCTCGGCGTCATCGACCTTGCCCTGTACCAGAAGCAGTTCGATGATTGCGGCCTGCCCTTCCTTGTAGGCCGGATTGACCTGCAGCGATTCCTGGTAAGCCGCCAACGCGCCAGCCATGTCACGCTTGCTGTACAG
The DNA here is from genome assembly GCA_018054745.1 of Alicycliphilus sp. Lineage (GTDB taxonomy): Bacteria > Pseudomonadota > Gammaproteobacteria > Burkholderiales > Burkholderiaceae_C > Alicycliphilus > Alicycliphilus limosus. Next base: position 23,147 of record JAGPIX010000022.1, read on the forward strand.
CAACAGGTCACCACGCAGCTTGCGTGCCTCAGCCCCTGCAGAGGACTGCCGCGGCACCTTGTCCAACCCGACCAGAGCGGCTTCGATATCGCCGGACAAGGCGCTGGTGCGCGCCAGCTCCAGCAAGGCGGGTGCGTAATCGGGCTTGGCCTTGAGCGCCTCATTCAGGCTTTCGCGTGCTTTATCCTGCTCACCCTGGCGCTGCCATGCAATGGCCACGTTGGTCTTGAGATTGGCCTGCGCCTCTTCCCCGCTCAGCTGCTTGCTCGCGTAGTCGTTGGTGACCTTGTCAAACTGCCTGGCCTGCATCAGAGCCTGTACCAGCTGCGGCACGATTTCGTCGGCGGGTGCACCCAGATCCTGCGCCTTCTTGAATTCGGTTTCAGCGCCCTGAGCGTCACCAGTGGCAAGCAAGGCCTGGCCCAGCATGAGGCGTGCCTTGATGAAATCAGGGCGCTCCTTCAAGGCGTTCTTGAGCTGGATGATGGCCGCTGGTGCGTCCTGTCGATTCAGGTAGTCCTGCGCCGATGTAACCAGGGTATCGGGATTGTCTCCACCGCAGGCCGACACCAGCAAGGCGATTGCCAGGGTAGCGGACGGGAAAGCACTGCGGGAAATAGGCATCTTCATCATCATGTTGTCCTTCACAGGGAACCGGTTTCTTAAGTCTTTAGGCCCAAGCGATGCATCAGGTCGTACAGCGTGGGCCGACTCACACCGAGCAGTTCGGCAGCCTTGGCAACGGTGCCATCGGTACGCGCCAACGCTGCCAGCACGGCACGCTGCTCAGCCGCCTCGCGGATCACGCGCAAGTCCAGCGAGCGGTCATCGTCCACCCCGTCGGCATCCGTGAAGCCGACATCGAGTGCGGTGATCTGGCTGCCATCGGCCATGATGGTGGCGCGCTTGATACGGTTTTCCAGCTCACGGATATTGCCCGGCCATGGATGGGCCTCGATCGCGCGCAGAGCATCATCGGCCAGGGTCAGGCTGCGTCCATGCTCCTGTGCAAAACGGCGGGCAAAGGCATGGGCCAGCAGCGCCGCATCGCCCACCCGCTGACGCAGCGGTGGTATCTCGACCACGATTTCGGCCAGGCGGTAATACAGATCTTCGCGAAAGCGCCCATCCTTGATGCATTGCGCCAGGTTCTGGTGCGTGGCACAGACCACGCGCACATCCACGGCAATGCCCTGGCGTCCGCCCACGCGCTCGACCACACGCTCTTGCAAAAAACGTAGCAGCTTGGCCTGTAGCGGCATGGGCATATCGCCTATTTCGTCGAGCATGAGGGTGCCCCCATGCGCCGTCTCGATCTTGCCCGGTGTGGTCTTGGCGGCACCGGTGAAGGCGCCTTTTTCGTAGCCAAACAGCTCGCTTTCGAGCAGGTTTTCAGGAATGGCGGCGCAGTTGATGGCCACGAAGCTGCCATTGCTGCGGTTGGACTGCTGGTGCAGCCCCCGGGCCAGCACCTCCTTGCCCGTGCCGCTCTCGCCCAGCAGCATCACCGAGGCATTCGTATTCGCCACCTTCTCGATGGTGCGGCACACGCGCAGCATCTGCGGGTCGCGTGTGATCAGTCCCGCGATGGCGTCCGACGCCTGCAAGGCCTGCAGCCGCTTGTTCTCGGCCTGCAGCTCGTGCATCCTGAAGGCGCGTTCCACGCACAGGTTGAGCACTTCCGGCTCGAAGGGCTTGGCCAGAAAGTCATAGGCACCCATGGCCACGGCCTTGAGTGCGTTCGCCTGGCCGTTCTGCCCCGTGAGCACGATGACTTTGGTGTCTGGCGCCGCCGCCAGTATCTGTTCCAGCAGCTTGAAGCCCTCGGACACCGAGTCCGCATCCGGGGGCAGGCCCAGATCCATGGTCACTACTGGCGAGCCATGCCGGCGCAACTGCGCCATGGCGCTTTCGCGGTCATTGGCCAAGACCGACTCATAGCCGTCGAGCGACCATTTGATCTGCTTTTGCAGCGCCAGGTCGTCCTCGACAACCAACAAGGGCTGCAACTTCTCCGCACTCATGCCGTCCCTCTCCTATAGGTGTAAATCGGAATCGCGACTGATTTCAATCAATGGCAGCAACAGCCCCACCACCGTTCCTTTGCCGACCTGGCTGTCCACGGAGAGCTTGCCCCCGAGCTCCTGCACATACTGAAAACTCTCGTAGGTGCCAATGCCCATGCCAGCTTCCTTAGTGGTCTGAAAAGGCTTGAACAACCGCGTCTGGACAAATTCTTCGCTCATGCCATGGCCCTCGTCGCCGACTTCGACGCGTGCATGGCTGCCATAGCGATCGACCCGAATCCAGACACGGTCGGTGGCACCTGTGGCCTCCAGCGCGTTTTGAACCAGATGGCCGATGATGCGCTCCAAACGATCGGCGTGTCCACGGGTAAAAACCTGTGACGAAACGTCCACTTCAACCGTCCTCCCGCGGCGCAGGGCATTGGCGGCCAGGCGCTCGGCAATCTTGCCCAGGTCCACGCCCACGGCGGCTGCGCCAGAAGACGCCCCCTCGCGCAGTTGCAGCATCAGCTGGCGCATGCGTTCCAGCGAATTTTCCACGGTCATCAGCATGTCGGCCTGAAACTCCGGGTTGTTCTGCAACCGCTTGGCGTTTTTGACCATCAATGACAGTTGGGCCACGATATTTTTCAGGTCGTGCACCACGAATGCCGACATCCGGCTGAATGCCTCGAACTTGCGTGATTCAAGCAGCGCCTCGGTGGCCTGCATCTGCGCCAGAATGCTCGCCGCCTGCCTGCCAGCCGTCTTCAGCAGATCAATCACCTCCCAATTGACTTCAACCGGCGTGCGCGGGCTGGCCAGCAGCACGAACCCGAGCAAATCCTTGCCGTGCCACAGGGGCACCAGCAGCCAGGCCTGCGGGTACTCGGCAAGCCAATCGGGTACTCGCAGATGCTGGTAGCGCCCAGGGTAGGCGCGCCATTCTTCCAGGTTGACCACCCAGGCAGTCGAACGCATGAACGCGGGCAGAGCGCCATCCTTGTCCACGGTTTCGGTAGCGGCGGGCAAATTCCAGCGCGCGGCCTGGCGGTACTGATCGTCGTCGGGGCGCAGCAGCCACAAGCCGCCTGCCGGGCTCTCCAGCATGTCCGCCAGGCCACGAATCACATTCTTGCCGGCTTCCTGCGGGTGGTCCTGACTGGACAGCGTGGCCGTGAACTTCAGCCACTCCTCACGGTAATCAAAGCGGTAACGAAAAAAATGCTTGCCCAGAAACACCCGCAGCGTGGCGCGCAATGAACCCGACAACGCCACCCCAATGGCCAGCACCACGGCCACGAAAACCAGGCCCAGCTGCAGGGCACCGCCCCACGCGCCGCCAAAATAGCGCACGTAGTAGCCGACGCTGGCCATGAACAGCAGGTAGAGCCCCACCAGCACCAGCGTGGCGGAGTGAAACATGACCTTGTGCGACACATGGATCTTGGCGATCCAGTTGCGATGGCGCGTTGTCGCCAGCCACAGCAAGGGCACCATGAGGGCATGCACGAACGGCCGCACGCTCAGGGCATCAGGGTCTATGCCCTGAAACAGCACCCCTTGCGAGAACACATACAGGTCAAACAGGAAGGTGCCCGCCAGACCCAGGCACACGGGTTTGGCGCTCCACAGCGAATCCTCCGGCACATTGCGCAGCAACTGTTCCAGCAGAACCAGCCCGGCAATCGCCAGCAACACCATCAGAAAAGCCTGCCCCTTGGCCCCCGCCAGCAGGTAAATCATGACCACCGCCGCCGGGGCGCCGAACAGTCCCACGACCACCAGGCCCGGCCACCAGCGGTACCAGCCATCGTTGGCCTGACCGGCATTCGTCCTGAAGAACAGGGCGACAAACACCGTCCAGCACAGATAGCGCAAGATATCGGCCGCCTGCGCCCCCAGCCACCACGCCGATGACTCGGTGAGCGCCAGCAGGCTGCTGACGCTCCAGATCACGGTCAGCACCGAGGCCGCGAGCATGACCACGGCAATGCGATTGACCGCGGCCCCCAGGTACTGCTGGCCAATCAAACGCAGGGACATCAGGCTATAGGCCCCAGCAGCCAGAGCCCAGCCCCAGTAAACCACCGTGCTTTCACTGCCGTTCATGGTGACCAGCTACCAGGCGGATGCGTCTGCTGCTGTCGCAGGTTGGCATTGATGTTGATACATTAAGAAACAATACCACGTAATGCGCGGTTTTTTGCTTACACCAACACTTCAACGCAAGCCGGGTGCCCCAAAAAAGTCTGCGGGCTGGCGGTCGCACCGTAGGCACCTGACTGAAATACCACCACCAGATCGCCAGGTTGGGCCACGGCCAGCTCCAGCTTGTCGGCCAGCACATCCAGCGGCGTGCACAGCGGCCCGACCACGCTGGCCGACTCACGCTCGGCCGATTGCAGCCGGTTTCCTATGGCCACCGGGTAGTTGCGCCTGATCACCTGGCCAAAATTGCCCGAGGCCGCCAGATGGTGGTGCATGCCACCATCGGTCACCAAAAAGACCTGTCCGCGCGAGACCTTGCGGTCGAGTACGCGCGCCACGTAAATACCGGCCTCGCCGACCAGGTATCGCCCCAGCTCCAGCACCAGCTCTGCCGCCGGCAGGCCCTGCGCCAGGCGCGCCGTCGCTTGCGCGAGGGCCTCGGCCACGGGCGCCAGATCCAGCCGCCGCTCACCGGGAAAATACGGTATACCCCAGCCCCCACCCAGGTTGACATAGCGCACCGGTGCCGGTGCGTCCTGCGCCAGGCGGAGCACCATATCGACGGTGCGGCGCAGGCTCTCCGCAATCACCTCGCCGCGCAGGTTCTGCGAGCCTGGGTAGGCATGAAAGCCTTCAAACACCACGCCGTCCTGGTGCATGGATCGCAGCATGGCCGGCACCTGCTCGGCATCAATGCCGAACGGCTTGGCGCCCCCGCCCATGTGCATGCCGGCGCCGCGCAGCTCAAAGTCGGGGTTGATGCGCAGCGCCACGCGGGCGGGCATGCCCAAGTCCTGGGCGGCCTTGGCCAGCAGTTGCAGCTCACGCGCCGACTCCACATGCAGCAGCACGCCCGAGGCCACGGCCTGACGCAACTCGGCCGCACGCTTGCCCGGCCCCGCAAATCCTATGCTCAGCGGGTCTGCGCCAGCATCCAGCGCCAGCTTGAGCTCGCCGGCCGACGCCACGTCCATGCCATCGACCAGCGGGCACAGAAAGCCCACCAGGGCTGCCATGGGGTTAGCCTTGATGGCGTAGTGCAGGCGCACGCCCGGCGGCAAAACCAGCCGCACGGCCGCGATGCGCGCCGCGATCAACGACCGGTCATAGGCATAAAAAGGCGTCTGACCCACCCGCTCGGCAAGCCGCGACAAGGGCAGGCCGCCGACCCGCAACTCGGCACCCGAGGCATCAAAGCGATCCATGATCCTGCATCCAACGTTGGCGATCGAGCTTGCCATTGGGACTGCGCGGCAGGGGCTTGTCCACCCACTGCAGCACCCTGGGCAACATGAAGACCGGGAGATGCTGGCGGCAATGCGCCATCAGGGCGGCATCGTCCTGCGCCGCCTGACCGCTGGCCGCGGGCGACGCCCACAGGGCCGCGCAAATCGCGCTGCCCAGGGCTTCGTCGGGCTTGGCATACACCAACGCCTCGGCCACCAGGCCGCTGGCGTACAGCACCTCCTCGACCTCGGTCGGGCTCACGCGGTAGCCCGATGTCTTGATCATCTCGTCGCGCCGGCCGACAAAGTACAAGAAGCCCTCGGCATCGCGCCGCACGGTGTCGCCCGAGAACACCGCACGCTCGGGCGCGGCCCAGTCGCCGGTGGCCGCCAGCAAGGCCGCGGGCCAGGGCTTGAAGCGGCGCGCCGTCTCGTCGGGCCGGCGCCAATACCCTTGTGCGACCAGGGCGCCGCGGTGCACCAGCTCGCCGGGCTCGTCCACGGCGCATTCCGTGCCGTCTTCGCGCAGCACGCGCACGTCGGCGTTGGGTATGGCCCGGCCTATCGAGTCGGGGCGGCGATCCACCTCGTCGGGCGGCAGGTAGGTGGAGCGAAAGGCCTCGGTCAGGCCATACATCAGATACGGCAAGGCCCCAGGCGCCAGCGCACGCATGCGCTGCAGCGTGGCGCGCGGCATGCGCCCGCCGGTGTTGGCCCAGTAGCGCAGATGCTGCGCCGCACCATCGGGCCAGTCCAGGGCCGTCAGCTGCATGTACAGGGGTGGCACCGCCGTCATGCAGGTGACGCGCTCGCGCGCCATGGCCTGCAGCACATCGCGCGGCAGCAGGTAGTTGAGCAGCACCACCCGCGCGCCCACCAGAAACGCCGTGGTCAGCTGGCTGAAACCCGCGTCGAACGACAGCGGCAGCACCGCCAGCAGGGTGTCCTCGGCATGGTTGCGCAGGTAGCTGGCCACGCTGGTTGCGCCGGCCACCAGGTTGCGGTGCGACAACACCACGCCCTTGGGCAAGCCGGTGCTGCCCGAGGTATAAAAAATCATGGCTACGTCGCCATCCAGCACCGTGGGCGCCGCAGCCGGGCCGCTGGCCAGCACCCCATGCCAGGCGTGCAAAGCCATGCCTGCAGGCACAGGCGCCTGCGCCAGCGGCGCATCCCCATCGCAGCACAGCACATGCCGCAGGTCGGGGCAGTCGCCCAGCACCGGCGCCAGGCTGGCCAGCCGCGCGGCCGACGTGATCAGCACCTGGGCCCCGGCATCCTGCAGGATATGCGCCACCTGCGTCGGCTTGAGCAGCGGGTTCACCGGCACCAG
>JAGPIX010000231.1 GCA_018054745.1 Alicycliphilus sp.
CTCGCTGGACAAGATGCGCGCGGCCTACGACTTCGGCGCCGACGCCGTCTATGCCGGCCAGCCGCGCTATTCCCTGCGCGCGCGCAACAATGAGTTCCGCCTGGAGCAGATCGCCCAGGGCATACAGGAGGCGCACGCGCGCGGCAAGAAGTTCTTCGTCACCAGCAACCTGATCGCGCACAACGACAAGGTGCGCACCTATCTGCGCGACATCGAGCCCGTCATCGCCTGCCAGCCCGACGCCTTCATCATGGCCGACCCCGGCCTCATCATGATGGTCAAGGAGAAGTGGCCCGAGACCGAGATCCATCTCTCGGTGCAGGCCAACACCACCAACTGGGCAACGGTCAAGTTCTGGCAGAAGATGGGCGTGTCGCGCATCATCCTCTCGCGCGAGCTGGCACTCGACGAGATCGAGAAGATCCGCCAGGAATGCCCGGACATGGAGATCGAGGTCTTCGTGCACGGCGCGCTGTGCATCGCCTACTCCGGCCGCTGCCTGCTGTCGGGCTACTTCAACCACCGCGATCCCAACCAGGGCACCTGCACCAACGCCTGCCGCTGGGAGTACAAGACGCACGACGCCCAGGTGGATCCGAACACCGGCGAGGCCCTGGCCAGCACCATGGACAAGGGTTTCAGCTTCACCAAGTCACGCGAGGACGCCGACGCGCAGTTCACCGGCACGGCTATCCAGCGCCACCCCAAGGCCGACCAGGTCTACCTGCTGGAAGAAGCCAACCGCCCCGGCGAGCTGATGCCCATCATGGAGGACGAGCACGGCACCTACATCATGAACAGCCGCGACCTGCGCGCCGTGGAGCATGTGCAGCGCCTGGTGCAGATAGGCGTCGATTCGCTGAAGATCGAGGGCCGCACCAAGAGCCTGTACTACGTGGCACGCACCGCCCAGGTCTACCGCCGCGCCATCGACGACGCCGTGGCCGGCCGACCCTTCAACCCCGAGCTGATCACCGAGCTTGAAGGCCTGGCCAATCGCGGCTACACCGGGGGTCTCTTGGAGCGCCGCCCGGCCAACGACTACCAGAACTACGAAACCGGCCACAGCGTGCTGCAACGCAGCCACTTTGTCGGCGAGGTGCGCGGCTACGCCGACGGCCTGGCCGAGGTGGAAACCAAGAACCGCTTTGCCGTGGGCGACCGGCTGGAGATCATCCACCCCCAGGGCAATCGCCAGGTGCTGCTGGAAAAAATGTTCAACCTGGATGGCGAGCCAGTACAGGTCGCCCAGGGCAGCCCCGTGCGCGTGCGCATTCCGCTGGCAGGCCCGGTGGAGGGGGCCTTGATCGCGCGGCTGCTGCAGCCCTCCTGAAACCCCCTCACCCCTCCCTCTCCCCAAAGGGGCGAGGGCGACCGGTTGCGCCGGTTTTACCCCCTCTCCCTCTGGGAGAGGGTGGGGGTGAGGGCTCGCGGTCTGATCTGATGCCTACCACCCATCAACCGTTTTGCCTCAAAGGTCCCCGCCGGGGCCTTTATCCATTTTTTCGCTTGTTCGACACCCCATGAATCCCGAAACCATCGTCGTCCTGCCCGAACTCAAGGCCTATATCGACCCGCTCACGCCCGACGAGCATGACGCGCTGGAGCGCAGCATCCTGGCCGAGGGCTGCCGGGACGCGCTGGTGCTGTGGGGCGACGTGCTGGTGGACGGCCACAACCGCTACGGCATCTGCCAGCAGCATGGCCTGCCCTTCCAGACGGTGCAAAACACCCGCTTTCAGAGCATGGAGGACGTGCACCTGTGGATGATCGACCAGCACCTGGGCCGGCGCAGCGTCTCCGAGTTCCAGCGCGGCGTGCTGGCGCTGAAGAAGCGCGAGATCATTGCCGAGCGCCGCGCCCAGGCCGCCGCCGCCGTGGTGGCCGCCAAGGCCGAGGCCGCGCAGTCGCCCGGCGGCCAGGCCCCCTGGGAGGGCGACACCGACCCCGTGGTGGCCAAGGCCCTGGCAACAGTTGCCAAGGTACCCGAGGACGCGCTGGACACGCGCGAGGCCCTGGCCCGCGCCGCGCGCCTGACGGCGGCCCAGGTGAAGGCCATCGAGGCCATCCACCAGAACGCCGCGCCCGAGGTGGTGGCCGCCGTCAAGTCTGGCGAGTTGTCGCTAAACGCCGCCGCGGTCGTCGCCACGCTATCGGTTGAGGAGCAGCAGGCCGCCGCCGCGGGCGGTGCGCAGGATCTCAAGCAGGCCGCCAAGCGGGTGCGCGAGGCGAAGAAAAAACCCAAGGCCGGCACCCAGGACATGGCCGCCGAGGGCGAAGCGGCAGCGGCGCCGCCCGACGCCGCGCAGCTGCGGCAGCGCGTGACCGAGCTGGAGGCCGAGAACGAACGCCTGCGCCAGCAGGTCAAGGCGCTGCAGGATCTGCTGGCCGAGGCGGCCTGATCCACACCCCCCAGCGTTCACCCAGTCGGCGCAGATCCTCGGGCGTATCGACGTCGGTGGTGCAACGCGCGTGCTCCAGCGCCAGCGCCTGCACCTGGGCCGGATGTGCGCGCCGCCATTCACGCACCCCCTGCCCGCCCTGGGCCTGCATCACCACCTGGCGCAGCAGCGGGCCAAAGACGATGGGGTGGCCGGGCTGGCCGGCATGCTGGGGCAGCACCAGCTCCACACCGGCCGGCCGCGCGCGCCAGGCGGCCAGCAGGGCCTGCAGATCCTGCGGCTCCAACAGGGGCTGGTCGCCCAGCAGCACCAGCAAGCTTTCAGCGTCGGGCGGCAGCGCCGCCAGGCCGCAGCGCA
>JAGPIX010000232.1 GCA_018054745.1 Alicycliphilus sp.
ACGCCGGCCTGCCCAACCCGATGAGCGACACCGGCTTTGACGAGACGCCCGACGTCACCAGCCGCCTGGTGCACGAGTTTGCCGCCGAGGGCCTGGTGAACATCCTGGGCGGCTGCTGCGGCACCACGCCCGACCATATCGCCGCCATCGCCCGCGCCGTGGCGCCGGTGGGCACGCGCCGGCTGTTCACCGCCGAGCCGGCCTGACGGCCCAAAGCGGCCCCTCGCCCATGCGCCTGGCCTGCCCTCTTGCCGCCGCGTTGTGTGCTGCGGTTCTTCTCTGGGGCTGTGCCAGCGCGCCGGCGCCCGCGCCGCTGCCAGACGCACCCGACCTGCTGCTGCGCGCGCTATGAGACGGATTTGCACGCCTGCCGCGCCGGCGTGGGCAGTGCTGGCGTGCTGCGCGAGACGCTGGATGTCGCCCTGCAAGGGGCGCTGGTGGCCGCCATGCTCGCCTGGGGTGCGGGCGGCGGCGCCGACAGCGTGCGTGGCTGGCCCTGGGGCGGTGCGGCACTGGTCGGTGGATCGCAGGGGCTGCAGGCGCTGGAGCGACGCCGGCAGGCGGTGGTGCGCTGCATGCAGGCGCGTGGCCATGGCGGCCCGCCCTACGCCGCGGTGGTGGCGCCGGCGGTGGCGCGCCCCCATCCATCGGTGCCAGTAGTGCCCGCCGCCCCCACCACCGGGGCCGACGGCTATAGCGCAGAACGCCTGGCGCTCGGCCAGGCCTGCCATAGCCAGCCGCGCGCGCAACTGGTGGCCAAAGGGCCGGGCTTCGAGACCTATCACGCGGACTGCAGCAACGGTGACGCGCTGTCGATCCGCTGCGAATTCGGTAACTGCCGGGTGCTACGCTAACGGCTGGCGGCAAGGGCTGGGGCTGTTCAGACTGGCCTCAGCTTGCGCCATGACGATACGGGCGCGGTAACGCACGCGGGCACCCGCTGCATGCCGCCACCAGGGGGCTGTGATGCGGTCCATGCTTTTTCGGGACATCTTTGCCGGTTTCGTGCGCACCCGGCGCATCCTGCGCCACTACCGGCGCCTGGCGCTGCTGGAGACGCTGACGCGCACCGGCGTCAGCCGCGAGCCGCCCGAGTCGCTGACCCAGGCCCTGAACGCCGCGGCGCACAGCGACGGCGCGGCGCTGCTCACTCAGTTGGGCAGCAGCGCCGCCGGCCTGACCAAGACCCAGGCCGACGCCGTGCGCGAGCGCGTCGGCCCCAACGAGGTGGAGCATGAAAAGCCCCTGCCCTGGTGGCTGCACCTGTGGCACAGCTTTCGCAACCCGTTCAACCTGCTGCTGACGCTGCTGGCCGGCATCTCCTTCCTGACGCACGACACCAAGGGCGCCCTGCTTATCAGCACCATGGTGGTGCTGTCCACGCTGCTGCGCTTTTGGCAGGAGCGCAAGTCCAACCAGGCGGCCGACGCGCTCAAGGCCATGGTCAGCAACACGGCCACGGTGCTGCGCCCGGCGCAAGCGGCGGGCGCCGAGGCGCGGCGCATGGAGGTCGCCATCAAGCTGCTAGTGCCCGGCGACCTGGTCTGGCTGTCGGCCGGGGACATGATTCCCGCCGACTGCCGCGTGCTCACGGCCAAGGACTTGTTCGTCTCGCAGGCGGCCATGACCGGCGAGTCCATGCCGGTGGAAAAGTCGGCCGGCCTGGGCCCGGCCCCGGCCGGCAATGCGCTGGATCTGGACAACCTGGTCTTCATGGGCACCAACGTGGTCTCGGGCTCAGCCGCGGCGGTGGTGCTCTATACCGGCAACAACAGCTATTTCGGCGCGCTGGCCAGCCGCGTCATCGCCACCAACCGCGCGCCCACGGCCTTCTATGCCGGCGTGAACAAGGTCAGCTGGCTGCTGATCCGCTTCATGTTCGTGATGGCGCCACTGGTGTTCTTCATCAACGGCTTCACCAAGGGCGACTGGGTGGAGGCGCTGCTGTTCGCCCTGGCCGTGGCCGTGGGCCTGACGCCCGAGATGCTGCCCATGATCGTCACCTCGACGCTGGCCAAGGGGGCGGTGTTCCTGTCGCGCAAGAAGGTCATCGTGAAACGGCTGGACGCGATACAGAACTTCGGCGCCATGGACGTGCTATGTACCGACAAGACCGGCACGCTGACGCAGGACAAAATCTTTTTGGCGCGCCATGTCGATGCCTGGGGCGAGGAGTCGGGCGAGGTGCTGGAGCTGGCCTACCTGAACAGCTACTACCAGACCGGCCTGAAGAACCTGCTGGACGTGGCCGTGCTGGAGCATGCCGAGGTGTCGCGCGAGATCGAGCCGGCGAAGAATTTCCACAAGGTCGATGAGATCCCGTTCGACTTCACGCGCCGGCGCATGTCGGTGGTGGTGGCCGAGCACGATGCCAGCCATCTGCTCATCACCAAGGGGGCGGTCGAGGAGATGCTGACCGTATGCACCGCGGTGCGCAACGGCGAGACCCAGGAGCCGCTCACCCCAGAGCTGCTCACGCGCATCCGCGCCGTGACGGCCGACCTGAACAAGGAAGGCCTGCGCGTGGTGGCCGTGGCCGCCAAGCAGGGCCCGCCCACCCAGCAGGTCTACGGCCTGGCCGACGAATGCGGCCTGACCCTGATCGGCTACGTGGCCTTCCTCGACCCACCCAAGGACTCCACGGCCGCGGCCCTGAAGGCCCTGGCCGAGCACCAGGTGGCGGTGAAGGTGCTGACCGGCGACAACGAGCTGGTGGCCGCCAAGATCTGTCGCGAGGTGGGCCTGGCGCAGCAGGGCG
>JAGPIX010000110.1 GCA_018054745.1 Alicycliphilus sp.
GCATGGACGCCGGCCTGTACACCTTCTCCCTGCACCTGCCCCAGGGCTTGCAGCGCGACGTGCTGGCTGGGCGCGCGCCGCAGCTGCAGCTCAACGTCGACGCCACGCGCATGAGCCAGGCCTTCACCGGCAGCGGCAATGTGCAGCAGATCGTGCTGGCCGAGGTGGGCGAGTTCGTCCAGCGCCAGCGCGTCGGCACGGCCGCGCCGGTGGAGCTGGCCGTGCGCGCGCGCTTCAACCCGGCGCTGGAGAAAAGCTGGTTCGGCAGCCTGAATCAGATCATCAACCAGATCACCCTGCTGTCCATCATCCTGACCGGAGCGGCGCTGCTGCGCGAGCGCGAGCACGGCACCATCGAGCACCTGCTTGTCATGCCGGTGACGCCGACCGAGATCATGTTGTCCAAGATCTGGGCCATGGGACTGGTGGTGCTGGCTGCCGCCGCCCTGTCGCTCAACCTGGTGGTGCGCGCCATGCTGCAGGTGCCGGTGCAGGGGTCGTTGCCGCTGTTCTTCACCGGGGCGGCGCTGTGCCTGTTTGCCACCACGTCTATGGGCATTTTTCTGGCGACGCTGGCGCGCAACATGGCCCAGTTCGGCATGTTGCTGGTGCTCACCATCATGCCGCTGCAGATGCTTTCGGGCGGAACCACGCCGCGGGAAAGCATGCCCGAATTGGTGCAGACCATCATGCTGGCGGCGCCGACCACGCACTTCGTCGAGATCGGCCAGGCCATCCTCTACCGCGGCGCCGGTCTGGACGTCGTGTGGCAGCCCTTTCTGTGGATGGCGCTGATCGGCGCGGTGCTGTTTGCGCTGTCGCTGGCGCGCTTTCGCAAGACCATCGCGCAAATGGCCTGATACGCCCGCCGCAACACCTGTTGAGTTTCCACCCACCCCCCGAAAAGGAGTTTCGTGATGAACAAGACCATGAAAGCCGCCGTCGTACGCGCCTTCGACCAGCCGCTGGCCATCGAAGAAGTGCCAGTGCCGCGCCCAGGTGCGGGTGACGTGCTGGTCAAGATCGAGGCCTGCGGCGTCTGCCACACCGACCTGCACGCCGCCGAGGGCGACTGGCCGGTCAAGCCCAACCCGCCCTTCATTCCCGGCCACGAGGGCGTGGGCTTTGTTGCCGCGGTGGGCGCCGGTGTCAAGCATGTCAAGGAGGGCGACCGCGTCGGCATTCCATGGCTGTACTCGGCCTGCGGCCATTGCACGCACTGCCTGGGCGGCTGGGAGACGCTGTGCGAGAGCCAGCAGAACACCGGCTACTCGGTCAACGGCGGCTTTGCCGAATACGCGCTGGGCAACGCCGACTACGTGGGCCACCTGCCGGCCAACGTTGGCTTTGTCGAGATAGCGCCGGTGCTGTGCGCGGGCGTCACGGTCTACAAGGGGCTCAAGGTGACCGACACCAAGCCGGGCGACTGGGTGGTGATCTCGGGCATCGGCGGCCTGGGCCATATGGCGGTGCAATACGCCCGGGCCATGGGCCTGAACGTGGCGGCGGTGGATGTGGACGACACCAAGCTCAGGCTTGCCGAGCGCCTGGGCGCCACGGTGACCGTGAACGCCTTGAACACCGATCCGGCGGCGTTTCTGAAGAAGGAAATCGGCGGCGCCCATGGTGCGCTGGTGACGGCGGTATCGCCCAAGGCCTTCGCACAGGCCACCGGCATGCTGCGCCGCGGCGGCACCATGTCGCTGGTCGGACTGCCGCCAGGCGACTTTCCGCTGGACATCTTCGGCATGGTGCTGAACGGCATCACCGTGCGCGGCTCCATTGTTGGCAGCCGACTGGATCTGCAGGAGTCGCTGGCGTTTGCCGAGCAGGCCAAGGTGGCCGCCACCGTTGCCAGCGACCGGCTGGAGAACATCAACGACATCTTCGCGCGCATGCATGCCGGCCAGATCGAGGGCCGCATCGTGCTCGACATGAACGCCTGAGACGCTGCATCCGTGCGGGCCCTGCCCCGCTTTCGCAGGGCCCCATACCCAAGGAAATCGACACATGAACGACCTTGTCACTTCGCAACCCCAGGCGCCAGAGCCGCGAGCCCAGGCGCCGGGGGACTTTCTGGACATGATCGACAACCTGGCCTACGCCGCGCGGGCGCGGCTGACGGCCGGGGCTGCGCCCACCGCAGGTGCCCTGGCCTGGTTCGACTGGTCCATGCACCTGGCGCTGTCGCCTGGCAAGCAGCGCAGCCTGTGGCTGGACGCCTGGCGCAAGCAATGGCAGTTTGCGCGCTACGCGCAGCAGTCCGGCCTGCAGGCCAGTTGCCCCGCCTGCGTCGAGCCGCTGGAGCATGACCGGCGCTTTGCCGATCCCGCCTGGCAGCAGTGGCCGTTCAACCTGATCCAGCAGGGCTTTTTGCTGCAGCAGCAATGGTGGAAAGAGGCCACCACCGACGTGCGCGGCGTGTCCGAGCACCACGAGAAAATGGTCGAATTTGCCGCGCGCCAATGGCTGGACATGATGTCGCCCGCCAACGCCATTGCCACCAACCCCGAAGTGCTGCGCGCCACCGCCAGCAGCGGCGGCCTCAATCTATGGCGGGGCGCGATGAATTTCCTGGACGACGCGCAGCGCCAGCTCACCGGCAAGGGGCCGGCTGGCGCCGAGGGGTTCGAAGTCGGCAAGGACGTGGCGGTCACGCCCGGCAAGGTGGTGCTGCGCAACCGCCTGATCGAACTCATCCAGTACGCGCCAACCACGCGCAAGGTAGGGGCCGAGCCAGTGCTGATCGTGCCCTCGTGGGTGATGAAGTACTACATCCTCGACCTGTCGCCGCACAACTCCATGGTCGGCTACCTGGTCGCTCAGGGCCACACCGTCTTCATCATCTCCTGGAAAAACCCCGACGCGGACGACCGCGACCTGGGCCTGGACGACTACCGGCAGCTGGGGGTGATGGCGGCGCTGGACGCCGTGGGCACCATCGTTCCAAAACACCGGGTGCAGGCCGTGGGCTACTGCCTGGGCGGCACCCTGCTGGCCACCGCGGCGGCGGCCATGGCGCGCGACGGCGACGAGCGCCTGGCCAGCCTGACGCTGCTGGCATCCGAGATCGACTACCGCGAATCGGGTGAGGTCAAGCTGTTTGTCGACGACAGCCAGCTCGCCTGGCTGGAGGCTGGCATGTGGCGCAAGGGCTACCTGGAAGGCTGGCAAATGGCCGCCTCGTTCCAGATGCTCAACTCGCGCGACCTGATCTGGTCGCGGCGTGTGCGTGAATACCTGCTGGGCGAGCGCGGCTCGCTGGTAGATCTGATGGCCTGGAACGCCGACACCACACGCATGCCGTATCGCATGCACAGCGAATACCTGCGCCACCTCTACATGAACAACGACCTGGCCGAAGGCCGCTGGCAGGTCGATGGCCAGCCGGTGACGGTGGCCGACATCCGCGTGCCGCTGTTCGTCGTCGGCACGCTGCGCGACCATGTGGCGCCATGGCGCTCGGTCTACAAGATTCACCTGCTCAATGACTCCGACATCAGCTTCGTGCTCACCAGCGGCGGCCACAACGCGGGCATCGTCAGTGAGCCGGGGCGGCCCAGGCGCAGCTACCAGATTGCCACGCGCAAGGCAGGTGCCCGCTACCGCAACCCCGCCCAGTGGCAGGCCGACACGCCCGTGCATGAGGGCTCGTGGTGGCCGGCCTGGAGCGCCTGGCTGGCGCACAACGCCAGCGCCCAGGTGGCGCCCCCGCCCATGGGCGGCAAGAGCGGCAGCGGAAAAACGCTGGGCGCCGCCCCAGGCACCTATGTGATGCAGAAGTAAGCCATGCCTGAGAGCCTGAGTGACAACGCGTTTCGGATGGCCGCTCGCCCTCCTTTGGGCTTGCGTATGCTTTTTTAATAGCATGCTGCGCTTGATGGATAAGGGCTATAGCTGTTTTTCATCCGAATTTGGAGAGTTGGCGCCGTCATCCTGTCGCATCCTTATGCCGGCAGGATGTCAGCAGCGTGGTCGGCTTCATGGCCGCAAGCAACGTCGCCATGAACGGCGACCCACCTAAGTATTGAAGAAAGGATTTGCGTCTTGCTGTTCAACCCATCGACCTTCACCCGCGACACCCTGGACTACGGCATCGACGCCATGCAGCGCGCGGTGCTTTACGCCGACATCATGCGAGCGCGCGGCAACCAGTACCGCGCGCACATGCAGGAAACCGCGCCCAACGTGCTGAACTTCGCGGCCGAGCTGGTGATGCGCGGCGACACGCTGCCGCGCCCGGTCAATTACGGGCTGGTTCGCATACAGCCGCAGCCGGGCGTGGCCAGCGACGAGACCAGGCGCCCGTTTGTCGTCGTCGATCCGCGTGCCGGCCATGGCCCGGGCATCGGCGGCTTCAAGCCCGACAGCGAAATCGGTGCCGCGCTGGCTGCCGGACACCCCTGCTACTACGTCGGCTTCACACCCAACCCGATCCCGGGGCAGACGGTCGAGGACGTGATGCGCGCCGAAGCCGCTTTTCTGCGCAAGGTGATCGAGCTGCACCCCGACGCGCACGGCAAGCCTGCGGTGATCGGCAATTGCCAGGCCGGCTGGCAGATCATGATGACCGCGGCCGTCTGGCCCGAGCTGTTCGGCCCCATCATCCTGGCCGGCACGCCCTTGTCATACTGGGCCGGCTGGCGCGGCAAGAATCCGATGCGCTACGGCGGCGGGCTGACCGGCGGCAGCTGGCTGACCGCGCTGGCCAGCGACATCGGCGCCGGCAAGTTCGACGGCGCCTGGCTGGTGCAGAACTTCGAGAACCTCAACCCGGCCAACACCCTGTGGGAGAAGAAGCACCATGTCTATGCGAACGTCGACACCGAAGGACCGCGCTTTCTTGCCTTCGAGAAATACTGGGGCGGCCACGTCTGCCTCAACGACGTGGAGATGCAGACCATCGTCGACGACCTGTTCATCGGCAACAAGCTGAGCTCGGCCGAGCTGGTTACCAGCGACGGCGTGCGCATCGACCTGCGCAACATCACCTCGCCGATCGTGGTGTTCTGCTCCTACGGCGACAACATCACTCCGCCACCGCAGGCGCTAGGCTGGATCACCGACCTCTATCGCAGCGACGACGAGCTGCTGGGCCATGATCAGACCATCGTCTATGCGACGCACCAGAGCATCGGCCACCTCGGCATCTTCGTTTCGGGCGCGGTCGGCCGCAAAGAGCACGCCAAGTTCACCAGCAACATCGACCTGATCGACATGCTGCCCGCCGGTCTGTTCGAGCTCAGCGTGCAGGACAAGGAGCCGGACATGGCGCACGCCGAGATCGTGCCCGGTGACTACCTGATGACCGTGCACCAGCGCACGCTGGACGATGTGCGCGCCATCGTGTCCCCCGATCCCGTGCAGGTGGCCGCAAGCGACCGGCGCTTTGCCGCTGCAGCGCATGTCTCGCAGGTCAATTTGGCGCTGTACCGTCGCTACCTTCAGCCCTGGGTTCGGGGCGCGGTCACCCCGCAGCTGGCCGACGCGCTGCGCGCCTGGCATCCGCTGCGCATCGGCTACGAGATGTGGTCCGACCGCAACCTGCTCGCGCCTGTGGTCGAACAGCAGGCCGAATCCGTGCGCGCCGATCGCAAGCCGGTGGGCGCCGACAACCCGTGGTGGAGTTGGCAAGAGGCCTGCTCGGACGCGATCACGCACTTGCTGCAGGTGTTCAGCCAATCGCGCGACGAGGCCGAGGAGAGGGCTTTCGAGGCGATCTACAGCCATCCGCTGGTGCAGGCGCTGGCGGGCCAGGCCGATCCGGCCGCGGCGTTGCGGCCGCATCCTGGCGACACCCCCGAGCACCGCGCGTGGATGGCGCAACGGCTGGGCGGGTTGCGCGTGTCGATCGAGCAGGGCGGCCTGCCCGAAGCGACGGTACGGGCGTTGATATTCGTGCTGCAACCACGGCGCGAAGCGGACGAGCGCCAGTACCGTCGCGCGTTGCTGTTGCGCCAGACCGAGCTGGCGAGCCGCCTTGACATCGAGGGCGCGCGCAACCTGGTGCGCCGCCAGGCATTGCTGATGCACATTGCCGGCCCCGAGGCCATCGCAGCCCTGCCCACGCTGCTGGCGCGCGCGCCCGCCGAGCGCATACAGGCCGCCGCACTGCACCTGGGCGCCCTGCTACAGGCGGGCAATGCGCTGGAGGGCGAAGAGGCCGCGCGCTGGCATACCATGCGGCAGTTGTTCGAGCAGGCAGCGCAGGCCGGCCAGCCAGCGCTGCCCACACCCGAGACCCCACCGGCCGTGCAGCCCCCGAAGCGTGCGGCCAGCAAGAGAAAAGGCAGGCAGAGCACATGATCACCTCCACCAACCCTGCGCCCGCCAACGGCCAGCAACTGCGCGGCATCGACCGCCTCATCGCCCATGTGCGCAACCTGGAGCCGGTGCGCATGGCCGTCGTCCACCCCTGCGACGCGCTCAGCCTGGGCGGCGCCATGGACGCGCGCGACGCCGGCATCATCATCCCGGTGCTGGTCGGCCCGCAGGCCAGGCTGCAGGCCGTGGCGGCGGAGGGCGGCATATCACTTGCCGGCTGTGAGATCGTGGACGCGCCGCACAGCCACGCCGCAGCAGCAGCCGCCGCCTGCATGGCCGGCAAGGGCGAGGTGCAGGCGCTGATGAAGGGCAGCCTGCACAGCGACGAATACCTGGGCGCCATCCTCGCGCCCAACGTGGGCCTGCGCACCGAGCGGCGCCTGACGCATTGCTTCATCATGGAGACGGCCAGCTACCCGCGCCCCTTCATCATCACCGACGCCGCCATCAACATCGCCCCCACGCTGGACGACAAGGCCGACATCGTGCGCAACGCCATCGACCTGGCGCATGTCATCGGCGTGGCCCAGCCCCGCGTGGCCATACTGGCCGCAGTGGAGACCGTCAACGCGCGCATGCCCGCTACGCTGGACGCAGCCGCGCTGTGCAAGATGGCCGATCGCGGCCAGATCACCGGTGGCCTGCTGGACGGCCCGCTGGCCTTCGACAACGCCGTCTCGCCCGAGGCGGCGCGCGTCAAGGGCATCCAGTCCGAAGTGGCAGGCCGCGCCGACGTGCTGGTGGTGCCCGACCTGGAGAGCGGCAACATGCTGGCCAAACAGCTGGAATACCTGGGCGGCGCCGACAGCGCCGGCATCGTCATGGGCGCGCGCGTGCCGGTGGTGCTGACCAGCCGGGCCGACTCGCGCCAGACGCGGCTGGCCTCCTGCGCCATCGCCCTGATGCTGGCGCAGCGCTACCGCGTCACGCCACCGTGATTGCATTGAATAGGGAATACACAGCCATGGCCAGTGACGTCATCCTCGTTCTCAACTGCGGCTCATCGAGCATCAAGTTCGCGCTGTTCGACGCCGCCACTATCCCCATGCCACGCCAGCCGCTGTGGAGCGGCAAGGTGCAGGGCATAGGCGGGCCCACCCCCACCTTTGACGAGGCCGGCCAGCCGCCCCAGCCGATCACGCTGGACACCGAGCACCCCAACACCGCAGCCCTGGCGCTGATACGCGAGCGCGTGCTCAAGCGCTTGCAGGGCCAGCGCCCGTGCGCCGTGGCGCACCGCGTGGTACATGGCGGCCAGCATTACTTTGCGCCCACCCTGGTCACGCAGCAGGTGATCGACGAGCTGCGCGGCTACATACCACTGGCGCCGTTGCACCAGCCGTTTCCGCTCAAGGCCATGAGCCTGCTGATGCAGCAGCACCCCGACGTGCCCCAGGTGGCCGTTTTTGACACCGCCTTTCACCGCACGGCCGAGCCCGTGGAGCAGATGTTTGCCCTGCCCTGGTCGGCCTGGGAGCGCGGCGTGCGCCGCTACGGCTTTCATGGTCTGTCCTACGACTACATGGGCCACGCCCTGCCCGAGCGCCATGGCGACGCCGCGCGCGGGCGCACCATCGTCGCCCACCTGGGCAGCGGCGCCAGCCTGTGCGCCATGCAGGGCCTGAAGAGCGTGGCCACGACCATGGGTTTCTCGGCGCTGGACGGCCTGATGATGGGCACACGCTGCGGCGCCCTGGACCCGGGCGCCGTGATCTACCTGATGCAGATAGAGAAGCTGTCGCTGGACGAGGTGGCACGCATGCTGTACCAGGACTCGGGCCTGCTGGGTGTGTCGGGCGTGTCGCCCGACCCGCGCGTGCTGCTGCCGCTGGAGCATGAGAACGAGCGCGTGCGCACCGCGCTGGCGCTGTATGTGCGCCGCATCGTGCGCGAGATCGGCGCGCTCGCCGCCGTGCTCGGCGGCCTGGACATGCTGGTCTTTACTGCCGGCATTGGCGAGAACAACGCCGAGCTGCGCCGGCGCGTCTGCGTGCAGCTCGGCTGGCTGGGCCTGAACCTGGACCAGGACGCCAACGCCAGCCACGCGGCCGTGATCTCCACCAGCGCCAGCCGCGTGCTCGTGGGCGTGGAGCCCACCAACGAGGAGTGGATCGCCGCCTCGCAGGCGACCAGGCTGCTGGCACAGGGCTGATGACCTGTCGGCACGGTCAACGGCGCAAGGTATCGGCCGTTAAAATGGCGGGCTGCCCCGAATGCGAAACATGCATGGGGCCATGCCGCCAGGCACATATCTCCCGATTTCCCCTCAAGGACTCTCCATGTCTCTGTTCACCGCCGTCGAAATGGCCCCCCGCGACCCCATCCTGGGTCTGAACGAACAATTCAACGCCGACACCAACCCCGCCAAGGTCAACCTGGGCGTGGGCGTGTACTTCGACGACAACGGCAAGCTGCCGCTGCTTGCCTGCGTGCAGGCCGCCGAAAAGGCCATGATGGACAAGCCCGCCGCGCGCGGCTACCTGCCGATCGACGGCATCGCCGCCTACGACGCTGCCGTCAAGGGCCTGGTGTTTGGCGCCGACTCCGAACCCGTCAAGACCGGCCGCGTGGCCACCGTGCAGGCCATCGGTGGCACGGGTGGGCTGAAGATTGGCGCTGACTTTTTGAAGAAGATCAGCCCGGCGGCCAAGGTGCTGATCTCCGACCCCAGCTGGGAGAACCACCGCGCGCTGTTCACCAACGCCGGCTTCACGGTCGAAAGCTATGCCTACTACGACGCGGCAAAGCGCGGCGTGAACTTCGACGGCATGCTGGCCAGCCTGAATGCCGCCGAGTCCGGCACCATCGTCGTGCTGCATGCCTGCTGCCACAACCCCACGGGCTATGACATCACGCCGGCGCAGTGGGATCAGGTGATTGCCGTGGTCAAGGCACGCGGCCTGACGCCCTTCCTGGACATGGCCTACCAGGGCTTTGGCAACGGCATTGCCGAGGACGGCGCGGTGATCCAGAAGTTTGTCGCCGCCGGCCTGGCCTTCTTCGTCTCGACATCGTTCTCCAAGAGCTTTTCGCTCTACGGCGAGCGCGTGGGCGCCCTGTCGGTGCTGTGCCAGAGCAAGGAAGAAGCCGACCGCGTGCTGTCGCAACTCAAGATCGCCATCCGCACCAACTACAGCAACCCGCCCATCCACGGCGGCGCCGTGGTGGCTGCGGTGCTCAATACCCCCGAGCTGCGCGCGCTGTGGGAAAAGGAACTGGGCGAAATGCGCGTGCGCATCAAGGCCATGCGCAGCAAGCTGGTGGACGGCCTGAAGGCCGCCGGCGTCAAGCAGGACATGTCGTTCATGACCGAGCAGATCGGCATGTTCAGCTACTCTGGCCTGTCCAAGGAGCAGATGCTGCGCCTGCGCAGCGAGTTCGGTGTCTACGGCACCGACACCGGCCGCATCTGCGTGGCCGCGCTCAACAGCAAGAACATTGACTATGTCTGCCAGGCGATTGCCAAGGTGATCTGAGCGCCCCTACTCCAACTCGAGCCGCCTGCGGGCGGCTTTTTTACGGCTTTGACATGCACACACAAGGCATCATCCGCCGATGGGACTCAGCCAAGGGCTTTGGCTTCATCCAGGGGGCGCACAGCTCCAACGTGTTCTTTCACGTCCGCGACTATCGCGGCGCCACGCCGCCCGCCGAGGGCATGAGGGTGGAGTTCGAGGAGATCCAGGTTGGC
>JAGPIX010000111.1 GCA_018054745.1 Alicycliphilus sp.
GCGGCGTGGCGCGGCGCGGCACATCCAGGCTCTCATGCCCGCCCGACAGGTAGGCAAAGCCCGGCGCAAAGCCGACGAAGGCCACGCTGTAGTCGCTACCTGTGTGGCGGCGCACCAGCTCCTCGGGCGTGATGCCCAGGATTTGCGCCACCTCGGCCAGATCCTCGCCGTCGTAGTGCACGGGGATTTCCACCAGGGTGGCGTCGCGCCGCACCTGCTGCGACAGGTCGCGCGCGGCAATAGCCTGCACCAACGCGGCCACGCTGGTGGCCGAAGGGCGGAACTGCACGAGGATGGTGCGCGCCGCAGGCACCAACTCCTGCACGCCCGGAAGGGGCTCGCGCTGCAGCGAAGCCAGCAGCGCCAGGGTCTGATCCAGATCGGCCAGCTCCACCAGCAGCGCGTTCAATGAGACGGGCAGGAAGCGCATATCAGACGTGGTAGCTGCTGTCGGGCACATCAGTGATAAACATATAGCCCGGCGCATGCGTGACCGCGAACGGCACGCCCGAGGCCATCACCGCCGCCTGGGGCGTGACGCCGCAGGCCCAGAACACGGGGATCTCGCCGGGCTCGATACGCACCGGGTCGCCAAAGTCGGGCCTGGCCAGATCGGCAATGCCCAGCGCGGCCGGGTCGCCCACATGCACGGGTGCGCCATGCACGGCGGGAAAGCGCGCCGAGATGCTGACCGCATCGGCCACGCGGTGCGCGGGAATGGGCCGCATGGACACCACCATCTCGCCATGCAGGCGCCCTGCCGGGCGGCATTGGCGACTGGTGCGGTACATGGGCACGTTGCCGCCGTCGGCAATGTGGCGCACCTCGATGCCGGCCTCCTGCAGCGGGGTTTCAAACGTGAAGCTGCAGCCGATCAGAAAGGTGACCAGGTCCGGGTGCTCGGCCCACAGGGCCGTGGCGTCCTGCACCTCCTCGGCCAGCTTGCCATGGCGCCAGACGCGGTACAGCGGAATGTCGGTGCGGATGTCGGCGCCTTCGGCCAGCACCGTGTGGTGCGCACCGGCCTCGATCACGTCCAGCACCGGGCAGGGCTTGGGGTTACGCTGGGCGTAGAGCAGAAAGTCCCAGGCCCAGTCGCGCGGCAGCGCAATCATGTTGGCCTGGGTCATGCCGGGCGCCACGCCTGCCGTGGGCTGCTTCAGGCCGGCGCGGTAGGCGGCGCGCGCCTGGCGAGCGGCGGCCTGAGCAGGGGTGTGGGCCTGTTGCAATGGGTTGTTCGTCATGGTGCTGGCTCCCGTCAATCAGCCGTCAAACAAATGGCCGCACGGCAACGCCGTCCGCCTCCAGCGCCTTGCGCACGGCGCGCGCCATCTCCACGGCGCCAGGGCTGTCGCCGTGCACGCAGATGGACTGGGCGTCCAGGCGAACCAGGCTGCCATCGATGGCCTCGACCACGCCGTCTTTCACCAGGCGCAGCATGCGCCGGGCCACCAGGGCGCTGTCGTGCAGCACGGCGCCCTTGTCGCGGCGCGACACCAGCGTGCCCTGGGGCGTGTAGCCACGATCGGCAAAGGCCTCGGCGATCACGCGCAGGCCGGCGTCCCGCGCCCATTGCACCAGCGGCGAGGCCGCCAGCACCACCAGTGCCAGGCCGGCATCGACGGCGCGGATGGCGGCAATCACGTCGCGCGCCTGGCGCTCGTCGTGCGCAATGGTGTTGTACAGCGCGCCATGGGGCTTGACGTAGGCGATGCGCGTGCCGGCCGCCTGCGCCAGGCCCTGCAGGGCGCCGATCTGGTAGATCACGTCGGCCACCAGGTCGGGGCTGGCCACATCCATGTTGCGCCGGCCAAAGCCGATCAGATCCGGATAGGCCACATGCGCGCCCACGGCCACGCCGCGCGCCTTTGCGGCCCGGAGCGTGGCCAGGATGCCGGCCGGGTCGCCCGCATGAAAGCCGCAGGCCACGTTGGCGCTGCTGACGATGTCGAGCATGGCGGCGTCGTCGCCCATGCTCCAGGCGCCCAGGCTCTCGCCCAGGTCGCTGTTCAGGTCGATCACGGACATGGCGCACTCCCTTACATGTGCGAAGGCAGCCAGAGCACGATCTGCGGCCAGACATAGAGCATGATCACGGCGGCCAGCATGACGAAGAACATGGGCGCGGCCACGCGGGCGATCCAGCCTATGTCACGCTTGGTCAGGCCCTGGATGACGAACAGGTTCAGCCCCACGGGCGGCGTGATCTGCGCCATCTCCACCACCAGCACGATGAAGATGCCGAACCAGATCAGGTCATAGCCCGCCGCCTCGACCGTGGGCAGCAGCACGGCAATCGTCAGCACCACCATGGAGATGCCGTCCAGAAAGCAGCCCAGCACGATGAAGAACACCGTCAGCATCATCAAGAGGGCAAACGGCGACAGGTGCAGCGAACCTATCCATTCGGCCAGGTGGCGCGGCAGGCCGATGAAGCCCATGGCCAGCGTGAGGAAGGCCGCCCCGGCCAGGATCAGGCCGATCATGCAGTACACGCGGCAGGCGGCGACCAGGCCCTCGGTGAACTTCTGCCAGGTCAGCGACCCCTCAATGGCTGCCAGGCCCAGCGCGCCGGCCACGCCCAGGGCAGCGGCCTCGGTGGCGGTTGCCACGCCGCTATAGATGCCGCCGAGCACCAGGCCGATCAGGATCACCGCCGGTATGAGAAAGCGGGATTCGTAGATCTTCTGCATGAAGCCCATGGACATGTCCGACGCCGGCACCTTGTCCCGGTTGAACAGCGCCCAGGTAGCGATATAGGCCATGAACAGCCCGGCCAGCAGCAGCCCCGGGAACACGCCGGCCAGGAACAGCTTGGCAATCGACACGTTCGCCGCCACGCCATAGACGATCATGATGATGGAGGGCGGAATCAGCAGCCCCAGCGTGGCCGAGCCCGCCAGCGTGCCCACGGCCATGGCGTCGGGGTAGCCGCGCTTTTTAAGCTCGGGCAGGGTCATCTTGCCGATGGTGGCGCAGGTGGCGGCCGAAGAGCCGGAGATGGCGGCAAAGATGGTGCAGCCGACCACGTTGGTGTGCAGCAGGCGCCCTGGCAGTTTGTCCATCCACGGCGCCAGGCCGCGGAACATGCTGTCCGATAGCTTGCTGCGAAACAGAATCTCGCCCATCCACAGAAACAGCGGCAGCGCCGTCAGCGTCCAGGCCGAGCTGGCGCCCCAGATCGTCAGCATCATGCTGTCGCCCACCGGGCGGCTGGTGAACAGCCCCATGCCGATGAGTCCCACGGCCAGCAGGCCCAGGCCGATCCACATGCCCGCGCCGAGCACCGCGAACAGCGCAATGATCAGCACCAGTGCAGCCATCATGTCCATGTTGTTCTCCTTTATTCGGCCACCGAGCCCGGGCCGGCAATGAACCATTCACGCCCGCGCCAGCGCGCCACGATGGCATCCAGAAACGCCAGCGCAAAGGCCGCACAGCCAATCGCCATGCACAGCTGCGGAATCCACAGCGGCGTGGCGTCGGCCGCGGGTGAGACGTCGTGCGTGATGTAGGACAGCCACACGGCGCGCGCGGCAAACCAGGCCAGATAGAGCGCCAGGCCCAGGCCCGCAATCAGCATGGCCCACTCAAAAGCCGCACGGGTACGGCTGCCCATACGGTCAAGCAGCAGCGTGACGCGGATATGGTCGCCATGCATCAGCGCCGTGGGCAAGGCAAAGAACAGCGTGGCGGCAATGGCGTAGCCGGCATAGGCATCCAGCCCCTGGATGTCGATGAACGTCACCTGGCGCGCCAGGATGCCGAGCATGACGATCACGAACGCAGCCACCATGGAAAGGCAGGCGAGCGCTATGAGCAGGCGGTACAAAGGTCGGAAGAGCTGATCCATGGCGGGCTCCGGGCGGGCTCTGAAAGTGGATGGAAAGGGACGCAGTGCCTATGCGGCCCGCGTCCCGATGAGACAGGTCAGCGCTTGTTGTACGCGTCGACGATGGCCTTGCCCTCGGCGCCCGCCGCCTTCACCCATTCCTCGGTCATGACGGTGCCGATGCGGGCGAACTCCTTCTTCAGCGCGTCCGACGGCTCGGAGACGGTCATGCCCTTGGCGGCCAGCTCCTTCAGGAACTCCTTGTCCAGACGCTCGCTGCTCTCCCAGCCGCGCTTCTCGGCCGTGGCGGCAGCCTTCAGCACGGCGTCCTGCAGGCCCTTGTCCAGGCTGTCGAAGGCCTTCTTGTTGACCACCGTGGCATTGCGCGGCAGCCAGGCGTTCACCGGGTAGAAGTACTTGATCTGCTCATACAGCTTGCTCTCCACGCCGCTGGCGCTGGAGGTAAGGAAGTTGTTCACCGTGTTCGTGGCCAGCGCCTGCCCGAGCTCGGACAGCTGGATGGTGACCGGCTGCGCCTTGAGCAGCTGGGCGATGCGCGTGGAGGTCGGGTTGTAGGCGCGCATCTTGGTGCCCACCAGGTCGGCAGGCGACTGCACCGGCTTGTTGGAGTACAGCGACTGGCCCGGCCATGGCACGCTGTAGAGCAGCTGCATGCCCTGCGAGGCCAGCAGCTTCTCCTGCGCCGGCTTGGCCGCCTGGTACAGGCGCCAGGCATCGGCGTACGAGCTGGCCAGGAAGGGCACGGAGTCCACGCCGTACAGCGGGTTCTCATTCGCGGCGCCGGAGAGGATGAACTCCGCCGCCGGAACCTGGCCGGTCTGCACCGCACGCTTGATCTCGTTGGCCTTGTAGAGCGAGCCGCCCGGGTGCAGCGTGATCTTGAGCTTGCCGCCGGTGAGCTCGTCCACCTCCTTGGCGAACTGCTGGTTGTTCTGCGTCTGGAAGGTGTTGGCCGCGTAGCCCGTGGGCAGATCCCACTTCACCTGGGCCTGGGAAGCCGCCGCCGCCAGGCAGACAACCGACAGAAGAATGCGTTTCATGAGGTGACTCCTTGGATTGACAGTTGAAAACAAACAAGTGAAGGCAAGTCCCACGGGGCTGCGCTGCGGCGCCCATGCGCAGATCGCATTTACAAACTTCCGCGGGCAAAAAGCAAGCAGCGCCCCGACGCTGCGGAACCTGTCCTACAGCCCACAAGCACCGCAGGATCGCAGGATCGCAGAACCATTCAACTTAAATTGTTCAACAATGATTTATCAAATGAGTGGCAATTTGCATCCTGAAAAACCCTGAGATCACCCCCGCAGCGCTGCCGCCATGCGGCAAACGGGCATGCGGGTGCTGGCTACACTTGCTGCCTCAACACCAGCCCGCCCAGCCCATGACGAGTGCCGCCGACCCGCAACAAAACCTCTCCGACCGCATTGCGGAGCAGGTGCGCGAGAAAATCGTGCATGGTGAATTCGCCCCGGGACAGCGCCTGTCCGAAGCGGCCCTGAGCGACAGCCTGGAGATCTCGCGCAACACGCTGCGCGAGGCCTTCCGCATGCTGACCAAGGAAGGACTGCTGAAACACGAGCCCAACCGTGGCGTGTCGGTGGCCGTGCCCAGCATCGCGGCCATCATCGACATCTACCGCGTGCGCCGGCTCGTTGAATGCCAGTCCCTGGCCCAGGCCTACCCACGCCACCCCGCCCGCAAGCAGATGCGCCAGGCCGTGGACGCGGCCCTGCGCTGGCGCGAGGCCGGCGACTGGCGCGGCGTGGGCACGGCCAACATGGAGTTCCACAAGGCCATCGTGGCGCTGGCCGACAGCGAGCGGCTGAACGACATGTTCACCCACCTGCTGGCCGAGCTGCGCCTGGCCTTCGGGCTGCTGGACGACCCGGAGTTTCTGCACGCACCCTATGTGGACAGCAACGTGAAGATCATCGACCTGTTCGAAGCCGGCCACCCCCAAGAGGCTGCGGCCGCGCTGGGCGACTACCTGGTGCACTCCGAGCGCATCGTGCTGGCGGCCTATGCGCGGCGCATTGCAGGCAGCGGCGCGGGCAGGTGAGGCCCTCAGGCCGGTCACCAGCGGGAGCTGGCAACCGGCTTTGCAGCAACCTCATCGGCGGCGATTTGTTGCAGCTTGCGGGTCAACAAAGAGGTGCTGGGGTTCTCCACGAACACGCATTGCTTGCCGGTGCGCTGGCAAAAATCCTTGACGCGCCAATAGGCGTTGTGGCTGATGCAGGCGGTTTGGCAGATGACCAGATCGGCCGCGGCAAGCACCGCGTCCAGCGTCCCTTGCCTATCCTCCAGAGCGCCGTCGTGGTGCGCAAAATGGCCGCCTGCCTTCTCCACGGCATCCCGGTAGCTGGACATATGGCCGTTGCGGCCACCCACGCACAAAATGGTTTTTTTCCTTGAGTGAACGGTCACCGGGATGGCCCTGGGCGCGTCGCCGTGATGCTGCGCGACCGGATCGGGCCTACCCCCGGTCGCATGCTGGCCCAGCATATGCTGCGCTTCAGCCAGCTGCCGGCGCAGCCTTGCATTCTGCGCGTCCAGATCGGCCTGCCGGGCGCCGAGCTGCTCCAGCTTCTCGCGCAGTTTCATGGTGTTTGCATACTCCGGCAGCGACGCCTTGAGCCGCTCCAGATCCTGCGCCAGGAAGGCAATCCGCGTGTCCTTGGCGATCGCCACGGCGCGCTGGCGCAGCAGCTGGGCCTTGAGCCGTTCGATCTCGGCCGACTGCTCGGCGATGACCCGGGAGCAGCGCTCCTGCACCCTGCCCAGCTCGCGGGACAAGACCCCATGCTCGCCGGCCAGACCATCGACATGGGCAACGTCGGCCCGCAGCGCCGACCCGGCCTGTTGCTGCAGCCTGTCCATGGTGCGCAGACCCGCTCTTCAGTGCACCGCGCACGCCTGGCCGCCATGGCCGAGACCCTGCGCTGGGCGGTTGCCATGCAGGCATTCCTGGGCCCGATTCAACATCTCGGCCAGGGCGGCGAAGGCTTCCACCTCCAGCCGCACGGAGACGCAGTTGAGCGACAGATGCACCACGGCGCAATCCGGGCAGACGGTCACATGACCGAGCGGGCTGCGCGCCAGCAAGGCATGCTGGCAGCTGGATGAAGAAGGCGAGTACTCCATGCGATCCTCCGGTGTGTGGTTGGAGAATTCATTCTAAATGCAAATCGTTCGCATTTAAAAGAATCTTCGTGAACCCCATGCCAGCCGCTTTCGCAGGAGTTCTCCATCACCAATTCAACAGCAAAATACCGCCTTAACGCTTGTGTATCAAGCGCAGATAGCAATTATTTTTATAGCATTACCATTTGCCTGCACTGGGCTGGCGCCGGCGCACGGCCTGGGCGATCAGCTCCACCATGTCGGCGCGGTCGGCCTGGCGGGCAAAGTCCAGCGCCGTCAGGCCCAGTTCGTTCTTCAGCGTCGGGTCGGCGCCCTCCTGCACCAAGAGCCGCGCCACATCGCCCGGGCCGTAGCGCACGGCCATCATCAACGGCGTGGTGCCGTTGGGCGAGGCGGCGTCAATGTAGGCGTTTTCTTCCAGCAGCAGCGCCACCATGGCCTTGGCGTCCTGCGTGGTGCCCGAGGCGGCGTAGTGCAGCGGCGTCCAGCCGGTCTTGTTGACGTCGGCGTCGAGTTTGATCAGGGCGCGCGCCGCCGGCAGGTTGCCGCGCAGCGCGGCCAGCATCAGGGCGCTTTCGTCCTTGGCGTTGCGCTCCTCCACCTTCAGGCCCCTGGCGCCGATCAGGGCCGCGGCGGCCTTGCGCGAATCCTCGCGCAGCGCCACGACCAGCGCCGGCTGGCCCTTGGGGTCACGCGCATTCGGGTCGAAGCCGCGTTTGAGCAGATCGCTGATGGCGGCGCCGTTGTCCAGCTCTATGGCCTTGAAGAAATCCTCGTAGGCACCCGCATGGGCGCAGCCCGAGACGGGAACCGTGGCGGCCCATGCCAGCCAGGCCAGGGTGGTGCGGCGGCGCGTCATGCGGCGGCTCCTTGCAAGAACAGCTGTTCAAAATTGCGGCTGGTGGCCTCGGCCACCTGCTCCACGGCCAGCCCCTTCACGGCCGCGATCTGCCGGGCCACGAAGGGCACGTAGGACGGGTTGTTGGTCTTGCCGCGGTAGGGCACGGGCGCCAGGTAGGGGCTGTCGGTTTCGATCAGCAGCCTGTCCATGGGCACGAAGGCCGCCACATCGCGCAGATCCTGCGCGCTCTTGAAGGTGATGATGCCCGAGAAGGAGACATGGAAGCCCATGTCCAGCGCCGCGCGCGCCACCTGGGCGCTCTCGGTGAAGCAGTGGAATACCCCGCCGGCGCTGCCCGCGCCGCCGTCCTCGCCTTCCTCGCGCAGGATGGCCAACGTGTCCTCGGATGCGCTGCGGGTGTGGATCACCAAGGGCTTGCCCGTCAACCGCGCCGCGCGGATATGGGTGCGAAAACGCTCGCGCTGCCAATCCAGGTCGGCAATGCTGCGTCCGCCCTTGCGGTCCTCCATACCGTAGTAGTCCAGCCCGGTCTCGCCAATGGCCACCACGCGCGGCAGCGCGGCGCGCTCGACCAGGTCTTGCACGGACGGCTCCGTCATGTGCTCGGTGTCGGGATGCACGCCCACGGTGGCCCAGAAATTGTCGTAGCGGGTGGCCAGGCCATGCACGGCGGCAAATTCCTCCATCGTGGTGCAAATGCACAGCGCGCGATCAACCTGGGCCGCAGCCATGGCCTGGCGGATCTGCGGCAGCTGGTCGATCAGCTCGGGAAAGTTCAGGTGACAGTGAGAATCGACAAACATGGTGGTAAAGAAACAAAAACGCCGACCGGCGCGCGGTCGGCGGTTGAGCGGGTAAAGCTCAAATGGTCTGCGTGGGCTTGTCCGAGGCCAGGGCGGTGCCCAGGATTTCCTCGATCTTGTGCTTGAGCTGGCGCGATTTTTCGTCCTTGGGGAACTGGATGCCCACGCCCTGCGTGCGGTTGCCGGCCGCGCGTGCGGGGGTCACCCAGGCCACACGGCCGGCCACGGGGTAGCGCTGCGGGTCATCGGGTAGCGTCAGCAGCACGTAGACATCGTCGCCCAGCTTGTACTCGCGCGGCGTCGGCACGAAGATGCCGCCTTCCTCGAAGAACGGGATGTAGGCCGCGTACAGCGCGGCCTTTTCCTTGATGTTCAGCTGCATGACGCTGGGGCGCGGCGCTGTGGAGGGACTGCTCATGGGTGGCTTTGGTCGTTCAACGGCGAGAGTTTAGTGTGCTCTTCGCCTGCGCTACAAGCGACTCCAGCATCAGGCCGGCGTTGAAGGGGTGATCGGCCGTGCGCGCCTCCTGCATCAGGGCGCGCGACCAGCGCGTGAGTGGGCCCACGCCCGGCGCCTGCGGCAGGTCGGCTGCGGCAAAGTAGCGCGGCTGTGCGCCCACGCGGCTGGCCAGCAGGTCGTGGCAGAGCTTTTGCAGCGCATCCACGGCCTGGGCCGGTTCCAGGTCGGCCAGGGCCGCCACCTCACCGCGCGCCATGGCCCTGGGGATCAGCGCCCAGGCCTGGGGGCTGCGGCCGGCGCGGTGCAGGGCCAGCACGTCGTCGGGCCGGCCACCGGCGGCGCGCAGCAGTGCCTGAGCCGCATCCGGCGTCACGCCCTGCTCCACCAGCCAGGCCTGCGCCACGTCGGCCCGGGGCCAGAGCATGGTGTGGCCCAGGCAGCGGCTGCGTATGGTGGGCAGCAGCTCGTGCGCGGCCTCGGTGGCGAGCACAAAGCGCACGTCACCGGGCGGCTCCTCCAGCGTCTTCAGCAGCGCGTTGGCCGTGACATGGTTCATCTGCTCGGCCGGAAACACCAGCACCGCCTTGCCGCGCCCGCGCCCGCTGGTGCGCTGGGCAAACTCGACGGCGTCGCGCATGGCCTCGACACGGATCTCGCGGCTGGGCTTGCGCTTCTTGTCCTCGATCTCGGCCTGGGCCTTCTCGGGCAGGGGCCAGCCCAGGGCCAGCATCTGCGTCTCGGGCATGAGCACGCACAGGTCGGCATGGGTGTGCACCGCTATGCCGTGGCAGCTGGCGCACTGGCCACAGGCGCCCTGCTCGGTGGGCGCCTCGCACAGCCAGGCGCGCACCAGCTCCAGCGC
>JAGPIX010000233.1 GCA_018054745.1 Alicycliphilus sp.
ACCACCAGCCGCGCGTCGAACAGCGCGTTCTCCACCTTGCCCTCCTTGGCGTAGCCGCGCGGGTTGCACAGCACGCGCGTGCCCTGTACCTGGTAGTCAAAGCTGTCGTGCGTATGCCCGTGTATCCACAGCCGCGCGCCGCTGGCCGCCACCAGGTCCTGCGCGTCCGAGACGAAGATGCCATTCAGCGGCGAGCCGGCAAAGCGCGGGTGGATGCTGTTGAGCGTGGGCGCATGGTGCGTGATGACCACCGTGGGGCCGTCAAACGGCTCGGCCAGCGCCGCGCGCAGCCACAGCAGGTTGGCGTCGTACAGGGCGGCGGCGTCCTGCGGGGTGAACAGCGCGTCGCCGGGCTCGGGGCCCATGCGGATGCGGCTGAAGTCGTACATGAAGCGCTGCGCCTGCTCCATGGCCTGCTGGCGCTGTTCTTCGCTGGCAAAGATGCGAAAGTCGCTCCACAGCGTGGAGCCCACAAAGCGCACGCCGGCCAGCGTGACGCTGCGGTTGTCCAGCAGTTGCACCCGCGTGCCCTGGCTCAGCCGCTGCAGTTCGGCCAGCACCTGGGCGTGGCTGGCGCCGTAGAACTCGTGGTTGCCCGGTACATACAGCACCGGCTTGCCAAAGCCCTGGGCCCAGGCGACGGCCTGCGCGGGGCGGGCAATGTCGCCGGCCAGCACGACGATGTCGGCATCGGTCTGCGGGTGCTCCATGCCCTGCACGCCCAGGTGCAGGTCGGAGAGGATGTGCAGTTTCATGGACGATGGGCCGTCAGGCGCGGCGGATACGGTAGGGTTCCTCGAAGTCCAGGAAGTCCCGCTCGGCCAGCGCGCCGTCGATCCAGGCCTTGACGCCGGGCAGCTGCTGCACGCGCCGCACATAGTCGGCGATGGGCTGCGGCACGGGCAGGGCGTAGGTCGCCAGGCGCATGCACACCGGCGCGTAGAAGGCATCGGCAATCGTGAACTGGCCGAACAGCATGGGCCCGCCATGCTGCGCCAGCAGCTCGCCCCACATGTCCACCAGGCGCTGCACGTCGGCGCGCACGCCGGCCTGGTCGCGCCAGAGGATGGCGCCCACCTCGGGCAGCCGCGCCTCGATGTTCATGCCGCAATGGCTACGCAGCGCGGTGAAGCCGCTGTGCATCTCGGCCGTCACGCTGCGCGCGCGGGCGCGTGCGGCCTTGTCCTGGGGCCACAGCTGCTTGTCGGGGTAGGTCTCGGCCAGGTATTCGGCAATCGCCAGGCTGTCCCAGATGGCGGTGTCGCCATCCACCAGCACCGGCACCTTGCCCGCGGGGCTGACGGCCTGCAGCTGGCGCTTGAACTGCGAGCCGGCATCAAAGCTGTCAAAGCGCACCGACACCTCCTCGAAGGCAATGCCGGCCTGGCGCAGCAGTACCCAGGGCCGCATGGACCAGGAGGAATAGTTCTTGTTGCCTATGTAGAGCTGGAGCATGGGGCATCCCTTTGTGTTGACGCTTCAAAAACAAGAGCTGTCGGCGCTTTGCTGTATTGCCCTACAGCCACTTTTCTTTCACACCGGCCAGACCACGCCGTTGTCATTCAGTATGGCGTCCAGCGGCAGGTCGTGCGCCTCGGGCTCGAATTCGTCCAGGTAGCCGTGGGTGTATCCCAGGCCCACGGTGGTGGGGCGCGGCTGCAGCGTGGCCAGGGTGCGGTCGTAGAAGCCGCCGCCATAGCCCAGGCGGTAGCCGCCCGGCCCGTAGCCCACGCAGGGCACGAACAGCAGCGTGGGGTGGATGGGTTCGGTGTCCTTGGGCTTGGGGATGCCGTAGGCGTCCTCCTCCATCGGGCAGCCCGGGTACCAGGCGTGGAAGGTGAGGGTCTTGTGCGCCTTGTTCACCACCGGCAGGCCGATGCGGCGCAGCTGGGGCTGGTCCAGCAGCTCGCCGTCCTCCTTCCAGCGGTGCAGGGCCGGTAACGGGTCGAACTCGCCCTTGATGGGCCAGTAGGCGCCGATGACGGTGTCTGGCCGGTCCACCAGCCAGATGCGCATGACGCTTTGCAGCTGGTCGGCGCGCAGCAGCCGGTCGGGCAGGCTCAGGCGTTGTGCAATCAAATCGCGGCGTAGGGCTGCTTTGTCCATCCGATAATTCCCCCCATGCAATGGCTCAAGATTCTGACACCCCTTCTGACCACGGCGGTGCTCGCCGCCTCCGCCCCCTGGGCGGCGGCGCAAAACCGTGGCGACGACACCTTGCTGGAGATGCAGCAGGCCTTTCGCAAGGGCGACAGGCAAAGGCTGACCACGCTGCTTCCTGGCGCGCGCGGCCATGTGCTGGAGCCCTGGGCCGCCTACTGGGAGCTGCGCGCACGTCTGGACATGGCCCAGCCCGCCGAGGTGAATGCCTTTCTGCAGCGCTGGGCCGGCAGCTACCAGGAAGACCGGCTGCGCAACGACTGGCTGCTGCTGCTGGGTCAGCGCCGTGACTGGGAGCAGTTTGCCGAGCTGCACCCCCACTACCGCATGGGCGACGACCGCGAGGTGCGCTGCTACGCCCTGGCCATAGACCAGATCAGGGGCCAGGCCGCGCAGGACGCCGGCGCCGAGGTGCTGCGCAACTGGTACGCCCTGCGCGACATGGACGACGGCTGCGCCAACGCCGCCGCCGAGATGCTGGCCGCCAGGCAGGTCAAGCCGCTGGATATATGGCGCAAGGCGCGCCTGGCCGCCGAGGCCAACCGCCTGCGCGTGGCGCGCAAGGCGGTGGAGGTCGT
>JAGPIX010000023.1 GCA_018054745.1 Alicycliphilus sp.
CTCTACGTAGCGTGCCGAGGAGGGGTTCATGTCCAGGTTGCGGTGTGTCTCCAGGGGCACCAGGGTCACGCCGTCGGCCTGCAGCTGCGAGACGATGAGGTTGAACTGGGCGTCGGGGTTGAGCGCGGCGGCACGGTCCACGGTGATGCGCAGATCGTTGCCCCAGGCCCCTGGGGAGGCTGTCATCACGTCCAGGACGGGGGCGGCGGGCGAGCCGCCGTTGAACGTCCATGCGGCCGAGGCATAGCCGGTGGCCACGCGCACGATGATGGCCTGGGCGCCACCGTTGGCAAAAAACTGCCGCACGCCGTACGAGACCGGGCTGTCCCGATCGAGCCCGCCGTAGGCGCGCTCGAAATCGCTGAAGCTGGTGATCGGAACGGCCTTGTCGGGCGTTCCCATGCGGGTGTAGCCGACAAAGGCGGTGATCGATGTGGCAACCCCGGTCAGGGTGCGTACACCGCTGGGCAGTTCCTCTAAATAGACCCCTGGATAACTGAGCGCACTCGGCATATATCCTCCAATCGGTCGATCGATGACTAGCGCGCCATGCGGCTGCGCTCATGCCCTCCGGTGATTTGCTTTTGTGTTCCGCGCTATTGCTGCAAGGTAAGTAAACACTGGCTTTGATTCTCTTGAGCCGTCCATGCAAGTCAATGGACAGTTTCATTTGCTGACACCACTTGGCCGCGCTTAACAACCTTTGTCAATTTGTGGTCAAACGCTTGAGCTGGTAGAGCGCATCCAGCGCCTCGCGTGGCGACAGTTGGTCGGGGTTGATCTGCGCCAGGGCCGATTCCACGGGGCTCACCGCCTGGATCTCGGGTGCGGGCGGCGGGGCGAACAGGTCCACCTGCAGGTCATCCTCGCCCGCGCGCTCCTCCAGCGCCGCCAGCGTGTGGCGCGCGTGGTTGAGCACGGCGGCGGGCACGCCGGCCAGTTTGGCGACCTGGATGCCGTAGCTGCGGCTGGCCGGACCGGCCTGGATTTCGTGCAGGAAGACGATGTCGTGCCCCGCCTCGGTGGCTCCCACATGCACGTTGACCGCATGCGCATGGCGCGCCGCCAGCTCGGTCAGCTCGAAGTAATGCGTGGCGAACAGCGTGAAGGCGCGGGTCTTGTCGTGCAGGTGCGTGGCAATGCCGCTGGCCAGGGCCAGGCCGTCGAAGGTGCTGGTGCCGCGGCCGATCTCGTCCATCAGCACCAGGCTGTGCGGCGTGGCGCCGTGCAGAATCTGCGCGGCCTCGGTCATCTCCAGCATGAAGGTGGACTGCGCATTCGCCAGGTCGTCGGCCGCGCCTATGCGGGTGTGGATGGCGTCTATCGGCCCCAGGCGGCAGGCGCTGGCCGGCACATGGCTGCCCATGCTGGCCAGCAGCACGATGAGGGCCACTTGGCGCATGTAGGTGGACTTGCCGCCCATGTTGGGGCCGGTGATGATCTGCATGCGCTGGTTGGCGTTCAGGCGCGTGTGGTTGGGGATGAAGGCGCCGCTCGATGTTTCGGCCAGCCGGCCTTCGACCACCGGGTGGCGCCCGGCCTCTATGTCTATGCAGGGCTCGTTCACGAACTGCGGCGCGCACCAGTTGAGGGTCAGCGAGCGCTCGGCCAGGCAGCAGAGCACGTCCAGCTGCGCCAGCGCCTGCGCCAGGCGCGTGAGCCGCGCCACATGGGGCTGGAGCTGGTCGAGCACCTGCTCGTACAGCCATTTCTCGCGTGCCAGGCCCCGCTCCTGCGCCGACAGGGCCTTGTCCTCGAAGGCTTTGAGCTCGGGCGTGATGAAGCGCTCGGCGTTCTTCAGCGTCTGGCGCCGGCGGTAGTTCTCCGGCACCTTGTCCACATGGCTGGCCGTGACCTCGATGTAAAAGCCATGCACCTTGTTGAACTGCACGCGCAGGTTGGGGATGGCGGTGCGCGCCTTCTCGCGCGTTTCCAGATCGAGCAGGAAGTCGTCGCAGTTGTTCTGTATGGCGCGCAGCTCGTCCAGTTCGGCATCGAACCCCGGGGCGATCACGCCGCCGTCGCGCACCAGGGCGGCGGGTTCCTCCAGGATGGCGGCGTGCAGCAGGGCGGTGCAGTCGGCGGGCGGCTGCAGCTCGGCAAAAATTTGAGCCAAATAGGGCTCTGGCGCTTGACTGGTAAGCGCTAAAAGCTCTGCTTTTTGTAGTGTCTTGCACAGCGCCACCAGTTCGCGCGGGCGCACCTGGCGCAGCGCGATGCGGGCCGTGATGCGCTCCACGTCGCTCACGCCCTTGAGTTCGCCGCGCAGCAGCTGCCACGGCCCCTGGCCGCTGCCCGCGCCGCGCAGAACCTGCGTGGCGGCCAGGCGCTGGCGCGCGGCGGTGCGATTGCGCTCGGGCTCCAGTAGCCAGTTCTTCAGCAGCCGGCTGCCCATGCCGGTCATGCAGCTGTCGAGCAGCGAGAACAGCGTCGGGCCGTCTTCGCCGCGCAGGGTCTTGACCAGTTCCAGGTTGCGCCGGGTGGCCGCCGGCAGGTGGATCAGTGCGTCGCCCTGCTGCACGCGCACGCCGTGCACATGGGTCAGGGTGCGGCCCTGGGTGTGCTCGGCGTATTGCAGGAGCGCGGCGGCGGCGGCGTGGGCATCGGCCAGACCCTCGGCGTTCCAGGCCTGAAGGCTGGCCGCCCCCAGGTGCTCCAGCAGCTTGCGCTGGCCTAAAGCGGCGTCGAACTGCCAGTCGGGCCGCAGGTTCATCGGGCAGGCGAAGGCGCCGCCCTGGCGCAGCTGGTTCAGCTGCTCCTCAAAGCGCTGCGTGATCCCCGCGCTGTAGATCAGCTCGCTGGGCGCAATGCGCGCCAGCCAGGTGCCCAGCTCGGCCTGCGTGCATTCGGCCAGCTGCACCACGCCCTGGGTGACCGACAGCCAGGCCAGGCCGCAGCGCGCGCGCGCACCCTGGTGCACGGCCAGCAGCATGGATTCGCTTTTGTCGGGCAGCAGCTCGCTGTCGGTCAGCGTGCCGGGCGTCACCACGCGCACCACCTTGCGCTCCACCGGGCCTTTGCTGGCGCCCACCTCGCCCACCTGCTCGGCAATCGCCACCGATTCGCCCATCTTGATCAGGCGCGCCAGGTAGTTCTCCAGCGCATGAAACGGCACGCCGGCCATGGTGACGGGTTGGCCGGCCGACTGGCCGCGCTGGGTCAGCGTGATGTCCAACAGGCGCGCGGCCTTCTCGGCGTCGGCGTAGAACAGCTCGTAGAAATCGCCCATGCGGTAGAGCAGCAGGGTGTCCGGATGCTGGCTTTTCAGGGCCAGGTACTGGGCCATCATCGGCGTATGGCCGGAGAAATCGGCCTCGGCGGGGCGCGGCGCGGGCGCGGTTTTGCCGGTCATCTGCTGGGGTCGTCCTTGGGGTGGGCGCGTTGTCCATGAAGGAAGGCGCCGGGTATCGGTGCTAGGCGGACTGGGGGCCGGCGCGGCCATCTTCCACCACGAAACGGGCCAGAGTGTACGCGTCGCTGCCGGCGTCCAGCGGGTCGCGCAGGGCGCGTAGCTGGGTCGTCCAGTGTTCTGGCGTGATGTCGCACAGGCCGTAGCCGCGCTCCTCGCTGCGCGCCAGCAGCACATGGGGGTTGCTGCGGCGCAGGGCGTCCAGCCTGTCCTGCGTGGTGCCGGCGCGCGAGCTGATCGAGGTGCCGCAGAACTCGCTGGCCAGGATGAGCCCTGCCTTGCCCGCCTCGGGCGGGGCCATCAGGTTGCAGACATAGTTCTGGTGGATGTCGCCACCCAGCACCACGGTGTTGCGCGGGGGCTGCTGCGCCAGGGCGTTCAGCAGGCGTGCACGTGCGGCCGGGTAGCCGTCCCAGCTGTCGGCGGGCAGCTGGCCCGAGGGGTAGTGGCGCGGCGAGAGCAGGGTCTGCTGCGCCAGCACGCTCCAGCGCGCGGCATGCTCGCGTCCATCCTGGGCCAGGCCCTGTTGCAGCCAGGCCTCCTGCTGCCAGCCGAGAAAGCTGCGCTGGGGGGCTGCCAGCTCGCTGCAGGCGCCCGGGTGCACGGAGCCGGCCGACCGGCTGCCGGGCGGGCGGCAGGCCTGCCGGTCGCGGTACTGGCGCGCATCCAGCATGTGCAGTCGGGCGAGCCGCCCCCAGGCCAGGCGCCGGTAGAGCTGCAGACCCTGAAAGCTGCTGGATACCAGGGCCGATGCGCGCAGCGGCATATGCTCGTAATAGGCCTGCCAGGCGGCGGCGCGCAGCGGTGGCCAGCGGGCGTCACCCAGGCCGTGGTTGCCGGCGTAGTCGTTCTGCACCTCATGGTCGTCCCAGGTCACCATCCAGGGCGCGCAGGCATGGGCGGCCTGCAGGTCGGGATCGCTCTTGTAGAGGGCGTAGCGCGCGCGGTAGTCGGCCAGGTTCTGCGGCAGCGGCAGGTCGTGCACGCGCGCCAGGCCGCTGGTGTCTTTGGGGCTGGGGTTCTCGTAGATGTAGTCACCCAGGAACAGCACCAGATCCGGCTCGTCGGCGCAGGCGTGGCGCCAGGCGGCGTAGTAACCGTTCTCCCAGCGCTGGCATGAGGCGTAGACCAGGCGCAGCCGCGGCGCCAGTGCATCGGCGGCTGGGGCCGTGCGCGTGCGGCCGGTGCGGCTCACGGCGTCGCCCAGCATGAAGCGGTAGTGGTACCAGCGGCCCGGCTGCAGGCCCGTCACCTCCACATGCACGCTGTGCGCCAGCTCGGGCAGGGCGGTGGCCTGGCCCTGCTGCACGATGCGCTGGAACTGCGCGTCGTCCGCGACTTCCCAGCGCACGCTGAGCGGGCCGGCCCAGGGGGCGCCGGCATCGGCCGGGTGCTCGGGCAGCAGGCGCGTCCAGAGCACCACGCCATCGGGCTGGGGCTCGCCGCTGGCCACACCCAGGCCGAAGGGGTCGTGGCGCAGCGGCTGCCGGGCCCAGGCCCAGCGCGGCAGCTGCGTGGCCGTGGCAGCCCAGACCGCCTGTTGCAGCAGCCGGCGGCGGCTGGTGGCCTGGGAGTGCCTGGGCATGGAGCGTTTTGGGTGCCGCTCAGGCCGCCAGCACCCGGTTCTTGCCGGCGCGCTTGGCCAGGTACATGCCCTGGTCGGCGCGGCGTATGGCGTCGGCGTGGTCGTCGCCCTCCAGCTGGGTCACGCCGGCGCTGAAGGTGATGAGCACGCGCTCTTTTTCCTTGAGAAAGTAGCGTTTGGTCAGCTCGCGCTGCAGGCGCTCCATGGCCTTGACGCCTTCGGTCAGCTCGGTGTCGGGCAGGATCAGCACGAACTCCTCACCGCCATAGCGCGCCAGCTGATCCTGGGGGCGCATGACCTCGCGTGTGACCAGCACCAGATGCTTGAGCGCGTCGTCCCCGGCCTCGTGGCCCAGCCGGTCATTGAGTGACTTGAAGTTGTCCAGATCCAGCAGGGCCAGGCACAGCGGCTTGCCCTGGCGGCGCGCGCGGGCGATTTCACGGCCTATGGCTTCGTCAAAGCCCTTGCGGTTCAGCGAGCCGGTGAGCGGGTCGTGGCGCGCCTGGATGCTGGCGCGATCGAGCTCCTGGCGCAGCAGATCCATCTCCTGGTGCGTGGTTTCGGCGCGTTCGCGCAAGTCCTGCAGTTCGGCGCGGGTCAGGCGGCTGTTCAAGGCCACCGCGCGCGTGGCCGCCATGACCTCCTCCAGCAAGGGCGTGATCTCCTTGAGCTCCGTGGCCTGGCTGATGCGCTCCGCACAGCGCTCCATCTGTTCGCTGTAGCTGCCGCTCGATTCATCCATCTGCGCCAGGCGCTCGATGAAGGTGGCCAGCAGCTCGCGCATCTGGCTCTGTGCCTGCATGCTGCGATCCTTGGCCTCGGACTGCTTGAAGATCACATCCTTCAGGCGCTGTTGCACGTCGTCGAGCTGGCGCAGCGTCAAGGGGGGAGTGGAGGCCGTCAGCAGCGCCTCAGCCTGGCCATGCAGCCAGGCGTCGTCGATGCTCAGGGCGGCGATGTTCTCGAACACCAGGCGCAGCAGGCCGAGCAGGCTCTGACGTATGGCGGCCTGGTCTTCTGCGGCAAACGACAGGCGGTAGCTGTAGTTGCTCAGCAACTGCTCCGCCGTTGTTACGGGGGGGGTGGGCTCGCGCAGAAAGGCAATGAGCTGCGCGGCAAGCTCATGGATGCGGGGGTCGTCTTCCCCCAGCGCCGGCAGGGCGTTCTCCACCATGCGCACCAGGTTCTGCGCCAGGCCATGGGGCAGGTGGTCGATGCTGGCGCTGTGCACGGGCGGCACGGGCGCTGGCGCCAGTCCCAACTTGGCGTAGCCCACGAGGACGTTCTGCAGCATGGACCAGTCCTGCTGCGCAATCGCCTTCTCCAGCAGTTCGGCCTGGCGCTTTTGCCCAGGTGTCTGGCAGGGCATGACGCGCAAGATCTGACGCAGCTGGGTGGCCGGAAACTGCGGCGCGGAACGCGTTCCTGCCACCTCTTCGTACAGGGCCTGGTAGTTGTCGGGCGATGGAGTCAGTCGGCGCTTGGCCAGCAGCTTCAGGGTTTCACGCGCGATGTCGGAGGGCGATTTGGCAGAGTCCATCTGCGAACGGGGGGGAGACACAAAGGGCCACAATTGTGACCGAGCGCCGCATATTTGAATAGCTGTGGTGCGCGTAGATGTCACCTCGGTTACCAATGCCAGCTTGCCAGGCAATGGAACGAACGGCCGGTCAGACCAATGGCTCGCCCACCGGGTCGTAGAACACGTCAGGGCCCTTTCCAGCGCCCACGGCCTGCACCACGCCGGCGTATTCCGAACCGGGTACAAACGGCAGGGGCGGCTTCATCTGGTGTTTGTGCTCCACTATCAGCAGATTGGGGAAGTTGAGGCTGGTGGCACGGATTTCCATCGGCACCTCGCGGGCCTGGGGGCGGGTGTGGGCAATTGAGTCCATTGCAGTGCCTCGACGTCGTTACGGTGGTTCAGGGCCAGGCGCGCATGGAAGACTCATGTCCTTTGGGTATTGGGGCGCATCATGGAAGGCGTGGCACTGCCCCGTCTGTCTTGGGTTCGAGCGTGCTGGACGCCAGAGGCCTTCTACAATGCGTTGCATTCAGTCACATTGACCATGAAAATTCTCATTTCCAACGACGATGGCTACCAGGCGCCGGGGATCGTGGCGCTGCATGACGCCCTCAAGGCCATTGCCGACGTCGAGGTGGTGGCGCCGGAACACAACAACAGTGCCAAGTCGAACGCCTTGACGTTGCATTCGCCGCTGTACGTGCACCGGGCAGCCAACGGTTTTCGCTATGTGAACGGCACGCCGGCCGACTGCGTGCACATTGCGCTCACGGGCCTGCTGGGCTACCGGCCGGATCTGGTCGTCTCGGGCATCAACAACGGCGCCAACATGGGCGACGACACCATTTACTCCGGCACCGTGGGTGCAGCCATGGAGGGCTATCTGTTCGGTATTCCGTCGATTGCCTTGTCGCAGGTGGACAAGGGATGGGGCGAGATCGATTCCGCGGCGCGCAAGGCGTGCGAGATCGTGGAGCAGATGCAGCGGCACCATCTGGTGGGGCAGTCCCCATGGCTGCTCAATATCAACATTCCCAACATGCCTTTCGAGGCGCTGCGCTCCTTGCGCCTGTGCCGCCTGGGCCGGCGCCACGCGGCCGAGCGCGTCATAGAGCAGCAAAGTCCGCGCGGCGAACTGATGTACTGGATAGGCGGCGCCGGCGCCGCCAAGGATGCCGCCGAGGGCACCGACTTCCATGCCACGGCGCATGGCCATGTGTCCATGACCCCGTTGAAGGTGGATCTGACAGACCATGATGGCCTGGGCTACTGGGCCCAGACCGCTGCGCGCCTGGCTGTGCCAGGCTTGTCAGGCGGGGGGCTGTGATGCAGCGGCGTCCTGGGTTTCCCGCGCGCCTGGACAGGCCGCAGGCTGGGGCGATGACGCCCACGGTTCCGGCTGCGCGCTTGGCACGTGAGACTCAGCCACCCAAGCCGCAGGGTGTGGGGCTGGATTCCGCGGCGGTGCGCGCGCGCATGGTGCAGCGCCTGGCCGCGGCTGGTATCGCTGCGGCACCTGTGCTGCAGGCCATGGGGGCGGTGGAGCGGCATCGCTTCGTGGATACCGCCCTGGCGAACCAGGCCTATGAGGACACCAGCCTGCCCATCGGCCTGGGTCAGACCATCTCCAAGCCCAGCGTGGTGGCACGCATGATCGAACTACTGCTGGGCGCGGAATGTGCGCGTGCCGGCGCCCTGGGCCGGGTGCTGGAAATCGGCACCGGCTGCGGCTACCAGGCGGCCGTGCTGGCCCGGCTGGCGCGTGAGGTGTACACCATCGAGCGCCTGCGCGCGTTGCACGAAAAGGCGCGTGAACATCTGCGCCCGCTGCGCCTGGCCAATGTGCACCTGATCCTCGGTGACGGCATGCTGGGCTATGCAGCCGGCGCTCCCTATGCGGGCATCATTTCTGCGGCAGGCGGCGACAGCCTGCCCATGCAGTGGTGCGAGCAACTGGCCGTAGGTGGACGCCTCGTGGCGCCGATGGCGGGCGCCGATGGACGCCAGCTGTTGCTGGTTGTGGACAAAACCCTGCAGGGCTTGAAACAAAGCGTTCTCGAGGCCGTGCATTTCGTCCCCTTAAAATCTGGGGTTGCTTGAAGGAATTGCTTATGTTGGTATCGCGTGGTCTTGTGGCTTGGGGGATGGTGGCTCTGGCTGGCATGGGGCTGGTGGGTTGCGGCACTCCGGTGAACAAGGCTCCGGTCGTGGATCGTGGCACCTTTGCCAATGGCGGCGCTACGCCGCCTCCTGCCGCGCCCGAGGTCAAACCCCTGCCGGGGGCTGAGAACGCCGGCAAGCCGGGTTATTACACCGTCAAGCCAGGGGACACCCTGATTCGCATTGGCCTGGATAACGGGCAGAGCTGGAAAGACATCGCACGTTGGAACAATCTGGATAACGCCAACCTGATCGAGGTCGGCCAGGTGTTGCGCGTGGTTCCGCCAGGGGCGCCGAGTTCTGCGGTGGCATCCGACACGGGTGTCGTCACGCGGCCGGTCACGACGTCGCCCGTGGCACCATCCTCGTCGGCCAGTGCGCCCAAGGCGGGGCCTCCGACCGCAGCGGCTTCCACTCCAGCGGCGCCGGCGGAGCCGATTGCTGCGCCCGCGCC
This sequence comes from Alicycliphilus sp., assembly GCA_018054745.1. Lineage (GTDB taxonomy): Bacteria > Pseudomonadota > Gammaproteobacteria > Burkholderiales > Burkholderiaceae_C > Alicycliphilus > Alicycliphilus limosus. The sequence continues at coordinate 9,134 of JAGPIX010000023.1, forward strand.
GGCACCAGCGCCGGCGCCCGCCGTGGCTGGTGGTGTGGACGACATGCATTTCATCTGGCCCTCGTCAGGCTCCCTGCTGGCGGGCTTTGACGAGGCGCGCAACAAGGGTTTCGATATTGCTGGCAAGGCGGGTGATCCGGTACTGGCCGCGGCCGATGGCCGCGTGGTGTATGCCGGCGCCGGCCTGCGTGGCTATGGCAACCTGGTGATCCTCAAGCACAACAACACCTTTCTCACGGCCTACGCGCACAACCAGACGCTGCTGGTGAAGGAAGACCAGAACGTGCGCCGGGGCCAGAAGATCGCCGAGATGGGCAGCACCGATGCCGACCGGGTGAAGCTGCACTTCGAAATTCGCCGCCAGGGCAAGCCGGTCGATCCGGCCCGCTACCTGCCAGCGCGTTGAGCACGCCGGTGGCCGGCGACGGCTTTCAGTGGCCGGACGAGGAGTCCGAGCCGCAGGATTCAGGCGAAGCCTGCGCATCGGGGCAGGCCGATGCGGATCTGGAGCTGCGCCAAGTGGAGGTGTCTGCAGTGCAGCACCAGGCCCGGCTGGACAAGGCCTTGGCGGAGCTGGTTCCAGAGTTTTCCCGCAGCTATCTGCAGCAGTTGCTGTCCCAGGGGTGCGTACGCCTTAATGACCAGGTGGCGCACAAACCCGCGCACAAGGTCAGGGCCGGCGATCGCGTGGTGGTGGAGATGCGCCCAACGCAGCAAAGCCAGGCCTTCAAACCCGAGCAATTACCCCTGGACGTGGTGTACGAGGATGCCCATTTGCTGGTCGTCAACAAACCAGCCGGGCTGGTGGTGCATCCGGCGCCGGGCAACTGGAGTGGCACCTTGCTCAATGCCTTGCTCGGGCGCGATGCGCAGGCGCTGCAAGTGCCGCGCGCCGGCATAGTGCACCGGTTGGACAAGGACACCAGCGGCCTCATGGTGGTGGCGCGCAGCCGCCCGGTCATGGATGCGCTGGTGCGCATGATCGCGGCGCGCGAGGTCAGTCGCCAGTATCTGGCGCTGGCCTGGGGGCGGTGGGCGGGTGCGGCGCAGCGCGTTGTTCAGGCGCCCATTGGTCGAGACCCGCGCAATCGCCTGCGCATGGCGACGGTCGATCTGCAGCAGCACCCGGGCAAGCCGGCGCGCACCGACTTCGAGCTGCTGGTCGGCAACGATGAGGTGTGCCTGGTGCGCTGCACATTGCACACCGGGCGCACGCACCAGATCCGCGTGCACATGGCGTCCCTGCGCCACCCCCTGGTGGCCGACGGGCTGTACGGCGGCGCACTCGGGGGCGTCCTGCAGCGCCAGGCCTTGCATGCGTTTCGCCTGGCGTTCCAGCATCCCGTCACCGGACAGGCCATGGAGTTGCGCGCGCCGCTGCCAGCGGACATGCTGCAGGCCCTTGATTTCTGGGCTCTGGGCTACAATGGCGGCTGACGGCTGATCAGCCGCTGGTGCTGCCGGTTGCATACTGCGTACCGCATGTTGGCTCCATGATGGCGCGCTGCCACTTGCAGCACTTTCGCGCCGCAGATGTCCTCCAATCCCAGGCAACCACTCCGCTGCGGAGTACGGAAGCCCTCATCGGAACTGCTGAAGCATGAATTCGGTGGATGCCAAACGGGTTCTTGAAACCGCGTTGATCTGCGCCCCGCAGCCCGTGACCGTGCGCGAATTGCGTACCCTGTTCGACGATGCGCTGGGCTCGGATACGGTGAAGATGCTGTTGCTGCAGTTGCAGCAGGATTGGGCCTTGCGCGGGGTGGAGTTGGTACAGGTGGCGACGGGGTGGCGTTTTCAAAGCCGCCCCGAAATGCGCGAGTACCTGGATCGACTGCACCCGGAAAAACCCCCGCGCTATACCCGGGCCACGCTGGAGACCCTGGCCATCATCGCCTACCGCCAGCCGGTGACGCGCGGCGATATCGAGGACATACGCGGCGTGACCGTGAACAGCCTGATCATCAAGCAGCTGGAGGACAGGGGCTGGGTCGAGGTCATAGGCCATCGCGAGACAGTTGGGCGCCCGGCATTGTTCGCCACTACGCGGCAGTTTCTGGACGATCTGGGTCTGCAGTCGCTGGATCAGTTGCCCACGCTGGACGACCCCGGCGTTCAGGCCACGGTATTTGAAGCGCTGGCCGATGCCCCCGAGGTGCAGCGGCCAGACAAGTTGGAGATGAAAGTGGCCCTGGATATTGCTGAAACGCCAGCTCAGGGCGATGCGGACATGGCAGACGCCCCCGTCGAGTCCGGTGGTGTGGAAAACGAGGAAGCAGACGATGGCGTCACAGGAACATGATATGAATGACACGCACAAGGATCTGGATGCCGCGCAGCCGGCTGCCCAGGCGCCGGCCGGCTCCGTTGACGAGCCCAGGGCGCGCCGGCCGCGCCAGCGCAAACCGGGCCAGATCGCAGATTCAGCCTCATTCGCGCAGCAGCCCATGGCGCAGCAGGCCGAAGAACCAGGCCAGAAACCGCAACGCGACTCCCGTGGCCCGCAGGGCAGGCGGGGCGGCAAGTCTTCTGCCGATCGCGAAGGCTATCGGTTTGCCGACGTGGTCTCGGGCCAGCTCGACCAGGATGAGACTGACACCGAGGTGGCGCCCGCCAAACGCGTGCTGCTGCCCCAGCCGGAGACGCCCAAGCTGCACAAGGTGCTGGCCCAGGCCGGCATGGGTTCGCGCCTGGAGATGGAGCAGCTCATTCTTGAGGGGCGTATTTCGGTGAATAACGAGCCCGCCCATATCGGGCAGCGCGTGCAGTTTGGTGATCAGATCAAGGTCAACGGCAAGCCCATTCGCTTTCGTATTGCGCCGCCACCCACGCGTGTGATTGCCTATCACAAGCCTGCGGGGGAAATCGTGACGCACGATGACCCGCAGAACCGCCCTACGGTGTTCCGCAAGCTGCCGCGGCTGGTGCAGGGCAAATGGCAGTCGGTTGGGCGGCTGGATTTGAACACCGAAGGCCTGCTGCTGTTCACCAGCTCGGGGGAACTGGCCAACAGGCTCATGCACCCGCGCTTTGGCCTGGAGCGGGAGTACGCGGTGCGCGTGCTGGGCGCTTTGAGCGACGAGGAAAAGCAGCGCCTGCTCGATGGTGTGCAGCTCGAGGACGGCATGGCGGCCTTTGGCTCCATTGACGAGGGCGGGGGCGAGGGCGCCAATTGCTGGTATCGCGTGACGATTTCGGAGGGGCGCAACCGCGAGGTCAGGCGCATGTTGGAGGCCGTGGGGCATGCGGTCAGCCGGTTGATCCGCATACGCTACGGCGCCATGCTGCTGCCGCGCGGCTTGAAGCGCGGCGCCTGGATGGAGTTGGACGAGCACGATATTCAGGCCCTGATGCAGGCCGCCGGTGCCCCGCTGGATGGCGCAGCTGCAGGCCGCCAGCCGGGCGGGGGCGGGCAGGGCAACAACGCACACCGTGGCGAGCGCAAGCCCATGGGCGGCAAGATGGCTGGTGGCGGTCGCAGCAAGAGCCTGGCGCGCGATGGGCGATCCACCGGCAATGCCCAGCCCGACCCGATGAAAACCTCGGTCGGCTATATCGGCGCCGACAGTTTCCTGCGCCAGCGTCAGCAGCAACGCAGCGGTGGCGGCGCGCGCCGCGGCCGCCGATAGGGAATTGGCGAAAAGTTAGAATGTGCGGTTTTGCCTACATGGCAAAAAAACCGCAACACCCTACTCAAGGAAATCATATGGCTATCGAACGCACCCTCTCCATCATCAAGCCCGACGCCGTCGCCAAGAATGTGATCGGCCAGATCTACGCCCGCTTCGAGGCCGCCGGCCTGAAGATCGCGGCTGCCCGCATGATCCACCTGTCGCGCGCCGAGGCCGAGCAGTTCTACAGTGTGCACAAGGAGCGCCCCTTCTTCAAGGATCTGGTGGACTTCATGATTTCCGGCCCGGTGATGGTGCAGGTGCTCGAAGGCGAGAACGCCGTGCTGAAGAACCGTGAGCTGATGGGCGCCACCGACCCCAAGAAGGCTGATGCCGGCACCATCCGCGCCGATTTTGCCGACAGCATCGACGCCAACGCCGTGCACGGCTCCGATGCCGCCGAGACCGCTGCCGTCGAAGTGGCCTTCTTCTTCCCTGGCCTGAACGTTTACGCACGCTGATGCGGCGGCCGCGGGTGCCGTGCAGGCCTGACCAGGATCTGCAGGCGCCCGGGGCGCACTATGTGGGCGTGGACATCCGATATACGTTATGACCACGAACCTTCTGGACTTTGACCTGGATGCCATGGCCGCCTTTTGCGAGCGGCTGGGCGAGAAGCGCTTCCGGGCCACGCAACTGTTTCGCTGGATCCACCAGCGCGGTGCGCGCGATTTCGACCAGATGAGCGATCTGGCGAAATCCCTGCGCGAAAAACTCAAGGGCTGCGCCCATGTGACGGGCTTGCAGGCCATCAGTGAACATGTGTCGTCGGACGGCACGGTGAAGTGGCTGTTCGACGTGGGCGGCGGCAATGCCGTGGAGACGGTGTTCATCCCCGAAGACGACCGCGGCACGCTGTGCATCTCGTCGCAGGCGGGCTGTGCCGTGGGCTGCCGCTTCTGCTCGACGGGGCATCAGGGCTTCAGCCGCAACCTGGCGTCGGGCGAAATCATTGCCCAGCTCTGGCATGCGGAGCATGTGCTGCGCCAGCGCCGCGGCGATGGCGAGCGCGTGATCTCCAACGTGGTGATGATGGGCATGGGCGAGCCGCTGCAGAACTACTCGGCACTGGTGCCGGCGCTGCGCATCATGCTGGACGATCATGGCTACGGACTGTCGCGCCGCCGCGTCACGGTGTCCACCTCGGGCGTGGTGCCGATGATGGATCGCCTGGGCGCGGACTGCCCAGTGGCCTTGGCCGTGTCGCTGCATGCGCCCAACGACGCGCTGCGCGACAACCTGGTGCCGCTCAATCGCAAATACCCGCTGTACGAGTTGCTGGCTGCCTGCAGGCGCTACCTTGATCACGCGCCGCGTGACTTCATCACCTTTGAATACTGCATGCTCGATGGCGTGAACGACCAGCCAGAGCATGCGCGCGAGCTGATTGAACTGGTGGGCCGCAGGGCGGCCGATGGCGGCGTACCCTGCAAGTTCAACCTGATTCCCTTCAACCCGTTTCCCGCATCGGGCCTGCACCGCTCGCCCGCGGCGGCGGTGTCGGCTTTCGCCAAGCTGCTCAGCGATGCCGGCATCGTGACCACTGTGCGCAAGACGCGCGGCGACGATATCGATGCGGCCTGCGGCCAGCTGGCGGGTGATGTGAAGGATCGCACCCGCGTGCATGAACGCATGGCCAAGCTGCGGGTCATAGAAATCAAGCCTGTCCATTGAGGCTTGTCGTAACCGAGAGAGGCGATACATGAGGCTGTGGGGCGGGGGAGGAATTCGGCACGGGCTGCTGGCGGCCTGTTTGGCGGTGGGGGCCGCCGCGCTGGGTGGATGCGCGCATCAGGCGGGGCTTGACTCCGGTGTCGGCGCCGCCGAGCCGGTGTCTGCTTCCGGCGATACCGATGTGCGCCGGCGTGCCCGCATCCGGCTGGAGCTGGCCGCCAACTATCTTCAGATGGGGCAGACCGGTGTCGCTCTGGAGGAGGTGCAGCAGGCGCTTGCCACCGATCCCAGCTATGCCGATGCCTACCATCTGCGCGGACTGGTCTACATGGCCCTGGCTGACCTGCAGGGTGCCGAAGACAGCCTCAAGCGCGCCCAGGCCATGCGGCCCAATGATCCGGACATCATGCACAACTACGGCTGGCTGCAATGCCAGCGCCAGCAGTACGCACAGGCGAATCAGCTGTTTGAGCGCGCCCTGGCCAGTCCCACCTATGCCTCGCGCAGCAAGACGCTGATGTCCCAGGGCCTGTGCTACCAAAGAGCAGGGCAGGTGGCCGAGGCCGAGAAGACATTGCTGCGCGCCTATGAGATAGATGCCGGCAATCCGTTGGTCGGCTACCAGCTGGCGTCGATATTGCTGGCACGCGAGGAGCCCAAGCGGGCGCAGTTTTATATCCGCCGAGTGAACAACGGCGAGTTCTCCAATGCCGCGTCGCTGTGGCTGGGTGTGAAGGTGGAGCGCGCGCTTGGGGATTCCGTGGCCATGCGCCAATTGGGCGAGCAGCTGCACAAGCGCTTCCCCGATGCCAAGGAAACTTTGGCGTTTGAGAGAGGGGCATTTCATGAGTGAGTCGATCGGAGAGCACAACGCCGATCAATCCGTGCCAGCACCGGCACCGAACGCAGGCGGCGTGTCCGCCGGCACATGGCTGCGGCAGGTGCGCGAGTCGGCCGGCTTGCACATCGATGTGCTGGCCGGCGCCCTGAAGGTGCCGGTGGCCAAGCTCCAGGCGCTGGAAGCCGATGACTATGCGGCCTTTCCCGATGCCGTTTTCATGCGTGCGCTGGCATCGAGCATGTGCCGCGCGCTGAAGGTGGACGCTGCTCCGGTGCTGGCGCTCCTGCCCCAGGGCGCGCCCATCCATCTGCCGCCGGACAGGGCCATCAACGCTTCATTCAAGGATTCTGGTCGCCGCCTGGGCAAGGGCGGCTCCATCGAGCGGCCCAAGTCACGCGCCATGGGCCTGGCTGTCGTGGCCTTGCTGCTGGGTGCGTTGGCGGTGGCCTTTCTGCCGCTGGGCGGCGATGGCAAGCAAGACCAGCCCGCGCTGGCCATGACGCCTGCACCGCAGGCGCCGGCCGCACCGGTGGTGGCGGCGCAAGAGCCCGAGGCGGTGGTGCCAGCTGCCGAGCCGACAGGCGCCGCGCCTGACGCGCAGCCGGCCGACGGCACGCCCGTGGCACAGGAGCCGGCCGCTGCCGTGGCTACCGCTGCTGTGCAAGGCGCTCTGGTCATCCGCGCGCACAAGGAATCCTGGGTGCAGGTACGCGATGCCGGTGGGCGCGTGTTGTTGCAAAAGGCATTGGCTGCGGGCGAGAGCTACTCGGCCGAGGGCAGTCCGCCGTGGCGGGTGGTGATTGGCAGGGCCGACGCCACCGAGGTCATCGTGCGCGACCAGCCCATGGATCTGAAGGCCGTCTCGCGTGAGAACGTGGCCCGTTTCGAGGTGAAGTAAATGAATCCAACCGACGCACCCATTGCCATGGCTGCGCCCCTGGTGCGCCGTTCGCGCCAGGCAAGAATTGTCTGGGGCAGCAACGTGGTCACCGTGGGCGGCGACGCTCCCGTGCGTGTGCAGTCCATGACCAACACCGACACGGTGGACGCGATTGCCACGGCCATCCAGGTCAAGGAGCTGGCGCAGGCCGGCTCCGAGTTCGTGCGCATCACGGTGAACACGCCCGAGGCGGCGGCCGCCGTGCCCTATATTCGCGAGCAGCTCGACCGCATGGGCTGCGATGTGCCGCTGGTGGGTGACTTCCACTACAACGGCCACCGCCTGCTGACCGAGTTTCCGGATTGCGCCCAGGCGCTGTCCAAGTACCGCATCAATCCCGGCAACGTGGGCAAGGGCGACAAGCGCGACAGGCAGTTCGGCCAGATGATCGAGGCGGCCGTGCGCTGGGACAAGGCCGTGCGCATAGGCGTGAACTGGGGCAGCCTGGATCAGGAGCTGCTGGCCGGGCTGATGGACGTCAACGGCCGCCGTAGCCAGCCCTGGGACGCGCGCCAGGTCATGTACGAGGCGCTGATCACCTCGGCCATCGAATCGGCGCGTCGCGCCGAAGAAATGGGCCTGCGCGGCGAGCAGATCATCCTGTCATGCAAGGTCAGCGGCGTGCAGGATCTGATCGCCGTGTATCGTGAACTGGCGCGCCGCTGCGACTACGCCCTGCACCTGGGCCTCACCGAGGCCGGCATGGGTACCAAGGGGGTCGTGGCCTCGGCCACGGCCCTGTCCATCCTGCTGCAGGAGGGCATCGGCGACACGATTCGCGTGTCGCTCACGCCCCAGCCGGGCGAGGCGCGTACGCAAGAGGTGGTGGTCGCCGCCGAGATATTGCAGTCGCTGGGTTTGCGCGCCTTCGTGCCCAGCGTGACCGCCTGCCCCGGCTGCGGGCGCACCACCAGCACCACCTTCCAGGAGCTGGCCAAGCAGATTGACGACTACCTGCGCGCGCAGATGCCCGTATGGCGCGAGCGCTATCCGGGTGTGGAAAAGCTCAAGGTCGCGGTCATGGGCTGCATCGTCAACGGCCCGGGCGAGAGCAAGCATGCCGACATCGGCATCAGCCTGCCTGGAACCGGCGAGGCACCCGCGGCCCCGGTGTTCATCGATGGCGAGAAAGCCATGACCCTGCGCGGCGAGAACATCGTGCGCGAGTTCCAGGACATCGTCGATGGCTACATTGACAGGCGCTTTGGTGCGGGTGCGTAATAATCAAAAATAATAGCTGTCAGCGCTTGCCTATAAAGCGTTAGAGCCCGATTTCATTCAAATAATAGATTCACACAAGATGCAGAAGCTGGTTGCCATCAAGGGCATGAACGACATCCTGCCGCCCGATTCGGCGCGCTGGGAATGGCTGGAGGAGAAAGTGCGCTCGCTGATGGCGCGCTACGCCTACCGCAACATCCGCACCCCCATCGTCGAGCCCACGCCGCTGTTCGTGCGCGGCCTGGGTGAGGTCACTGACATCGTCGAGAAGGAGATGTATTCCTTCGAGGACCGCCTGAACGGCGAGCAGCTCACGCTGCGCCCCGAGGCCACCGCCGGCGTGGTGCGCGCCGTGGTCGAGCACAACATGCTGTACGACGGCGGCAAGCGCCTGTACTACATGGGCCCGATGTTCCGCCACGAGCGGCCACAGCGCGGGCGCTACCGCCAGTTCCACCAGATAGGCGCCGAGGCCCTGGGCTTTGGCGGCCCCGAGGTGGACGCCGAGATCATCCTGCTGGCGCACGCCCTGTGGGCCGAGTTGGGTTTGACCAATGTCCGCCTGGAGCTCAACAGCCTGGGCCAGCCCGACGAGCGCCGCGCCCACCGCGCCGCGCTGATTGCCTACCTGGAGCAGCACCAGGACGTGATGGACGAGGAGGCCAGGCGCCGCATGTACAGCAACCCGCTGCGCGTGCTCGATACCAAGAACCCGGCCATGCAGGACATGGTGAACGCCGCGCCGCGGCTCATCGACTTTCTGGGCGAGGCCTCGCTCAGGCACTTCGACACCGTCAAGGCCATCCTGGACGCCAACGGCGTCGCCTGGAGCATCAACCCGCGCCTGGTGCGCGGCATGGACTACTACAACCTCACGGTGTTCGAGTTCATCACCGAGCAGTTGGGCTCGCAGGGCACGATCTGCGGCGGCGGCCGCTACGACTACCTCATCGAGCAGATCGGTGGCAAGAGCGCCCCGGCCGTCGGCTGGGCCTTGGGCGTGGAGCGCGTGCTGGAGCTGCTCAAGGAGCAGGCGGCCCAGGCGCCGCAGCCCGCCGCTGACGCCTACGCCGTGGTGCCCGATGCGGCGGCCCTGCCCCAGGTCATGGTCTGCCTGCAACAATTGCGCGCCCTGGGCGTGGCGGTGCAAATGCACAGCCCGGCCAACTCCGCCGAAGGCATGGGCAGCATGAAGTCGCAATTCAAGAAAGCCGACGCCAGTGGCGCGCGCTTTGCTCTGATTTTTGGTAGTGATGAGCTGGCACGCGGCGTCGTAACAGTCAAACCCCTGCGCGACGGCGGCGAGCAGGTCGAGCGGCCCCTCGCCACCCCGGCCGACTGGGCTGCCAGCCTACAATCGCCGCGCTGAACGGAAACCCCAACATGGCAAACAACTTTGACCTGCAAGAACAAGAACAGCTCGAGGAGCTGAAGCATTTCTGGAACAAATGGGGCACGCCCATCACCTGGGCGCTGGTCGTCATCATGGGCAGCTTTGCCGCATGGAACGGCTACCGACTCTGGCAAGGCCGCCAGGCCCAGCAGGCCACCGCACTGGTGGAGGCCGTGGAACTGGCTGCGCAGACGGGCGACATGGCGCGCGTGGAGCAGGCCTTTGGTGACCTGCAGTCCGGCTATGGCGGCACCACCCAGGCCGGCCAGGCAGGCCTGCTGGCAGCCAAGGCCCTGGCCGACGCCGGCAAATGGGATGCGGCCAAGGGCGTGTTGACCTGGGTGGCCGAGAAATCCTCCGATGAGGGCTACGTGGCACTGGCCAGGCTGCGGCTGGCCGGGGTGCTGATGGAGCAGAAGGCCTATGACGCAGCGATGGCGCAACTGTCGGGCAGCATGCCGGCAGAGTTTGCCGGGGTCGTGGCAGATCGCAAGGGCGACGTGTTGGCACTGCTGGGCAAAAATCAGGAGGCGATCGCCGAGTACCGCCGTGCCTACCAGGCCTTTGGTGACAGCGTGGAATACCGTCGCCTGGTCGAAGCCAAGCTGAACGCTCTGGGCGCGCAGGCGCAGAACGTGGCAGTTGCCGCACCGGCCGGGAGCGCGCAGTGATCGCCGCGCGCAGAAACTTCCGCGTCTTGACGCTGACGCTCTCGCTGGCCGCGCTGCTGGGCGCGAGCGGTTGTTCGCTGTGGGGCGGGTCGCCCAAGCCCAAGCCGGCTGAATTGGGGCCGAATGTTCCCGTGCTCGGCGTACGCCAGGCCTGGACGGCCAAGATCGGTGCCATGGACGGCCTGGCGCTGGATGTCCATGTGAACGCCAACACGCTCACCCTGGCTGCCGCCAATGGTGAAGTGGCGGCCATCGACGCACGCACCGGTGGCGATGTCTGGCGCACCCAGCTGAACCTGCCGTTGGCCGCGGGCGTGGGCAGCGATGGCCGCTGGGCTGCCGTGGTTTCCCAGGGCGCGCAGCTCATCGTGCTCGATGGCGGGCGTGAAATCTGGCGCAAGCCACTGACGGCGCAGGCCTATACGGCGCCGCTGGTGGCGGGCAATCGGGTGTTCGTGCTGGCGGCCGATCGCTCCGTTTCGGCTTATGACGCGGCCACGGGCTACCGCCTGTGGGGCCAGCAGCGCCCGGGCGAGCCCTTGATACTGCGCCAGGCTGGCGTGCTGATGGCCGTGGGCGACACCCTGGTGGCGGGCCTTTCGGGGCGCCTGGTGGGCTTCAACCCTGACAACGGGGTGGTGCGCTGGGAGGCGCCCCTGGCCAGCCCGCGCGGTACCAATGATGTGGAGCGCCTGGTTGAAATCGTCGGCCACACCAGCCGCGTGGGTGACAACCTGTGTGCGCGCGCCTTCCAGGCCACAGTGGGCTGCATAGACGCGGCCCGCGGTGCGGTGCTTTGGACGCAGCCGGCCGGCGGCAGCGAGGGCCTGGACGGCGACGCCGAGATGCTGTTTGGCACCGAGAGCAATGGCACGGTCGTCGCCTGGCAGCGCGCCGATGGCAAGCGTGCCTGGACGTCCGAGCGGCTACAGTTTCGCAAGCTGACGGCGCCGCTGCTGCTGGGCCGTTCGGTCGTCATTGGCGACGACGCGGGCCTGGTGCATCTGCTGTCGCGTGCGGACGCGGCGCCGCTGAACCGCCTGGCCACGGATGGCTCGGGCATTGCCGCGGCGCCCGTGGCCGCCGGCGACACGCTGGTGGTGGTCACGCGCAAGGGCGGCGTCTATGGCTTTCGCCCCGACTGATTCAGATAGGACACTGGGATGAAACCGGTCATTGCCCTGGTGGGGCGGCCCAATGTGGGCAAATCCACCCTGTTCAACCGCATGACCAAGTCGCGCGACGCCATCGTGGCCGACTTTGCCGGCCTCACGCGCGACCGCCACTACGGCAATGGCCGCCAGGGCCAGCACGAATACATCGTCATCGACACGGGGGGCTTCGAGCCCGATGCCGGTAGCGGCATCTTCCGCGAGATGGCCAAGCAGACGCGCCAGGCCGTGGCAGAGGCCGATGTGGTGGTCTTCGTGGTGGATGTGCGCGGCGGCCTGTCGGCGCAGGATCATGACATTGCCAACTACCTGCGCCGCCTGGGCAAGCCGTGCGTGCTCGCCGGCAACAAAGCCGAGGGCATGCAGGACAGCCCCCATCTGGCCGAGTTCTATGAACTGGGCCTGGGCGAGGTGCATCCGGTGTCGGCCGCACATGGTCAGGGCGTGCGCAGTCTGGTCGAGCTGGCGCTCGAACCCCTGGCTCTGCCAGAGGTGGATGAGTGCGAAGCCGGCGCCGAGGCCAACGTCATACGCCTGGCCGTCGCCGGGCGCCCCAATGTCGGCAAATCCACGCTGATCAACACCTGGCTGGGCGAGGAGCGCCTGGTGGCCTTCGATCTGCCGGGCACGACGCGCGACGCCATCTCGGTGCCGTTCGAGCGCAATGGCCAGCGGTTCGAGCTGATCGATACTGCAGGCCTGCGCCGCAAGGGCAAGGTGTTCGAGGCCATCGAGAAGTTCTCCGTCGTCAAGACCCTGCAGGCCATCGAATCGGCCAACGTGGTGCTGCTGTTGCTCGATGCCACTCAGGGCGTGACGGATCAGGACGCGCATATCGCGGGCTATATCCTGGAAAGTGGCCGCGCCGTGGTGATTGCCGTGAACAAGTGGGACGCGGTGGACGACTATCAGCGCCAGCAGCTGGAGCGCTCCATTGAGTCGCGCCTGTCCTTCCTCAAGTTTGCCCCGCTGCATTTCATCTCCGCCATCAAGCGCCAGGGCATAGCGCCGCTGTGGACTTCCATCGCGCAGGCCTACAAGTCGGCCAACCGCAAGATGCCCACGCCGGTGCTCACGCGCCTGCTGCACGAAGCAGTGCAATTCCAGACCCCGAAGCGTGCCGGCGGCTTCCGTCCCAAGCTGCGCTATGCGCACCAGGGTGGCATGAATCCACCGGTGATCGTGATCCACGGCAATTCCCTGGAACATGTCTCGGATGCCTACAAGCGCTTTCTGGAGGGGCGTTTCCGCAAGGAGTTCGACCTGGTTGGCACACCGCTGCGCATAGAAATGAAAACCTCCAGCAATCCTTACACCGACAAGAACGGCGCCTGAGCCCTTGCGCTGCATATGGCAGCGCGGCTGTGGTAAGGTGCCGCTTTACAACAACATTTTTGAACACGGAGAATATCGTGAGCAATAAAGGTCAGCTTCTTCAAGACCCCTTCCTGAACGCACTGCGTCGCGAGCATGTGCCGGTGTCCATCTACCTGGTCAACGGTATCAAGCTGCAGGGGCAGATCGAGTCCTTCGATCAATATGTCGTGTTGTTGCGCAACACGGTCACGCAGATGGTCTACAAGCACGCTATCTCCACCATCGTGCCGGGGCGTGCCGTCAATTTCTCTACGGTAGAAACCGCCGAGGGCAGCAATCAGTAAGCCAGCAACGCAGCTTGAGGCATTGCCAGGGTCCAAGCGCTTCGCATGCAAGGATCCGCAGCCTTGAGTTCCAAGCCATCTTCCGATGCCCGCACCACGCCGGTCCTGTTGATCGGCGTGGATTTTGGTGCGCCGCATTTCGACGCCGACTTGCAGGAGCTGGGCTTGCTGGCACAGACCGCGGGCCTGAATCCGGTAGCTCGACTGACGTGCAAGCGCAAGGCGCCGGATGCAGCGCTCTTCGTCGGCAGCGGCAAGGCCGACGAGATTCGAACCCTGGCCCAGATGCATGGTGCCCAGGAAGTGTTGTTCGACCAGGCCCTGAGTCCGGCACAGCAGCGCAACTTGGAGCGCCATCTGCAGCTGCCGGTGAACGACCGCACCCTGCTGATCCTGGAGATTTTCGCCCAGCGTGCGCGTAGCCACGAGGGCAAGCTGCAGGTGGAGTTGGCGCGTCTGCAGTACCTCAGCACCCGGCTGGTGCGCCGCTGGTCCCACCTGGAGCGCCAGCAGGGCGGCATCGGCATGCGCGGCGGCCCGGGCGAGACGCAGATCGAGCTGGACAAGCGCATGATCGGCGACGCCATCAAGCGCACTCGCGAGCGTTTGCTCAAGGTCAAGCGCCAGCGCGCGACCCAGCGGCGCCAGCGCGAGCGCCGTGATACCTACAACATCTCCCTGGTTGGCTACACCAACGCGGGCAAGTCCACCTTATTCAATGCGTTGGTGAAGGCGCGCGCATACGCCGCCGACCAGCTGTTTGCCACGCTGGACACCACGACGCGGCAGCTGTACCTGGGCGAGGCGGCCGGCTCGGCATCCCTGTCGGATACGGTGGGTTTCATCCGTGATCTGCCCCACGGGTTGGTCGATGCCTTTCAGGCCACATTGCAGGAGGCGGTGGATGCCGATCTGCTGTTGCATGTGGTGGATGCGGCCAACCCTGACTACCCGGAGCAGATTGCCCAGGTGCAAATGGTGTTGGCGGAAATTGGCGCCTCGGACATTCCGCAGTTACTGGTATTCAACAAACTCGATGCCATGGCGCTCGAATCCAGGCCCAAGCAATTGCAGGACATGTACGAACTGGATGGGCGCAAGGTGCCGCGCATCTTCGTGAGCGCACGCCAGGGCGAAGGGGTGGCGGCATTGCGTGAACAGCTGGCGCAGGTGGTGGCATCCGCGGCCAGTCCCAACAGCATGTCCCCTGATCAGGCCACTGAATTGCCGAATCCCCATGTTTGATTGGGCACAATGCCGGTTGTTACAGATCTACAAAGAACCAGAGAACTTGCGCATGAATCTTCCTAACCGTGCCTCGCGCTGGGCATTGTTGCCCGAGCGCACCCGAGGGATGTTCAATCTCAACGATCCGCGCTGGGGCCGTGGTGACGACAAGGGCGAATCAGATGAGCGCCCCCAGCAGCCGGAACGCCCCAACAACGACAGGCCGCAGGGCGGCAGAGGGCGTGACCAGGGTCCAGGTGGGCAACCGCCGGACCTCGATGAACTCTGGCGTGACCTCAATCGCAAGCTGAGCGGCTTATTTGGGGGTGGCAATGGCGGTGGCCGAGGGCGCATGCCAGGCGGCGGCAATGGCGGCGGTGGCTTGCAACCCGACATGAAGAACGCCGGGGTAGGCGTTGGTCTGATCGCGGCCATAGCCGTTTTGATCTGGCTGGGGACGGGCTTTTTCATCGTGCAGGAAGGCCAGCAGGCCGTGATCACGCAGTTCGGCAAGTACAAGAGCACGGTAAATGCCGGCTTCAACTGGCGCTTGCCTTATCCCATCCAGCGTCACGAGCTGGTGTTCGTGACCCAGATCCGTTCGGCTGACGTTGGGCGCGACACCATCATCAAGAGCACGGGTCTACGCGAATCGGCGATGCTGACAGAAGACGAGAACATCGTCGAAATCAAGTTTGCCGTTCAATACCGCTTGAATGATGCCAGGGCATGGCTGTTCGAGAGCCGTAACCCGGCTGATGCCGTGGTGCAGGTGGCGGAGACGGCGGTGCGTGAAGTCGTTGGCAAGATGAAGATGGACACTGCGCTGGCTGAAGAACGCGACCAGATTGCCCCGCGCGTGCGCAACCTGATGCAAAGCATTCTGGATCGCTACAAGATTGGCGTGGAAGTGGTGGGCATCAACCTGCAGCAGGGCGGCGTGCGTCCGCCGGAGCAGGTGCAGGCGGCGTTTGATGACGTGCTCAAGGCGGGTCAGGAGCGCGAGCGCGCAAAGAACGAGGCGCAGGCCTATGCCAATGACGTGATTCCGCGTGCAGTGGGTACGGCGTCGCGCCTGGGAGAAGAAGCCGCCGCTTACAAGGCGCGCATCGTGGCCCAGTCCCAGGGTGATGCGCAGCGTTTCGCTGCCGTGCTGACGGAGTACCAGAAAGCCCCCCAGGTAACACGCGACCGCATGTATATCGAATCCATGCAGCAGATCTACAGCAATGTCACCAAGGTGCTGGTGGAGTCGCGCCAGGGTTCCAATCTGCTGTATCTGCCTTTGGACAAGATCATGCAGGGTGTCTCGCAAACACTGCCAGCGGCAACTCCAGAGGCTCCGCCTGCCGGATCCACTGGCACTGCTGCACCCTCTCAATTTCCCAGCGACTCCCGTATCACGCGCGACCCCAACCGCTCGCGCGAACGTGAGTCTCGATAGGAGATCTGTGTGAACAGAATCGGATTTTTTGTTTCCAGCATCCTGGTGCTGCTGGGTTTGGCCAGCTCCATGATGTTCGTGGTCGATCAGCGTCAGTTTGGTGTGGTGTATGCACTGGGACAGATCAAGGAAGTGATCACCGAGCCTGGCCTGAACTTCAAGCTTCCGCCTCCATTCCAGAACGTGCGCTATATCGACAAGCGCTTGTTGACGCTGGACAGCTCGGACACCGAGTCCATGCTGACGGCGGAGAAGCAGCGCGTGGTGATCGACTGGTATGTGCGTTGGCGTATTTCCGATCCGCAGGAATACATCCGCAATGTCGGCCTGGATGAGAGTGCGGGCGCCATGCAGCTCAATCGTGTGGTGCGCAATGCCTTCCAGGAAGAGGTCAATCGTCGTACCGTGAGGGAGCTGCTATCGAGCAAGCGTGATGCCCTGATGGAAGACGTCAAGCGCGAGGTGCTGGAGGCCGTGCGTGGCGCCAAGCCATGGGGCGTGGATGTGGTGGACGTGCGTATCACGCGCGTGGACTATGTGGAAGCGATCACCGAGTCCGTGTACCGACGCATGGAGGCCGAGCGTAAGCGTGTGGCCAACGAGCTGCGCTCGACCGGCGCCGCCGAGGGCGAAAAAATCCGCGCCGACGCCGATCGCCAGCGGGAGATCGCCATCGCGAACGCCTACCGTGATGCGCAGAAGATCAAGGGTGAGGGCGACGCTGAAGCGGCGCGCCAGTACGCAGAGGCCTTTGGGCGTGATCCGCAGTTTGCTCAGTTCTATCGCAGCCTGGAGGCCTACAAGGCCAGCTTCAACCGCAAGAGCGACGTGGTGGTGCTTGATCCATCCTCCACCGATTTCTTCAAGGCGTTTCGTGGCGGCGCGGCACCCGGCACGTTAGCGGCTCCCGGCGCTGTACCCCGCAAGCCCTGAGCAGACTTTCATTGCGGCTCATGGACTGGGCAGACAGTTTTTGGATGGCTCTCGGGCTGGTGTTGGTGATCGAAGGGATTTTTCCCTTCGTTTCGCCCACTGGCTGGCGGCAAATGTTCACGCAGATTCTGCAATTGCGTGACGGGCAGATCCGGTTTTGTGCGCTGCTCAGCATGCTTGGCGGCGCTCTGGTTCTCCTGCTGTTGTCATAGTGGCAGCGGGTACGGGTGCTTACTGCGCGTGCCGGTAGAATCGTTCTTTTAACAGCCTTCCCCACTCCATGTCTGCCTGGGTCCTGCCGGATCACATTGCCGATGTATTGCCCTCCGAGGCGCGGCACATCGAAGAACTTCGTCGCGGGTTGCTCGATACCGCTCGCAGCTACGGCTACGAGTTGGTTATGCCGCCGCTGCTTGAGCATCTGGACTCGCTTTTGACCGGCACCGGCGAGGCGCTGGATCTGCAGACCTTCAAATTGGTGGATCAGCTCTCAGGTCGCTCGCTGGGGCTGCGCGCAGACACTACGCAGCAAGTGGCCCGCATCGACGCCCATTTGCTCAATCGCAAGGGCGTGACGAGGCTGTGCTACTGCGGCCCCGTGCTGCACACGCGTCCGGATCGGCCCCATGCCACACGCGAGCCCCTGCAGTTTGGTGCGGAGATATACGGTCACCCAGGCATGGAGGCAGATATCGAGGCCGTCCAGCTCTCGCTGGAATGCTTGCGCGGCGCACATGTGCAGGACGTGAGCGTCGATCTGGCCGACGTGCGTATCGTGCGCAGCCTGCTGGCGGGGGTTCCGGTGGGCTGGCAGACCCTGGGTCGCGTACATGGGGCGCTGGCGGCAAAAGACATCAGCGAGCTGACATCGCTGACCCGCGATTTTCCTGCCACCTCGCGCGAAGGACTCTTGGCACTGTTGCAGCTGTATGGTGATGTCGGTGTGTTGGATGAGGCAGAAATCGCCCTGAAATCCATAGCTGGCGTGCGCAACGTGCTATCGGATTTGAGGGTATTGGCGTCCAGCATCCAAGGTGCACGAGTGACCTTTGACCTGGCTGATCTGCGCGGCTATGCGTACTACAGTGGCGCCCGTTTTGCCATCTACACCCAGGGCGCAAGCGATGCGCTGGTGCGTGGTGGTCGCTATGACGAGGTGGGTGCGGTATTCGGTCGCAACCGCCCTGCAGCGGGTTTCAGCCTGGATATCAAGCAACTGGTCAGCGTCGTTTCGCCCCGTCCGCTCAAGGCAGCCATCCGCGCGCCTTGGGGGGAAGGGCAGGGGGCAAATGCAGCGATCGCATCCTTGCGCTCGCAAGGCGAGACTGTGGTGTGCATGCTGCCGGGGCATGGCAGCGAGGTGGATGAATTCCGCTGCGACCGTGAGCTGATCCGGGTTGGTGATCGCTGGGTTGTCCAGGCCATCTGATTTTTGATTTTTCCAGTATTTGAATCGGGTTTGACATGAAAACTAGCAAAGGACGCAACGTCGTCGTGGTCGGTACCCAGTGGGGTGACGAGGGCAAGGGCAAGCTCGTCGACTGGCTCACCGAAAGCGCACAGGGGGTGGTGCGCTTCCAAGGCGGCCACAACGCTGGCCATACATTGGTCATCAACGGGGTCAAGACGGCGTTGCACCTGATTCCCAGCGGCATCATGCGCCCAGGCGTGAAGTGCTACATCGGCAATGGCGTAGTGCTTTCCGCAGCCAAGCTGTTCGAGGAAATCGAGGGGCTGGAAAAGGCTGGCGTGGAGGTGCGGTCGCGCCTTCGTGTCAGCGAGGCTTGCCCGTTGATCCTGCCCTTCCATGTGGCCCTCGACGTGGCCCGCGAGGCAGCGCGTGAGCATGGTGGCGTCGAAAAAATCGGTACCACGGGGCGTGGCATTGGCCCGTCCTACGAGGACAAGATCGCGCGGCGTGCGCTGCGCGTGCAGGATCTGAAGTATCCGGAGCGGTTTGTCGCGAAGTTGCGCGAGTTGCTGGCCTTGCACAACCATGTGTTGAGCACCTTCCTGGGTTCCGGCAGTTTTCAGTTCAGCGATGCGCTCAGGCCATACATGAAAGACGGGCAGGTTCAGTTCGATCCGGTTTTCGCCGAGGCCATGCGCCATGCCGAGATGCTCAGGCCCATGATGGCGGACGTGTCGCGCGAGCTGAACGAAGCCCATGCAGCGGGTGCCAACCTGCTGTTCGAAGGTGCACAGGGCACACTGCTGGATGTCGATCACGGCACCTACCCCTACGTCACCTCCAGCAACTGTGTTGCGGGCAATGCCGCCGCGGGTTCGGGTGTCGGGCCCGGGATGCTGCATTACGTGCTGGGTATCACCAAAGCCTACTGCACACGGGTGGGAGGTGGCCCGTTCCCGACCGAGCTGGAATGGGAGAAGCCAGGCACGCCGGGCTATCACATGAGCACCGTGGGTGCCGAGAAGGGCGTTACCACCGGCCGCAGTCGCCGCTGCGGCTGGTTTGATGCCGCGCTGCTCAAGCGCAGTGCACAGGTCAACGGCCTGTCAGGGCTATGCATCACCAAGCTGGATGTGCTCGACGGCCTGGAAGACTTGATGTTGTGTGTCGGCTATGACCTCGACGGCGAACGCATCGACCTGCTTCCCATGGGGGCGGACGACATTACTCGCTGCAAGCCCATCTACGAAAAAATGCCAGGGTGGGCGGATTCGACGGTGGGCGTGACGAGCTATGACGCCTTGCCAGTCCAGGCGCGCAACTATCTGGAGCGTATTGAACAGGTGACGGGCGTGCCCATCGCGATGATTTCGACGAGCCCCGATCGGGATCACACCATTTTGGTGCAAAACCCCTACGCTGCCGGCTAGGAAGGTCACATCCAATCGGGCTGTGATGCTCGTGAATAAAGCGACATGTGATATGAAAAGAGGAGCATCAAATGCTGACTGAAGACGGCAAACACCTTTACGTAAGCTACGACGAGTACCACAACCTCATCGAAAAGCTGGCGTTGAAAGTGCATCAGTCCGGCTGGGAGTTCGACACCATTTTGTGCCTTGCCCGGGGTGGCCTGCGTCCCGGCGACATCCTGAGCCGCATCTTTCAAAAACCCCTGGCCATCATGTCTACCAGTTCCTATCGTGCCGAGGCCGGGACCGTTCAGGGGCATCTGGATCTTGCGCGCTTCATCACCACACCCAAGGGGGAAATTGCGGGGCGCGTGCTCCTGGTCGACGATTTGGCGGATTCGGGGCATACCTTGAGGGCGGTGATCGACATGCTCAAGACCAACTATGCACCCATCACCGAACTGCGTAGCGCGGTGATCTGGACCAAAGGAATGTCCACCTTCACGCCGGACTACTCAGTGGAATTCTTGCCAACCAACCCGTGGATTCATCAACCCTTCGAGGGCTACGACTCCCTGGTTCCGGAAAAATTGGCAGAAAAATGGCGTTGGTAGGCGATCGCATTGAAATCTTTCCGTACGGGCCTTTTTTGCGGCTATACTAGCGGGCTCGCTGCAGCGAAAGTGCTTTTCGAAGTGCCAGATGATGTGGCGGATGGGAAGAAAATTTTCCCACCTTGAGTTGCAAGATGGTTAAAACCCGATGTATACTTCAAGGCTTCGCTGATTGCAGCGGCTGGTTGTTGAGAGATGACTGGTTGGTGCGTGATGCGGGGGTCGAAAGACCACAAAGTTTGACAGGACTTTAAAATCTGTTGTA
>JAGPIX010000234.1 GCA_018054745.1 Alicycliphilus sp.
CCGCCCATGATGTTCCTGTCGGGCGTGTTCTTCCCGCGCGAGCAGCTGCCCTGGGCGGTGCGCATCGCCTCGGACTGGCTGCCGCTGACCAATGCCGTGGAGCTGGTGCGCCCCATGTTCATGGACCAGTGGCCGGCGCAGCCGCTGCGCCACGGCCTGGTGATCGCCGTGACCACCGTGGTCGCCTACTGGCTGGCGCTGGCCCTGACGCGCCGGCGCTTTCGCGCCTGACCGCAGACAATGGCCAGCACCATGCCCGCGCTGCTCAGCCCCGCCCATATCGCCCTGGTGGACAGTGGCATCTCGGCCATCGTCGCCTCGCGCGACGCCCAGCTGCGCCCCAGCCTGATGCGCGCCGTGGGCACGCACATCAGCGCGGACGGGCAGCAGGTCAGCGTCTTCCTGCGCCCCAGCCAGGCCGGGCAGCTGCTGGCCGACCTGGCGGCGGGCGGCCCGATCGCCGTGGTCTTCAGCGACCCGCCATCGAACCACACACTGCAGCTCAAGGCCGCCGGCGCACGCATACGCGCGGCCCGGCCCGGCGACCAGGCGCTGCTGCGGCGCTACCTGGTGGCCATGCAGCATTGCGTGGGCCAGGTGGGCTACGGCCCCGCCTACGTTGCCGCCATGCTGGCCGCGCCGCCGCAGGATCTGGTGGCCGTGGAGTTCACGCCCGAGTCGGCCTTCGACCAGACACCAGGCCCGCGTGCAGGCACAGCACTGACCCCGCACGCCACACCATGAACGACGCCAACGCCCCCACGCTGCGCTCCATCCGTGCCTGCCTGGAGGGCGCGATACCGGCCGTCACCGCCACCTGCGCCCCGGACGGCACGCCCAACGTGGCCTACATCTCGCAGGTGGTCTACGTCGATGAGGGCCATGTGGCGCTGTCGTTCCAGTTCTTCAACAAGACGCGCCAGAACATCCTGGCCAACCCCTGCGCCACGGTGCTGCTGCTCGATCCGGTCACGGCACGCTACTACCGGCTGCAGCTGCGCTACCTGCGCACCGAGACCGCCGGGCCGCTGTTCGAGCGCATGCGCGCGCAGCTGGCCGGCATTGCCTCGCACGACGGCATGGCGGATGTGTTCGCGCTCAAAGGCTCAGACGTCTACGCCGTCGACCACATCGAGGCCCTGCCCGGCGAGGGTCTGCCAGCGGCGCCCGCACGCGCCGACCTGCTGGCCGCGGTACGCCTGTGCAGCCAGCGCCTGGCGCGCTGCAGCGGCCTGGACGAACTGCTGCAGGCGTTGCTGGCCGGCCTGCACGAACACCTCGCCGTGCGCCACGCCATGGTGCTGATGCTCGATGCACAGGCGGGCCAGCTCTATACCGTGGCCAGCTTTGGTTACGCGCATTCGGGCGTGGGTTCGGAGATCCGTCTGGGCCAGGGCGTGATCGGCATGGCCGCGCGCGAGGCCACGCCGGTGCGCATCAGCCACATGACGCACGCCGCGCTCTACAGCCACGCATTGCGCAGCAGCCTGGGCGAGAGCGGCGGCACCCCGGCGCACGACATCCCCTACCCCGGCCTGGCGGCGCCGCACAGCCAGCTGGCCCTGCCACTGATCAGCCGCGGGCAGACGCTGGGCGTGCTGTTCGTGGAAAGCCCGCTGGATCTGCAGTTTGGCTACCCCGACGAGGACGCGCTGGTGGCGCTGGCCGGCCAGCTGGCGGCCGCCATCGATCTGCTGCAGGCACCCGACGAAGCGGACGAGGCCGCGCACACCGCCGCGGTCACGGCCGCGCCCCTGGGCCCCGCTGTGCGGGTGCGCTACTTCGCCGCCAACGCCAGCGTCTTTGTCAACGACGCCTACCTGATCAAGGGCGTGGCCGGCGCCATTCTCTGCAAGCTGCTGCGCGAACACGCTGCCAGCGGTCGCAGCGAGTTCAGCAACCGCGAGCTGCGCCTGGACCCGGCCCTGGGTCTGCCCGAGGTGGCCGACAACCTGGAGGCCAGGCTGCTGCTGCTGCAGCGGAGGTTGCAGGAAAGCCAGACCGGGATCCGGCTGGAAAAAGCCGGCCGTGGCCGCGTGCGCCTGTGCCTGGATGCACCGGTGCGACTGGAGGCGGCCGACTAGCGCACACGCTCAGGGCGACGCCCGGCTGCGCAGCAAGCTCCGTCCGGTCAGATACAGCAGCAACCCGAACGGGCCGAACAAAAACGTCGCCGGCAGCGCCGCAACCAGGGCCAGGCGCGCGTTGCCTGGCACCGAGGCGTCATCGACCATCCAGCGGCCGACCAGCAGTTCGAAGGCCAGGAAATGCGTCCAGGCGCCAAGCATCTTGCCGGGCGCGGAGAGCAGCACCAGCACGGTGCCCAGCGACCGAAATCCCCCGCCCGGCGTCGTGCCCCAGTAGCGCGCCAGCAGGACCATGCAAACGGCACACAGGGCGACAGGCGCGCCGCGGCCCGCAGCGAACAACAGCGCGCGGCGCGCCGCCCCCATGGGCATGGGTGCGGCCAGGGCCAGCAGCAGCCAGGCCACGCTGGCCGCCAGGCTGACGAATGAAAACAGGGCTTCTGGCATGGCTGTGGCGATGCGGTTGTCGGTACGATGCCGCGCCTCCTGCGCGTGCGGCGCAAGGGCACGGCAGGCTTATTGCTCCAGCGCCCGCCCGAGCTTGGCCCATTCCGAGGCCGACAGGTGCGGGCGCACGATCTGCAGCACCCCCTCGAAGACGGGAGCCGGCGCCTGGCGGCGCATGTCGGCCAGCAT
>JAGPIX010000235.1 GCA_018054745.1 Alicycliphilus sp.
GGTAGGCCATGGTGTCGAGCTGCACGCCCACGGTGCTGGGCAGGCCCTGGCAGACCATGCCCAGCGAGTCGCCGACCAGGATGCATTCCACACCCGCGGCGTCGGCCACGGCGGCAAAGGTGGCGTCGTAGGCGGTCAGCATGGTGATCTTCTCGCCCGCCTCGCGCATCTGCGCCAGGCGGGGCAGGCTGATGGGGCGGCGCTGGGGCAGGGGCGAGGCCGGGGGCAGGGTGCCGTAGGGCGTGCCGGTGGCGGTGGTGGTCTGGCTCATGGTGCGGTGGCGGATGGGCTGAGAATCCGGCGAGTCTAGGCGCATTGGCCGGGGTGGGTGGCGCGATGTGGCTTCGGGTACACCTGGGGGGGGCTTGTTTGCTTCGTTTTAAATAGCTGTTAGCGCTTTATGGGAGGGCGTTTTTGGCAATTTTGATTCAATAATTGTCACTATTCCAAGAACTGCTGCGTCCACCCCGGCCGCGCTGGCCTGCGCCAGGCAACAGCCACCCAGGCACTGCCTGCTTTGCGCTGCGGCTATCCTTATGCCCCCCATGACCCTAGCCCTGTGATTTTGCGATGACTCCTGAATCTATTGCCGCCCTCGCCCGCGCCGATGTGGCCCGCGCCCTGCAGGAAGACCTGGGCAGTGGCGACCTGACCGCTGCCCTGGTGCCCGAGGGCCGGCGCTGCCGGGCGCGCATCCTGGCGCGCGAAGCTGCCGTGATCTGCGGTGCGCCCTGGGCCGAGGCCGCGCTGCGTGCGCTCGACCCCACCGTCAGCCTGACCTGGCTGGTGGCCGAGGGCCAGCGCTGCGCCCCCGACCAGGTGGTGCTCGACATTGCGGGCGATGCGCGCGCGCTGCTCTCGGCCGAGCGCACGGCGCTCAACTTTCTGCAGCTGCTGTCCGCCGTGGCGACCAAGACCGCCATCTATGTCGAGGCCGTCAAGGGCACGCGCGCGGCCATCGTGGATACGCGCAAGACCATTCCCGGCCTGCGCCTGGCGCAAAAGTACGCCGTGCGCGTGGGCGGCGGGGTGAACCACCGCATAGGCCTGCACGACGCGGTGCTGATCAAGGAAAACCACATTGCCGCCGCCGGCGGCGTGACGGCGGTACTGCGCGCGGCCGAGGCCGTGGCGGCGCGCGCCGCCTTCATCGAGATCGAGGTGGAGACCCTGGCGCAGCTGGCCGAGGCGCTGGACGCCGGCGCGAAGATGGTGCTGCTGGACAACATGGATCTGCCCACGCTGCGCCAGGCGGTTGAAATCAACGCCGGGCGCGCCATCTTGGAGATATCCGGCGGCGTCACGCAAGATGGCCTGCGCGCGCTGGCGGAGACCGGCGTGGATCGCATCTCCATAGGCGCGCTGACCAAGGATGTGAAGGCCACGGATTTCTCGATGCGCCTGCAGGAGCTGGCATGAACACCACGACCTTGAAAGAAGTCGAGTACGAGCAGCCCGAGGGCGGCGCCGTCTGTTCCACCAAGTACGCCTGGGCGCGCGTGCCGCCCGAGCCCGCGCCCGATGAGCGTGAGCGGCTCAAGGCCAGGATCCGCCGCCTGCTGAAGGAGAAGAACGCCGTCATGGTGTCGCACTACTACGTGCACCCAGACCTGCAGGATCTGGCTGAGGAGACCGGCGGCATCGTCAGCGACTCGCTGGAGATGGCGCGCTTCGGCCGCGACCATGCGGCGCAGATGCTGGTGGTCAGCGGTGTGCGCTTCATGGGCGAGACGGCGAAGATCCTGAGCCCCGAGAAGACCGTGCTCATGCCTGACCTGGACGCCACCTGCTCGCTGGATCTGGGCTGCCCCATCGACGAATTCAGCGCCTTTTGCGACGCGCACCCGGACCGCACCGTGGTGGTATACGCCAACACCAGCGCGGCCGTGAAGGCGCGCTCGGACTGGCTGGTCACATCGAGCTGCGCGCTGGACATCGTGCGCGCGCTGAAGGACAAGGGCCACAAGATCCTGTGGGCGCCGGATCGGCACCTGGGCGACTACATCCGCCGCGAGACGGGCGCCGACATGCTGTTCTGGAACGGCGCCTGCATCGTGCATGACGAGTTCAAGGCGCTGGAGCTGGAGCTTTTGATCAAGGAGCACCCGCAAGCCAAGGTGCTGGTGCACCCCGAGAGCCCGGCCGAGGTCATCGCCCTGGCCGACGCCGTGGGCTCGACCAGCGCCATCCTGAAGGCCGCCAGCGAGATGGATGCGACCGAGTTCATCGTCGCCACCGATAAGGGCATGATGCACAAGCTGCGCCAGCTCAACCCGGGCAAGCAGTTTTATGAGGCACCGACGGCCGGCAACAGCGCCACCTGCAAGAGCTGCGCCCATTGCCCCTGGATGGCGATGAATGGCCTGGCCGACGTGGCCCGGGTGCTGGAGACCGGCGCCAACGCCGTGCATGTGGATCCGGCCATCATCCCGCGTGCGCGCATGCCTATCGACCGCATGCTGGCCTTTACCGCCGCCCTCAAGAACGGCCAGCCCGCTGGCGCGCTGGTGCCGCATTTTGGTGCCGCATAATGCTACTAATAATATAGCTGTTGGCGCTTGATGGGTATGCGCTAGCAGGCATTTTTCCTGTATTTTTCACGGATTTAGTCTTGACTTGAGTCATGATTGCTTACGTCCGTTGCAGTGGTGTGCGCATTCCGCACGACGACGCCCGGCAGCCAGGCGCATAGTCGCCTGTTGAAATGCTGGGGCAGAA
>JAGPIX010000024.1 GCA_018054745.1 Alicycliphilus sp.
ATCGCCTACATGTGGGCGCTGCAGGGCCTGGGGCGCTGGGGCTGGATTGCGGCCTTCGTCTACTGTGCCTGTGCCGCGCTGCGCCTGGCGCGTTTCAACGTGAACACGGGGGTGGTGGACAAGCGCTTCTTCCAGGGCCTGCCTTCGCCAGCGGCCGCCGCCCTGGTGATGGGTTTCATCTGGCTGCTGACCGATGCCGGCGTGCACCCGGGGCAGGACTTGCTGGGCCTGTCCTGGGTGCATATCACCTGGGTGATGTTCGGCTTCACGCTCTACGCCGGCCTGACCATGGTCACCAATGTGCCGTTCTACAGCTTCAAGGATCTGCACATGAAGAAGAGCGTGCCCTTTGCCGCCATCGTGCTCATCGCGCTGGGCATCGCCGTGGTCAACATCCACCCGCCCACGGTGCTGTTCGGCATCTTCGTGCTGTATGGCCTGTCGGGCTATGCGCTGTACGCCTGGCGCAAGGCCAAGGGCCAGCACACGAGTGTGATCAGCACCTCGACCGACGAACCCGACGAGCAGGGGCTACACCACTGATCCCCTTTACTCGGCGTCCGGCTGCGCGCTTGGCGCGGCTTGTTGGAAGGCCGGCAGTTGCTCGCAGGCAGCGACGATGCGCGTGATGGTGGGATAGGCATCGAGCGCGCAGTTGAAGCGCCTGGCGTTGAACACCTGGGGCACCAGGCAGCAGTCGGCCAGGCCCGGGGTGTCGCCATGGCAGAAGCGGCCGGTGTCCGGGCTGCGCGCCAGGCTGTCCTCCACGGCCTGCAGGCCCAGCGCCACCCAATGGGCGTACCAGGCGTCCTTTTGCGCGCCCGACACGCCCAGCTCCTGCGTCAGGTACTGGAGCACGCGCAGGTTGTTCAGCGGATGGATCTCGCAGGCCACCATTTGGGCCAGCGCCCGCACGCGCGCGCGCCCCAGGGCATCGGCGGGCAGCAGGGCGGGCTGGGGGTGTACCTCGTCAAGGTATTCCATGATGGCCAGCGACTGCGCCAGCACCGGGCCGCCCTCGGCGGGTTGCAATGCCGGGACCAGCCCCTGCGGGTTGGCGCTGCGGTAGCCGCTGGCGTGTTGCTGGCCGCCATCCTTGACCAGATGCACCGGGACGGTTTCGTAGGCCAGGCCCTTGAGCGCCAGGGCAATGCGCACGCGGTAGGCCGCGGAGCTGCGGAAGTACGAATACAGCCGGGGCAGGGCGCGCGCACCCGCCTGGTGCGCGCTGGCGCCGGCGGGCGTGGCCGGCCGCTCGGGCAGGGTTGCGAGCTCAGGCGGCGCCATGTGTGTCCACCTCGTTCTCAATCTGGCCAAAGATGCTCTGGCCCTGGCCGTCGAACATTTCTATGCGCACCCTGTCGCCATGTTTCATGAAGGGGGTGGCGGGCTTGCCCTGCTCTATCGTCTCGTAGGTGCGCACCTCGGCCAGGCAGCAGTAGCCCACGCCGCCGTTGGCGATCGACGAGCCCCACAGGTCGCCCTGCTTGTTGCTCACCGTGCCCGAGCCCACGATGGAGCCGGCGCAGAGTGTGCGTGTCTTGGCCACATGGGCCACCAGCTGGCCAAAGTCAAACGTCATGTCCACGCCGGCGTTGGGCTTGCCAAACAGCTGCTCGTTCAGGTGCACGACCAGGGGCAGGTGCACCTTGGCGTCCTTCCACGCCTCGCCCAGTTCGTCGGGCGTGACGGCCACGGGGCTGAAGGCGCTGGCGGGCTTGCTCTGGAAGAAGCCGAAGCCCTTGGCCAGCTCGGCCGGGATCAGGTTGCGCAGCGACACGTCGTTGACCAGCATCACCAGGCGGATTGCCTTGGCGGCCTGCTCGGGCGTGGCGCCCTGGGGAACGTCGCCGGTGACCACCGTCACCTCGGCCTCGAAATCTATGCCCCAGGCTTCCTGGGCCAGCACCTTGCCGCGCGGCGGGATGAAGCCGTCGCTGCCGCCCTGGTACATCAGCGGGTCGGTGTAGAAGCTCTCGGGCACCTCGGCGTTGCGTGCCTTGCGCACCAGCTCCACATGGTTGATATAGGCCGAGCCGTCGGCCCATTGCCAGGTGCGCGGCAGGGGCGAGTGGCAGGCGTTCTGGTCGAAGGCCTCGCCCTCGATGGCGCCGCTGTTCAGCGCCTCGTAGACCTGGCGCAGCTGCGCCTCGACGGTGGCCCAGTCGTCCATGGCGGCCAGCATGGTGCGGGCGATGGCGGGTACGGCGCGGCAGCGCTTCAGGTCACGGCTGACGACCACCAGGGTGCCGTCACGGCCGCCTTGCTTGAGGGTTGCGAGTTTCATGATGTGAGTCCTTTCCTTGTGATGTCGGGTGCGGCGTTCAGGCCGCCTTGGCGTTGGTGCTGGGCGTGTCGGCGGCGCGTCGACCGCGGATATGGTGCTTGACCAGGAATAGCGCCACGAGTGCCGCAAGCATGGCATAGCCCAGCAGCGACAGATAGCCCTGCGCGCCATTGCTGGTGATGATGGCGGCGCCGGCGAACGAGCTCAGGATGGCGCCCAGGCGACCAAAGGCCAGGCCAGCCGCGGTACCGGTGGCGCGGATATGGGTGGCGTAGACATGGGCGCACAGCGCATACATGGGCGCCTGCACGCCGTTGACGAACATGCCGTGCACGCCCAGGCCCAGCATCAGCAGGCTGGCGTCCTGGTGGAAGTCCACGCCCTTGAGTGCCAGGGCGCTGGCCGCGGCCCCGGCGCAGGCCAGCACCAGCGGCCAGCGCGAGCCAAAGCGCGACATGGCCCAGGCGCAGCCCAGGGCGCCCAGCACGCCGCCCAGGTTGTAGGCCGTCAGGCCCGAGCTGGCCATGGAGACCGGCAGCCCCTCGGCGGTGAGCATCGATGGCAGCCAGCTGAAGGCGCTGTACGAGGCCAGCATGACCATGAAGAAGCCCATCCAGATGGCCAGGGTGTCGCGCGCCAGGCCGTCCTTGAACAGGGCGCCAAAACCGGCGTTCTGCTTCTGGCCGGCCGCCTGCTCCACGGCATCGACAAAGGGCGCGTCTGCCGCCGTGGGGCGCTGCATGCGCGCCAGCAGGGTGCGCAGCTGGGGCCACTGGGCGCTGTGGCGCGCCATCAGGCGCGGTGATTCGGGCAGGCGTGCCAGCAGGAAGAAGCTGTAGGCCAGCGGCAGCGCGCCGCCGATCCAGAACATGGCGCGCCAGCCCAAAGTGGGCAGCACAAAGCTGGCGAACAGTCCGGCCAGCATGCCGCCCAGCGGGTAGCTGACGATGGTGCCGGTCACGGCCACGGTGCGGTACTTCAAAGGCGTGAATTCCGCCGTCAGCGTGGAGGCGCTGGGCAGGGCGCCGCCAATGCCCAGGCCGGCGATGAAGCGCAGCACGGTGATGGCGTCGATGTTTGGGGCAAAGCCGATGGCGATGGTGGTGGCGCCAAACAGCGCCACGCTGGCGGCGATCACCAGCCGGCGCCCGATGCGGTCGGCCATGTAGCCGGCGAAGGCGCTGCCTATCGCCATGCCGACCAGGCCGGTGGCCACGGCCGGGGCAAAGGCGCTGCGCGCTATGCCCCATTCCTTCATCATGACGGGAATGGCAAAGCCTATGAGCTGACCGTCAAAGCCGTCCAGGATGATGGACAGTGCGGCCATCAGCACCACCATTTTCTGCAGGCTGGAAAACGGGCCGTGGTCTAGCGTGCGGCCTATGTCTACGGCTGCTGCGCTGTGTGCGTGGGACATGGAGAAATCTCCTTTTTTTATAGCGCCGAACGCTGATGCGGCGGCTTGTCTCTTTGGGGTGGGGGGTGAAGCGGGGCGCAGCAGCGCCCGCCACGCGGCGCCTGGGCGCGCGCGCGGGTGGTTGGGTAGGGGTAGGGGGCTTGCCGCGGCGTCAGCCGCAGGCCATCAGTGCGGGCCTACGCGGCCGGAGCCGTCGTGCATCCAGCGGGCGTGGGTGGGGGCCTGCTTGGTGCGATCCCACTCGTTGAGCATGTCCCACTTCACATCGTCCAGCGCCTTGTCCATCTGCGGCGTGGAGGTGTTGGCCGCCAGCTCCAGGCGGTGGCCCGAGGGGTCGCGAAAGTAGATCGACTGGAAGATGGTGTGGTTGGTGGGGCCAATCACCTCGATGCCGTCGGCCTCCATCTTGGCCTTGACCTTCATCATGGTTTCGACCGAATCCACCTTCAGCGCCAGGTGCTGCGTCCACGACGGCGTGTTGGCGTCCGAGGGGGCGATCATCTCCGGCTTGGTGGGCAGCTCGAAGAAGGCCAGGATGTTGCCGCCCCCGATGTCGATGAAGATGTGCATGTACGGATCGGGCTCCTTGGTGGAGGGCACTTCGTTCTCGGCGATGGCGAGGATGAAGTTGGCATCGAGGTACTTCTGGTACCACTCCACGGTCTGCTTTGCGTTCTTGCAGCGGTATGCGACATGGTGTACGCCGTTGAGAAAGGCCATGGTTGTCTCCTTGGGGGCTAGCAGTGTCAATTGTTGAAGGGTTTGCGGGCGATGGCCAGGGCCTCGCGCAGCACGGTGATGTCGCCAATATGGTTGGACAGCAGCAGGATCAGGCGCGCGTTCAGGGCGGCGCTTTGCTCGTCCGACAGGCCCTGGTGGGTGTCGATCAGGGCCTCGTAGAAGTCGTCGCCGGGCGAATAGGCCTGGAAGTAGCGCTTGCCGGGCTCGCGCAGGTTGGGCTGGGTGTTCAGGCTCATGGTTGTCTCCTTTGGTGTTAGACGTTGCCGGTGGCGCGGTTCACGGCGGCGCGCACCTTGGCAGCATCAAGCTGACGCCAGCGCGCAGCCACATGCTGGTCCGGGCGCAGCAGGTAGCTGGTGCCGGGCTGCAGGTCGTAGCGCTCGCGCAGCGCGCCCTGGGCGTCGATCAGCGTGGCCAGGCCGGCGGGGGCGGTGCCGCGCTGGGCCACGACGATGGCGTGCACGGCTATGGGGTGGTCGGCCAGGCCGGCCAGGGCCTGGGCCTGCTGCGCGCTCAGCGCGCCGGCGTCTTCCACGTAGTGCAGCAGGTGAAAGCGCGTGTCCATGTCGCCCAGCAGCCAGGCGGTCTTGCCGCCGGTGACGGGGGCGTCGTCCATGGGCGCGCCGGGCACCATGTTGCCGGCAAAGCCGTCTTCGTCGGGCGTGTTCAGCGGCGAATCGACGAGCCAGCTGGGCACCGACAGGCGGCCCGAGTTGACCAGGGCGCGGGCAAACGGGTAGTCCTGCGCCAGCTCCAGCACGGCGTTGCGAAAGGCCTTGCTGGTCTTGCTCTTGGGCGTGATGAAGTCGGTGGAGCGCGTGGAGTTCATGATGTTCTCGTCGGCGGCGTAGCAGCGCTCGCTGCTGTAGCTGTCCAGCAGCGACGCGGGCGCCTTGCCGTCGATGACGAGCTTGAGCTTCCAGGCCAGGTTGTCCGAGTCCTGGATGCCGCTGTTGGCGCCGCGTGCGCCAAAGGGCGAGACCTGGTGCGCCGCATCGCCCACGAACAGCACGCGGTTGTGGTTGAACTGGCCCATGCGCCGGCACTGGAAGGTGTAGACGCTGACCCATTCGAGCTCGAATTCGCGCTCGTCGCCAAGCATGGCCTTGATGCGCGGGATGACCTTCTCGGGCTTCTTCTCGGCCTCGGGGTCGGCGTCCCAGCCGAGCTGGAAGTCGATGCGCCAGACGTTGTCGGCCTGCTTGTGCAAGAGCACCGACTGGTTGGGATGGAAGGGCGGGTCGAACCAGAACCAGCGCTCTGCGGGATAGTCGGCCTTCATGATGACGTCGGCGATCAGGAAGCGGTCCATGAAGATCTTGCCGTCGATCTCCAGGCCCAGCATGTTGCGGATCGGCGAGCGCGCGCCGTCGGCGGCCACCAGCCAATCAGTGGTCAGGGTGTAGGCGCCGTCGGGCGTCTCCACGCGCACGGTGGCCTGTTTGTCGTCCTGCTCCACGCTGATGACGTTGTTCTTGAAGCGCATCTCCAGGTTAGGCAACTGGCGCGCGCGCTGCACCAGGTAGTCCTCCAGGTAGTACTGCTGCAGGTTCACCATGCCGGGGCGGTTGTGGCCGTCCTGCGGGCGCAGGTTGAAGTTGAAGACCTCGCCCTCGCCAAAGAAGGTGCGGCCCACGTTCCAGGACACGCCCTTGTCCACGCAGGGGCTGCCGCAGCCCATGCGGTCGAGCACCTCGAGCGCGCGCTTGGCGTAGCACACGCCACGCGAGCCTATGGACACGGTGTCGTCGTTGTCCAGCAGCAGCACTTTTTGCCCCTGGGCCGCCAGGTCAATGGCCATGGACAGGCCCACCGGGCCGGCGCCGACGATGACCACGGGGTAGTGGCCGCTGTGCTGCTCCACCAGCTCGGGTGGGCGCACATAGTCGAACTTGGGATAGGTGTAGGTCTTCAGCATGTGTCTCTCGAATCCTCAAAGATGGTGAAATATCGCTCTAGCGCTTATCTGGTAAGCGCTGACAGCTATTGTTTTTATTTAGGCTTGCTGCAGCGCATGCCACATCTGCTGGTCGCGCTCGGCCGTCCAGATGCGCGGGTCGCGGATGCCGCTGGCCTCGTCGTGCGCGCGCGTCACGTCAAACGGCAGGCAGTGCTCGTAGATGAAGACATGGCCAAACTTCGGGTCCATGGCCTGGCGCGTGTGCTTCATGGTGGCGTTCAAGTCCATCCCTTGGGCGACGGCCTCTTGCGCACTCTTGTAGAGCGTGGAGACAAAGTCGCGGGTATAGGCCAGGCCCTTTTGCACGTCCGCTGGCGTCATCAGCGCCGGGCCACGGCCGGGGATGAGCTTGTCGAACTTCATCGCCGCCAGGTTGTCCAGCGTCTGGGGCCAGTCGGCCAGGTAGGCGTCGCCGGTGTAGCAGGCGGCGTCGGCCTCGACCAGGTCGCCCGAGAAGCAGATGTTCTGGCTGGGGATGTAGACGATGGCGTCGCCCTTGGTGTGGCCGCGGCCCACCTGCTTGATGCGCACCTCCAGCTTGCCCAGCCACAGGGCCATCTCGCCCTCGAAGGTCATGGTCGGCCAGGTCAGGCCGGGCACGCTCTCCACGGCCTGGAACAGGCGCGGGAAGCGGCCGATCTCGGAATCCATGTCCTGCTGGCCGCGCTCGACGATCAGGTCGTAGGTGTCGCGGCTGGCGATGATCTGCTCCAGGCCTTCCGTTTTGTAACCCGAGGCACCCAGCACGCGCACGGCGTGGTAATGCGTCAGCACCACGTACTTGATGGGCTTGTCGGTGATCTCGCGGATCTTGGCGATCACGCCCTGCGCGGCCACCGGGGTGGCGGTGGCGTCGATGATCATGCAGCCGTCATCGCCGATGATGACGCCGGTGTTCGGGTCGCCCTCGGCCGTGTAGGCGTAGGCGTTGTCGCTGAGTTTTTCCCAGCTGATCTTCTTTTCTTCCAGATCGGCCTGGGAGGCAAATTTTTTGTCGGTCATGGCGTTGGCTCCTGAGTTTTGTGGTAAGGGTGCGATGGGGTGTATTTGAGGCCGGATTGATTTATTATTCAAACGGTATTTATTGATCTATTTATCGGATTGACTCATGAATGTGACGCTGCGCCAGTTGCGCGCCTTCGTGGCCGTGGCCGATACCGGCAGCTTCACGCTGGCGGCAGAGCGCTTGTTCATCACCCAGTCGGCGCTCAGCGGCCTGATCAAGGAGCTGGAATCGACCCTGGACCTGCGCCTGTTCGACCGCAGCACGCGCCGCCTGCGCCTGTCCGACACCGGGCGCGAGCTGTACCCGCAGATCGAGAAAATCCTGCACGACCTGGACGGCGTGGTCAGCGAGGTCGGCAACCTCAAGGACTTGCAGCGCGGCACGGTGCGCGTCGCCGTGCCGCAGCTGCTGGCCTGCACGCTGCTGCCCGAGCTGATGGCGGGCTTTCGCGCCCAGTACCCGGGCGTGAGCCTGCGCCTGGTCGATTGCGCGGTCGAGAGCGTGATGGCGCGCGTGTTCTCCGGCGAGGTGGACATCGGCATAGGCCCGGAGCGCGAGGCCAATTCAGACATCGCCGCTGAGCAGCTGTTCAGCCTGCCCTTCATGGCCGTGATGCCGCCCACCCATGCCCTGGCGCGGCGCAAGAAGCTGCTGTGGCCAGACCTGTCCGGCCAGTCGCTGATCACGCTGCAGGGCCAGTTCACCGAGCTGCTGGTGAGCGACGTGGGCGAGGCCGCGCGCGACATGCACAAGGAGGCCTTCATGCAGGTGACCTATATGACCACGGCGCTGGCGCTGGCGCGTGCGGGCCTGGGTATCACGCTGTGCATGCCCTATGCGCGCACGCTGGTCGAGCAGTTCGGCCTGGTCATGCGCCCGGTGGGCCACCCGGTGGTGGAGCGCAGCTTCTGGGTCTTCACGCGCCGGGGCAGGGCGCTGTCGCCGGCGGCGCAGGAATTCCGCACATTTCTGGAGGATCAATTGCAGTCCTCGCGTTTGTGCTAGAGTCTGCCGCTATGCATTTCCTGTCGCTAGCACTACTACAGAACTTGTCCCACGGGCAGGCATAGAGTAGCGCGCGCGTACACACACTACTTCCACGGCCCGTGAGCACCAGCGACGGGCCGTTTTTGTTTGTGCAAGTCGCTGGAACCGGGTTTCATCTTTTCCTGTTCCATGAAAGCGAGTCCGTCCATGTTGCACAACCCCGCCAGCAAATACCGCCCCTTCGCGCCCGTGCGCCTGGCCGATCGCCGCTGGCCCGACGCGGTGATCACCCAGGCCCCCATCTGGTGCAGCGTGGATTTGCGCGACGGCAATCAGGCGCTGATCGAGCCCATGGACATTGCGCGCAAGATGCGCATGTTCGAGCAGCTGGTGAAGATCGGCTTCAAGGAGATCGAGGTCGGATTTCCCTCCGCCTCGCAGGTCGAGTTTGACTTCGTGCGCAAGCTCATCGAGGAAGACCGCATTCCCGACGACGTCACCATCCAGGTGCTGACCCAGGCGCGCGAACCGCTGATCCGCCGCACGTTTGAGGCGCTTGCCGGGGCGCCGCGCGCCATCGTGCACCTGTACAACGCCACCGCGCCGGTGATGCGCCGCGTGGTGCTGGGCATGAGCGAGGACGAGATCGTGGAGCTGGCCGTGAGCCACGCGCAGATGTTCCAGGACTTGGCCGCACGCCAGCCGGCGACCGACTGGACCTTCGAGTATTCGCCCGAGATGTATTCGGACACCGAGCTGGCATTTTCCAAGCGCGTGATCGATGCGGTGACCGCGGTCTGGCAGCCCACGCCCGAGAAGAAATGCATCATCAACCTGCCCACCACGGTCGAGCATTCCACGCCCAACATCTTTGCCGACATGGTGGAGTGGACGCACCGCCACATCGCGCGCCGTGACAGCGTGGTGCTGTCGGTGCACCCGCACAATGACCGCGGCACCGGCACGGCCACGGCCGAACTGGCGCTGATGGCGGGCGCCGACCGGCTGGAGGGCTGCTTGTTCGGCAACGGCGAGCGCACCGGTAACCTTGACGTAGTAAACGTGGCCCTCAACATGTACACCCAGGGCGTGCACCCGGGGCTGGATTTTTCCGACATCGACGCCATCCGCAGCACGGTGGAATACTGCAACCAGTTGCCCGTGCATCCGCGCCACCCCTATGTTGGCGACCTGGTCTACACCTCGTTCTCGGGCTCGCACCAGGACGCGATCAAAAAGGCCTTTGCCGAGCGCAAGGAAGGCGACATCTGGGACATGCCCTATCTGCCCATCGACCCCAAGGACCTGGGCCGCAGCTACGAGGCCGTGATCCGCGTCAACAGCCAGTCGGGCAAGGGCGGCATCGCCTACCTGCTGGAGAGCGAATACGGCCTGCAGTTGCCGCGCCGCTTGCAGATCGAATTCAGCGCCGCCGTGCAGCGCGAAATGGACGCCAGCGGCAAGGAGCTGACCGCGGCCGATCTGTGGGCGCTGTTCCAGAGCGAATATCAGATCCAAGCCGTGGCCGCGCCCGCCTATCGCATGCAGGACGATGGCGGCCGCATGCAGCTGGCGGCCACGGTGCAGTGGCAGGGCGACATCTTGGACTTGGAAGGCGAGGGCACAGGACCCATCGATGCCTTCGTGCAGGCCCTTTCGACGGCGCTCGATCGCCAGCTGCGGGTGCTCGATTACACAGAGCACGCCATAGGCGAGGGCGCCAACGCCCAGGCCGTGGCCTATGTGGAGATGCGCATCGACGAGCGCCAAACGGTGTACGGCGTGGGCATGGACGCCAACATCGTCTCCGCCTCCATGCGCGCCATCCTCAGCGGTCTGCAGCGTGCACCGCAGATGCAGGTGGTAGCCGCTTAATATCGAATATTCACCACGACAGAGGCAGCCATGAGCAGCGACAAACTCATCATCTTCGACACCACCTTGCGCGACGGCGAGCAGTCGCCCGGCGCCAGCATGACGCGCGACGAGAAGCTGCGCATCGCGCGCCAGCTCGAACGCCTGAAGGTGGACGTGATCGAGGCCGGCTTTGCCGCCAGCAGCAATGGCGACTTCGAGTGCGTGCAGGCGATTGCGCGCGCCATCAAGGACTCGACCATCTGCTCGCTCTCGCGCGCCAACGACCGCGACATCGCGCGCGCCGCCGAGGCGCTCAGGGACGCCGAGCGCGGCCGCATCCACACCTTCATCGCCACCAGCCCGCTGCACATGGAGAAAAAGCTGCGCATGACGCCCGAGGAGGTGCTGGAGCAGTCGAAGCTGGCGGTGCGCTTTGCGCGCAACCTGATGGGCGACATCGAGTTCAGCGCCGAGGACGGCTACCGCAGCGAGATCGACTTCCTGGCGCGCGTGTGCGAGGCGGTGATCAACGAGGGCGCGACCACCATCAACATCCCCGACACCGTGGGCTATGCCATTCCCGAGCTGTACGGCAACTTCATCAAGACGCTGCGCGAGAAGGTGCCCAACAGCGACAAGGCCATCTGGAGCGTGCATTGCCACAACGACCTGGGCATGGCCGTGGCCAACAGCCTGGCGGGCGTGAAGATCGGCGGCGCGCGCCAGGTCGAATGCACCATCAACGGCCTGGGTGAGCGCGCGGGCAATTGCTCGCTCGAGGAAATCGTCATGGCCGTGAAGACGCGCCGCGACTACTTTGGCCTGGACGTGGGCATAGACACCTCGCAGATCGTGCCGGCCAGCCGGATGGTCAGCACCACCACCGGCTTCGTGGTGCAGCCCAACAAGGCGGTGGTGGGGGCGAATGCCTTTGCCCACGCCAGCGGCATCCACCAGGACGGCGTGCTCAAGGCGCGCGACACCTACGAGATCATGCGCGCCGAGGACGTGGGCTGGAGCGCCAACAAGATCGTGCTGGGCAAGCTGTCCGGGCGCACGGCGTTCAAGCAGCGGCTGCAGGAGCTGGGCGTGGTGCTCGAATCCGAGGGCGAGATCATGGCGGCCTTCGCCAAGTTCAAGGATCTGGCCGACCGCAAGAGCGAGATCTTTGATGAGGACATCCTGGCCCTGGTCGGCGACGAAAGCGTGACGGCGGAGAAGGAGCAATACGGTTTCATCTCCCTGGCCCAGCGCAGCGAGACCGGCGAGATGCCGCATGCCGAGATCGTCTTCACCATCGATGGCCGCGAGGTGCGTGGCACATCGGACGGCAACGGCCCGGTCGATGCCTCGCTCAAGGCCATCGAGAGCCAGGTGAAAAGTGGCGCGGAAATGGTGCTGTATTCGGTGACGGCCATCAGCGGCAACACCGAAAGCCAGGGCGAGGTCACGGTGCGCCTGCAGAACACCGGTCGCATCGTCAATGGCGTGGGCGCGGATCCGGACATCGTCGTGGCCTCGGCCAAGGCCTACCTGAGTGCCCTGAACAAGCTGCAAAGCAAAGCCGAGCGTGTGGCAGCCCAGGGTTAAAGCCTGGTTACCCATATAATTCAGGTTCTTTTTAAAAGAGTCGCGCAAGATATTGATCTTGCGCGGCTTTTTTTGATTCTGTACACTGGTGTACAGTTTCTTACGTTCGGAGCCTCTGATGCACGCCCGTTTTCGCATCGCAACCCGTTTTTCCCAAGTTCTGGCCATCGCAGCCCTGGGCCTGTCCCTGGCATTTCCCGGTGCGCAGGCCGCCGAACGCAAACCCGCTGCCTCCAAGAAACAGTCGCAGGTGGTGGCCAAGCGTGCGGCCGTGAAATCGAGCGCCAAGGCGCAGCGCAAGGCCGGTTCGGTCAAGTCCACGCGCATGGCAGCGCGTAGCGCCAAGGCGCCGGTGCGCATGGCGGCCGAGCCCGCACGCCTGTCCTTTGGTCAGCTGGCGGGACTGCATTCGGTCAGTGACCCGCTGGATCTGAAGTCCAGCGTGGCGCTGGTGATCGATCAGGACACCAAGGAGGTGTTGCTGAGCAAGAACGACCATGCGGTGCTGCCGATTGCCTCGCTGACCAAGCTGATGACCGGCCTGCTCGTTTCCGAGGCGCGCCTGCCCATGGACGAGCCCATCACCATCACGCAGGACGATGTGGACACCGAAAAGGGCAGCGGGTCGCGCCTGACCGTGGGCACCACGCTGTCGCGCGGAGAACTGTTGCACCTGGCCTTGATGTCCAGCGAGAACCGCGCCGCGCACGCGCTGGGGCGCACCTATCCCGGCGGCCTGACGGCCTTCGTGCAGCGCATGAATGCCAAGGCCCGGCTGCTGGGCATGACGGAATCGCGCTTTGTCGAGCCCACCGGCCTGTCCAGCAGCAACCAGTCCAGCGCCCATGACCTGGCCACGCTGGTCAACGTGGCACATGGCGACTCACTGCTGCGCGAGCTGTCCACCTCCCCGGGGCACGAGGTCACCGTGGGTAGCCGCGTGCTGCAATACAACAATACCAACCGCCTGGTGAAGAGCCCGACCTGGGACATCGGTCTGCAGAAGACCGGCTACATCTCCGAGGCCGGTCGCTGCCTGGTGATGCAGGCCGAGGTGGCGGGGCGCAAGCTGATCATGGTGTTCCTGGATTCGGCGGGCAAGTTCAGCCGCCTGGGCGATGCCGAGCGGGTGCGCTCCTGGGTCGAGAAGATGCACCCCGGCAGCAGCATCAGCCTGGGCGCGGCTGCCACGCCGCGTAGCTGACCGAGCTGCGGCGCCACCTGGAAAAACGGTGGCGCTCAGGCTCAGTCCTCACACCCCCTGGAGCACGGTGCGCTGACCCGTGCTGTAGCCCAGCGCCAGCGAGATCTCCTGTGCCGCGGCCTGCAGCTTGGGCACCCAGCCGTCGTCCAGGCGATCGGCTGGTGCCGAGATCGACAAGCCGGCCACCAGCTGCCCCTGGTCGTCGAACACACCGGCGGCCATGCAGCGCACGCCCAGCTCCAGCTCCTCGTTGTCGCGCGCAATGCCGTACTGGCGCGCCTTGCTCAGTTCGCGCTCCAGCATTGGCAATTGGGTGATGCTGTTGCGCGTATGGCCGGGCAGGCCGGTGCGCGTGGCGTAGGCGCGCACGCGCTGCGTGTCTTCCGAGGCCAGAAACAGCTTGCCGGTGGAGGTCAGGTGCAGCGGTGCATGCCCGCCAATGGCGCGCACCACCTGCATGCCCGAGCGCTCGCTGTAGGCGCGCTCGACATAGACGATCTCGTCGCCCTGGCGCACGCTCAGGTTCACCGGCTGCTGTATCAGCTTGTGCAAGTGGCGCATCGGGGCCATGGCGGCGTCGCGCACCGACAGGCGCGCCTTGACCAGGTTGCCCAGCTCCAGGAGGCGCATGCCCAGGCGGTAGCTGCCCGATTCGGGGCGATCCACGAAGCGGCCTATCGTCATGTCGTTGAGGATGCGGTGCGCCGTGGACGGGTGCAGGCCGGTGCGTTCGCTGATTTCCTTGAGCGAGACGGACTCCTCCCTGGACGCCAGCACATCGATCAACTGGAACATGCGCTCCAGCACCTGCACGCTGGGTTTGGGTTGGACATCCGTCGGGGTTTTCTTCATGGCAATGAAAACGGTTGGTAACGGTTGCATTTTACGAGGTGAAACGCAAACCTGCAGGCTGCAAAGCAAAAGGCCCGGCCTGCTGCGCAGTACCGGGCCTGGTATCGGTCGGGTTTACCTATTTCATGTCGCGCTGACCCATCGGCCTTGGCTGATCTGGGCAAATTCACGCTCCACCGTAGCATGGGCCTGGCGCATGCTCTTTGATGGCTCGGCACTCAGCAGGCTTGCCACCACCACCGACACCCAGCCCAGGATGAAGCCGGGCACGATTTCGTACAGGCCCCACAGCGCGAACTGCTTCCACACCAGCACCGTGACGGCGCCGACGATGATGCCGGCGAGCGCGCCGCCGCGCGTCATGCGGCCCCAGAACAGCGACAGGATGATGACCGGGCCAAACGCCGCGCCAAAGCCGGCCCAGGCGTAGCTGACCATGCCCAGCACCTTGGCCTCGGGGTTGCTGGCGATGGCAATCGCAATCAGCGCGACCACCAGCACCATGATGCGGCCGACCCAGACCAGCTCGGTCTGGCTGGCGTTCTTGCGCAGGAAGACGCGGTAGATGTCCTCGGTCAAGGCGCTCGAGCACACCAGCAGCTGGCACGACAGCGTGCTCATCACCGCAGCCAAAATGGCGGCCAGCAGGGCGCCGGCGATCCAGGGGTTGAACAGCTGCTTGGAGACTTCCATGAACACCGTCTCGGCGTTGGCGTTCACGGCCGCCGCGCCACTCGTGTGCGCGGCAAAGAAGGGGATGCCGACAAAGCCCACGGCCACGGCGCCCATCAGGCACAGAATCATCCAGGTCATGCTGATGCGGCGCGCGGCAGGAATGGTCTGCACCGACGACGCGGCCATGAAGCGCACCAGGATGTGCGGCTGGCCGAAGTAGCCCAGGCCCCAGGCCAGCAGCGAGACGATACCGACGAAGCTTGCGCCCTTGAACAGGTCGAACTTCTCGGCGCTGACGATGGCGCTCCAGTCTTGGCCGGGCTGCAGCTGGCCTTCGACGGCCAGATAGGCCATGACCGGCGCCAGGATCAGCGCGGTAATCATCATCGAGGCCTGGATGGTGTCGGTCCAGCTGACGGCCAGAAAGCCGCCGATCAGCACATAGGCAATGGTGCAGGCCGCGCCGACCCACAGGGCGGTTGCGTAGGGCATGCCGAACATGTTTTCGAACAGGCGCGCACCGGCGACCACGCCCGAGGCGCAGTACAGCGTGAAGAACACCAGAATCACCAGGGCGGTGACGATGCGCAGCAGGTTGCCCTTGTCTTCAAAGCGGTTGGCCAGGTAGTCGGGCAGGGTCAGCGCGTTGCCGGCGCGCTCGGTGTACAGGCGCAGGCGCGCCGCCACCAGGCGCCAGTTGAGGTAGGCGCCTGCCACCAGGCCGATGGCAATCCACGACTCCGACAGGCCCGACAGATAGACCGCACCGGGCAGGCCCATGAGCAGCCAGCCGCTCATGTCGGACGCGCCGGCCGACAGCGCCGTGACAAAGCTGCCCAGGCTGCGCCCGCCCAGGATGTAGTCCGACAGGTTCTTGGTGCCCAGGTAGCCCAGGGCGCCAATGCCCAGCATGGCGACCAGGTAGACGGCGAACATGATCGCCGTCGGGTCGTTCCAGTTGTATTGCATGATTTACTCTCGTTTTGATAGCTACAAACGCTTTATTTAAAAGAGATGCAGCCTATTTAATTGCTTGACGGCATGTTTCAGATACGGCTGCCGGCCCTCACCCCCACCCTCTCCCAGAGGGAGAGGGGGTCAAACCGGCGCAACGCGCATCAGGCCATGGTCATGAGCTGGGCGTTGCCGCCCGCCGCCGCGGTGTTGGTGCTGATCGACTGCTCGTGCACCAGCGCGGCCAGGTCGTAGCTGCGGCCGGTGGCCAGCTCGTCGCTGGAGCGGCTTTCAACACGCACGATGGCGCCGTCACGCGCGGCCACGCGCGCCGCCACCTGCAGCAGCGCGTCGCCGTCGCCCTCGAACAGCAGCGCCGCCATGGGCGTGGCCGCGTCGTCCAGGCTGGCTGCCTCGGCGCTGTGCAGCCAGGCCGTGCCCTCGGCGCCAGCGCTTTGGCGCAGCGCCTGCCACAGCGCGGTGCAGCCGCTGTCCTGCTCGGGTAGCACCACATGGCAGGGGTTGCCGCTGGCCAGTGCCGCCACCACCTGGTGCACCAGGCCCAGGGTGCTGGCCGGCAGCGCCCAGACGGCGCCGCGCGGCAGCAGGCGGTAGCGGTTGGATTCACCCGTGGGGCCGGGCAGCAGCCAGCTGGCGCCCACGCGCGTGGCGGCCAGGGCGGCGTCGATCAGCGCGCGCAGCTGCGTGGCACTGGCGCCTGGCAGGTTGGCCTGCGTCAGGCGTTCGAGCAGCGCCCGGCTGGCCGGTGCGGCCTCGGCCGTGGGCACGCTGGCCAGCGCGGCGTTGGGATTGCCTTGCACCAGGCGGTGCAGGTACAACGGGCCGCCGGCCTTGGGGCCGGTGCCCGACAGGCCCATGCCGCCAAAAGGCTGCACGCCGACCACGGCGCCGATGACGTTGCGGTTCACATAGATGTTGCCGGCGTGCACGCGCTCGGTCAGGTGGGCGATGGTCTCGTCGATGCGGCTGTGCATGCCAAAAGTCAGGCCGTAGCCGGTGGCGTTGATGCCGTCGATCAGCTGGTCGAGCTGCTCACGTTGGAAGCGAATCACGTGCAGCACCGGGCCGAAGACCTCGCGCGTCAGGCGCGCCGGGCTGTCGATCTCGATGATGGCCGGGGCCACGAAGTGGCCGTTGAGCGCGGCGCCGTTGCCGCGCTGCACGCGCGTGACCTTCTGGCCGGCCGCCTGCATGCGCTCGATATGCGCCTCGATCTGGGCGCGCGCCTCGGCGTCGATCACCGGGCCAACGTCGGTCGACAGCTGGTCCGGGTTGCCCATGTTCCACTCCTGCAGGGCGTGGCGCAGCATGTGCAGGGTGCGCTCGGCCACGTCTTCCTGCAGGCACAGCACGCGCAGCGCCGAGCAGCGCTGGCCGGCCGAGTCAAACGCGCTGGCCAGCACGTCGCCCACCACCTGCTCGGCCAGGGCCGAGGAGTCCACGATCATGGCGTTTTGCCCGCCGGTCTCGGCGATCAGCGGAATCGCCTGGCCGCTGGGCGACAGGCGCTTGGCCAGCTGGCGCGCGATGATGCGCGCTACCTCGGTCGAGCCGGTGAACATGACGCCGGCGACCTGCGGGTGCGCCACCAGGGCCGCGCCCACGCTCTCGCCGCGGCCGGGCACGAGCTGCAGCGCGTCCTGCGGCACGCCGGCCTCGTGCAGGATTTGCACCATGGCGGCGGCGGTGAGCGGCGTTTGCTCGGCCGGCTTGGCCAGCACGGTGTTGCCTGCGGCCAGGGCCGCGGCCACCTGGCCAGCAAAGATGGCCAGCGGAAAGTTCCATGGGCTGATGGCCAGCACCACGCCCAGCGGGCGCTGGCTGGCGTTGTCGAATTCGGCCGCCACCTGGGCGCCGTAGTAGCGCAGAAAGTCCACTGCCTCGCGGATTTCGGCCACGGCGTTGGGCAGGGTCTTGCCGGCCTCGCGCTGGATCAGGCCCATCAGCGGCTGGCTGCGCTGCTCCAGCAGGTCGGCGGCGCGGGCCAGCGCGTCGGCGCGGGCTGCCGGCGGTGTGCCAGCCCAGATCGGGCCGGCCAGCGCGGCGCGTGCGGCGGCGGTCTGCACCTCGTCGGCGCTGGCCTCGCGCACCCAGCCCACGGTGTCGCGCAGCTCGGCCGGGTTGGGCAGGGCCTGCCAGCCCGCGGTGCGCGCCGGGTCGGCCGGCAGCTCCACACCAGCGGGTGCGGCCAGATAGGTTTGGCGCGTGCTGTAGAGCAGGGCGGCGGCCAGTGACGCGAGCTGCTGCTCGTTGGCCAGGTTCACGCCCTGCGAGTTGGCGCGGGCCTGCGCGCCCAGGCCGGCGAACAGCGCTGTGGGCAGGGCAATGCGCGGGTGCGGCGCGCCCAGGCGGCCTTCCTGGCTGGCGATTTGCATGACTTCGACCACCGGGTCGACGACCAGCTCGGACACCGGCACGCTGGCGTCGCCAATGCGGTTGACGAACGAGGTGTTGGCGCCGTTCTCCAGCAGACGGCGCACCAGGTAGGCGAGCAGCGTCTCGTGGCTGCCCACCGGGGCGTAGATGCGGCAGGGCCGCGCCAGCTTGCCTTCCGACGCCGCGCCGGTGACCTGCGCGTACAGCGGCTCGCCCATGCCGTGCAGGCACTGGAATTCGTACTGGCCGCTGTAGTAGCTGCCGCCCACGCTGGCCGCCAGCTGGTAGATGGAGGACAGCGTCTGCGCGTTGTGCGTGGCGAACTGCGGGTAGATGGCGTCGGGGGCCTCCAGCAGCTTGCGTGCGCAGGCCAGGTAGCTCACGTCGGTGTAGACCTTGCGCGTGTAGACCGGGTAGCCGGCCTGGCCGTCCAGTTGGGCGCGCTTGATCTCGCTGTCCCAGTAGGCACCCTTGACCAGGCGCACCATCAGGCGGCGGCGGCTGCGGCGGGCCAGGTCGATCAGATAGTCGATGACGTGCGGGCAGCGCTTTTGGTAGGCCTGCACGACAAAGCCGATGCCGCTCCAGCCCTTCAAGCTGGGCGCGGCGCACAGGGCTTCCATCAGGTCGAGCGAGATCTCCAGGCGATCGGCCTCCTCGGCGTCGATGTTCATGCCGATGTCGTACTTCTTGGCCAGCTCGGCCAGGTGCAGCACGCGCGGCAGCAGCTCGCCCATGACGCGGTCGTACTGCGCGCGCGAGTAGCGCGGG
Source organism: Alicycliphilus sp. (assembly GCA_018054745.1). GTDB lineage: Bacteria > Pseudomonadota > Gammaproteobacteria > Burkholderiales > Burkholderiaceae_C > Alicycliphilus > Alicycliphilus limosus. The sequence continues at coordinate 18,699 of JAGPIX010000024.1, forward strand.
TGCAGGGCCGAGAGCTTGATCGAGATGCCCGGGCCTTCAAAAATGCCGCGCCCGGCGGACGCTGCGCCGATGGCGTGGATGGCCTGCTCGTAGTCGCGCAGGTAGCGCTGGGCGTCATGCTCAGTGGCCGCGGCCTCGCCCAGCATGTCGTAGCTGTAGCGAAAGCCTTGCTTTTCATAAGTGCGGCTATTGGCCAGCGCCTCGGCAATGTTCTGGCCGGTGACGAACTGCTCGCCCATCAGCTTCATGGCGCGGTGCACGCCCTGGCGGATCAGCGGCTCGCCGCCCTTTCCGATGACGCGCGTCAGCGCCGACGACAGGCTCTTCTCGCTGCTGGTACTGGTCAGCTTGCCGGTCAGCACCAGGCCCCAGGCGGCGGCGTTGACGAACAGCGAGGGCGAGCGGCCGACGTGCGACTTCCAGTCGCCGCGGCTGATCTTGTCGCGGATCAGCACGTCGCGCGTGGCCTTGTCGGGAATACGCAAGAGCGCCTCGGCCAGGCACATCAGCGCCACGCCTTCCTGGCTGGACAGCGAAAACTCCTGCACCAGCGCCGCCACGCCGCTGGCCACGGGCGCGTCGCGCAGGCCCTGCACCAGGCGCGTGGCCAGCTCGGTCACCTTGGCGGCCTGGGCCTCGTCCTGGGTGCGCGCCAGCGGCAGCAGCGCCGGCAGGCACTCGGTCTCGGGGCGGTGCCAGGCGGCGGTGATGGCGGCGCGCAGCGGCGTCTGCGGCAGGATGGACTGGGCAAATTCGAGGAAGGGTTGCACCTCGTGCTGCGCCTGGGGTTGCACTTCGTCCTTGCCATCGTCAGGCACGCCGTCGTCGGTGCCAAAGATGCGGATGGTGCTGGCGCCACGTTCCAGCGCATCGACATATTGCAGTACCGCCTGCTTGATCAGCCAGTGCGGGGTGCGGTTCAGATTCTGGGCGGCGTTGCGGATGCGCTCGCGCAGCAGGTCATCGACCTTGATGCCAACGGTAGTGCTCATGGGGAAGAAAAAGGTGCAACCAATGAAGTCTGCGAATATCGCAAAGGTTGCACCTCTGGCGGACTGGGGCAAACCCTAGGTAATGGTTTGCATCTGTGTCACCGAGCCCATTGGCGGAGCTTCACTCTCTTATCGTTTCTGTGCGAACGTCCAGGCCAGTTCGGCCATGGGGCGGGCCGTGGCTCCGGCGGCCTTGGCCTGGGCGCTGGCGGCCGTGCCGGCTTCGACGCGCTTGGCGATGCCCTGCAGGATGGCGGCGATGCGGAACATGTTGTAGGCCAGGTAGAAGTTCCAGTCCGCGTGCAGCGCGTCCACATCCTGGATGCCGGTGCGCTGGCAATAGCGCCGGATGTAGTCCGCCTCTTGCGGTATGCCCAGGGCGGCTATGTCCAGCCCGCCGATGCCGCGTGACAGCGTGGCCGGGATATGCCAGCTCATGCAGTGGTAGGCAAAGTCGGCCAGCGGATGGCCCAGGGTGGACAGCTCCCAGTCGAGCACCGCGATGGCACGTGGCTCGGTGGGGTGGAACATGAGGTTGTCCAGCCGGTAGTCGCCATGCACGATGGAGACGCGGCTTTCATCGCGGGCGCTGGCGGGCATGTGCTCGGGCAGCCATTGCATGAGCCTGTCCATCTCGGCAATCGGCTCGGTGATGGAGGCCTGGTACTGCTTGCTCCAGCGGCCGATCTGGCGCTCGAAGTAGTTGCCCGGCTTGCCGTAGCCGCCCAGGCCGCGCGCGGCGTAGTCGACGCTGTGCAGCGCCGCGATGACGCGGTTCATCTCGTCGTAGATGGCGCCGCGCTCGAGCACGCTCATGCCCGGCAGGGATTGGTCCCAGAGCACGCGGCCGGCCATGAATTCCATGATGTAGAAGGCGCGCCCGATGATGGATTCGTCCTCGCACAGCGCCAGCATCTGCGGCACGGGCACGTCGCTGCCGGCCAGGCCGCGCATGACCGCATATTCACGCTCTATGGCGTGGGCCGAGGGCAGCAGCCTGGCCACCGGCCCGGGCTTGGAGCGCATGACGTAGCTGCGCGCGGGCGTGATCAGCTGGTAGGTGGGGTTGGACTGGCCGCCCTTGAACATCTCCACCCGCAGCGGGCCGGCAAAGCCCTGCACATGCTGCGACAGCCAGGCAGTCAGGGCCTCGGTGTCGAAGGCGTGTTGCTCGGAAACGGGGCGGGTGCCGACGAATTGCTCAAAATTGCTCATGGGGTCAGATACAGGGGTTGGAATGGGGGCTCATGGGCCAGATTCGGCGATGCGCATCAGTGCCTCGCGGTCGCGCACCACCAGGCCGCCGGCTTCGATGCGGATCGCATCCTCGCGCTCCATGGCCTTGAGCTCCTGGTTCACGCGCTGGCGCGATGCGCCCAGCAGTTGTGCCAGTTCTTCCTGGGCCAGCTGCAGGCCGATGCGGATTTCGTTGCCGTTCTCCAGGCTGGGCACGCCATAGCTGCGCACCAGGTGCAACAGCTGCTTGGCCAGGCGCGCGCGCAGGGGCAGGGTGTTCAGGTCTTCCACCAGACCGAACAGCTGGCGTATGCGGCGCGCGTGCAGGCGCAGCATGGCCTCGTAGAGTTCGGTGTGCTGGGCCAGGATCTTCTTGAAATCGGCGCGTGCCACATGCAGGACGGTGGTGTCGCCATGGGCATAGGCATCGTGCGTGCGCCGGTCGCCGTCGAACATCGCCACGTCGCCGAACCAGATGCCAGGCTCTACATAGGTCAGCGTGATCTGCTTGCCCGACAGCGAGGTGGAGCTGACGCGCACTGCGCCGCGCGCGCAGCCAATCCAGCCCTCGGGCGGTTCGCCGCGCGCGGCCATGAGCGCGCCGTCCTTGTAGCGTTTCACCGTGGCACATCGCAATATGTCGTGACGCAGGGAGGGGGAGAGGGTGGAAAACCAGCGACCGGAGTTGATCGCCTCGCGTTCCTCGATGGTAAGAATCGGCTCGTCCATGGTCTGTCTTGTGCGTGACTGGGATGCGAGCCATTGTCGCGTCGGGCACGGGCGCGGCAGTGCCGCGCTGTCACATGGGCGTCCCGGGGCCCGGGCCAGCGCACCAGTGGGCAGGCAAGACCATCAGAAAGCAGCCTGCATTTTGTGTATCAAAAACCCTATCAACGCTTATAAAAAAAGCGCAATAAGCTATGTTAGTGATAGCGGTTTGACTGTGCAGCTTCAAACCCCAGCCGGCCCTGGCGCACAACCAGGGCGCGTACAAGGTTCTTCGTGCGCTCGACGATGGCCGCCAGCACCAGCTTGGAGCTGGCTTTGCTGTCAAAAAGATACACCCGGCTACCGGATTGGGCCGACATTTACGCGATTGCGCGCCGCATGGCCCCAGTGCCCACGATACCCATCGAAGCAAATGTCATATCCATGATCAAATTGTCTTTTGGGCATAAGAACCATATGGGTTTGTGTCAGAATCAATAAAACATTTAGAAACCATTGTGAATATGCGTAAGGTAATCGTTGGCGCCTGCTTATGCACCGTGGCCTCTGGCGTTGCCGCGTTGTCGCTGGGGCCAAGCCGCGGCGCAGTGGTGCTCGGTTCGCCCATTGATCTGATGTTTGAGGTACGGCCCGATGCGGGCAAGGATCTCGCATCGTCCTGTCTGTCTGCGCGCCTGGTTTCAGGCGCCAGCACTGTTTCAGATTCGCGCGTGCAAGTCACGCCGGTGCTGGGTGGCACCGTGCCCATGGTGCGTGTGCAAGCGCGCATCACCGCAGATGAGCCCGTCTTGACGGTGACACTTGCCGCCGGTTGCGAAGGGCGCGTGACGCGCAGCTATACGTTTCTGGCCGATCCGCCATCGGGCACCCCGGCCGTTGCCCAGCGCCCGCTGGATGTTGCCGGTTTTGGCGCCGCGGAGCGCGGCACCGATGGCTGGGGCCTGGCGGATGCCGATGCGGCGGCGACGCGTGCCGCCGCGCGCCAGCGCGTCCTGGCCGGGTTGGAGGGCGAGGGCGCGCTGGCCAGCGGCTCTGCGCGCCCGGCGCGTCCATCCAGCGCCAAGACCGCCGACAGGCCCGCCAGGCCGCGTGCGCTGGCGCCAGTGCCGGCCGCCCCGGCACGCCTGATCGTCGAGCCGCTGGATCTGTGGCTGGATACACCCCTGACCTTGCGCCTGGCGCGTGAAGAGCCGTTGCTGGTCTCGGCCCCCGACGAGGCCAGGCGTGCAGAATTTGCCGCCCTGTGGAAGGCGCTGAATACCTCGCCCGAGAACCTGCGGGAGTCCATGGCGCTTCTGGACAAGCTGCAGGGCGAGGCCGCAGCCCAGGTCAGGCAGGCCGAGGCCGAGAAGGCCGCCGCCGCCGAGCTGCGCCAACGCTTGGCACAGGTGGAGGAACAGAGTTTTTCCGCCACCTGGGTCTATGGGCTGGGTGGCCTGCTGGCACTGGCCGTGGGTTGCATCGGCTGGCTGCTGCGGCGTGCCAGGCGCCAGGAAACCCAGGCCTGGCAACATTCGGTGGCCCGCAGCGAGGCGCTGCAGCATGGCGCCGTGGCGGCCGAAGGGCCGAGCGGCCAGGACGACTGGCCACTGGAGCCCGATGCCGCCGACACCTGGCAACCCAGCTCCCTGCCTGAGGTAGATGAGCCCGATGTGCCTGTCGATGCCCCCGACACCATACCGGTGGGACCGTCGGCGGTGGCCACTGCACCTGCGGCGTTCGAGCCCACTATCCAGCCCGCCATGGCGCCCGCCACGCCGAAGGCGGCGCGCGCGCAGCAGATTCTCCCGCCTGATGCGGTATTCGACATCCAGCAACAGGCCGAGTTTTTCACCTCGATTGGCGAGCACGACCAGGCCATCGACGTGCTGCGCGCGCATATCGAGGAGCATGGCGACGCCATGCCCTGGGCCTATCTGGAATCGCTGCGCCTGTTCCACATGCTGGGGCGCACGGAGAGCTTCAATCGCCAGCGGCTGCAGTTCCAGGAGCGCTTCAACGTGCGGGTTCCGGGCTTTGGCCAGTTCCACCATGCGGGCCAGGCATTGGAGGACTACCCCGAGGCCCTGGCGGAAATCGAGGCACTGTGGTCATCGCCCGAGGTCATGGGCGTGCTCGACGGCCTGCTGTTCCGCCGCGGCGAGGGGGCTGACGACGAGCGTTTCGACCTGACCGCCTTCGATGACCTGCTGCTGCTGCTGGCCATTGCGCAGACCACGCCCGCGCATCTGCGCGGCGCGCCGGCGCCGCGTGCGCGCACCACGCCCAGGGCCAACAAGGTGATCCTGCCGCCCGAGCGTTCGCTGGACTCGATCGCTGGAGACCTGTCGCTCATGCCTTCGGGCTACGATGTGCTGACCCCCGAGCCGGCGCCACGCCCCATGCTGGACGTGGACTTGTCGCAGACCTGCCAGCCGGATATCGCATTCGACGATCACCCCACTACCGCCGTCACCCGAATGCAGGGCGTGGGTTTCGGCATGGAGGACGACAAGCTCGAACTGCGTTTCGAGCTGGATCAGATGGACAAGAAGCGCTTCTGACCGCGCGTTACAACCCGGCCCGCAGAGCGTGCATCAGCCGGCCGGCGGCAGCCTCGGGCTGTTCGGCGTTCACCAGGGCCCGCACCACGGCGATGGAGCCTACGGCCGTGGCCCGCACCTGGCCAAACTGTTCCAGACCGATGCCGCCAATGGCCACCTGCGGATAGCCGCGCATGAGGCGCGCATAGGCCGCCAGGCGTGCCACGCCCTGGGGCACGGTGGCCATTTTCTTCAGCGTGGTCGGGAACACCGCGCCCATGGCGATGTAGCTGGGGCTGGCGGCGTCGGCGCGCAGCATCTCGGCGTAGCCGTGGGTGCTGACGCCCAGGCGCAGGCCGCTGGCGCGCAGCTCATCCAATTCTTCGCGCGTGAGTGCGTCCAGATCCTCCTGGCCCAGGTGCGCGCCATAGGCGCCGGCGGCCATCGCCTCGCGCCAATGGTCGTTGATGAACAACAGCGCACCCGTGCCCTGCACGGCCTGCACGGCGGCCTGCACCTCGCGGGCGATCGCCGCGCTGTCGTCGCTCTTGTAGCGCAGCTGCACCGTGGGCACGCCGGCGCGCGCCATGCGGCCGACCCAGGCGGCATCGGGCAGCACCGCGTACAGGCCAAGGGCCTGGGGGCAGGGGGCAAAGGGCTGGGCGTGCGGGCGTGGCTGCAGGCCAAAGTCCGCAGGTTCGTCAGGCCAATGTGCGGCATCGAAAAACCCCAGGCGGCGCGTCTGTGCGGCCCAGGCGCGCGCCAGGCAGCCGGCATCCTGGGCGATGAAGCCCAGGGCGCTGCAGGCGGCCAGCGCGGCGCGGTAGACCGGCTCGTCGGACTCGGGTGCGGGCGCGGGTTGTGCGGGAAAGTCGGCAAAGGCCGCGCCGTGGTGCTGCTGGATGGCCTGCTGCATCTCGGTGGCGGGGGGCAGGGGGGCGGTGTTGGTCATGTTCAGGCCTGCGCCTTGTCGTGGTGCCAGAACGGCGTGCCCAGCACCGGTGTGCTGGGCTGGGCACTGCTGTGCTGCTCCATGGCACCGGCCAGGCGCGCGGCGCGGCCGGCGGCCACGGCGTCGGCAAAGGCGCCGGCCATGGCCACGGGGTCTTGCGACAGGGCCACGGCCGTGTTCAGCAGCACGCCGTCAAAACCCCATTCCATGACCTGGGCGGCGTGCGAGGGCAGGCCCAGGCCGGCGTCCACCAGCAGCGGCACGTTCAGGCGCTCGCGCAGCAGCTGCAGGGCGTAGGGGTTCATGGGGCCGCGGCCCGTGCCGATCGGGGCGGCCCAGGGCATGACGGCCTGGCAGCCCACGTCGATCAGGCGCTGGCATTGCACCAGATCTTCGGTGCAGTAGGGCAGTACCTGAAAACCGTCCTTGATGAGGATGGCGGCAGCCTCCACGGTTTGCTGGGTGTCGGGCTGCAGGGTGTAGTCGTCGCCGATCACCTCCAGCTTGATCCAGGGCGTGTCGAAGACCTCGCGCGCCATCTGCGCCGTGGTCACGGCCTCCTGCACGCTGTGGCAGCCAGCCGTGTTGGGCAACACCGGCACGGCCAGGCTTTTGAGCAGCTCCCAGAAGCTGTTGCCGGCGTTGGTGGCGTTGATGCCCTGGCGGCGCAGCGATGCCGTGACCATGGCCGGCCGCGCGCGCTGCACGGCCGCTTGCAGCACGGCCGGCGAAGGGTAGCGCGCCGTGCCAAGCAGCAGGCGGCTGGCAAAGCTCTGGCCGTAGAGGACAAGGGGGTCTGTAGTCATGTTTTCAATCCTGTATTGATAGCTGCTGGCGCTTGTTTGATGGGCGTTAGAGGCAGTTTTAACCACCAGTGACGGGAGCAATCACCTCTACCCGGTCACCGTCCTGCAACAGGTGGCTGGGGTATTGCGCCTTGGGCACGAACACCGTGTTCACGGCCACGGCAAAGGGCGGGCGCGGTGCCAGCAGGGCGAGCGCGTCCTGTACGCTGGCCTGCGCCGGCAGATCGGTGGGTTGTTGGTTCAGCAAAATCTTCATGTAACAGCGGTGCCCTGCAGGGCCAGGTCGAATTGGGCGGCCAGCGGCGATTGTCCCTGGTTCAGCCATTGCAGCGCCACGTCGTGCAGCGCGGGCGCCTGCATGAAGCCGTGGCGGTACATGCCGTTGATCTGCAGGACGCGCGGCTGCGGCATGCGGATCCCGGGCAGGTTGTCGGGCAGGGTGGGGCGGCACTGCGTGCTCAGCTCCAGGATGCGCGCCTCGGCAAAGCCGCTGTGGATGGTGTAGGCGGCCGAGAGCAGCTCCAGGGCCGAGCGCACGCTCATGCCGGAGCGGTCGTCGGACTCGATCTCGGTGGCGCCGATGACGAACACATGGTTTTCCTTGGGCGCCACATAGATCGAGTAGCGTGGGTGGACCAGGCGCGTGGGCCGCGCCAGCGTCACCTCGGGCGCGTGGATGCGCACCACCTCGCCGCGTACGCCGCGCAGCGCCTGCCATTGCTGGCGTGCGCCCAGGCCACGGCAGTCGATAAGCCAGTCGCTCTGGCCCGCCTCGCCGGGGCGGAAGTCGCCCAGCTCGCGTGGGCTGTCGTAATGCACCGCCACACCCAGCTGCTGCATGTCCTGGGCCAGCGCGGCAAACAGCTGGCGGTTGTCGATCTGCCCCTCGCCCGGCAGCAGCAGGCCCTGGGCAAAGCGGCCGGCCAGGGCCGGGTCGGCGGCGGCAACACCTGCGGCATCAAGGGGCTGCATGGCGGGCAGGCCGGCAACCTCGGCCTGGCGGTGTTCGAACAGGCCGCGCAGGCGCGCCGCGTCGCCTGCATCCTGGCGGTGCCAGACGATGAGCGTGCCGTTTTGCTGCCAGTACACCGGCGCGGGCAGCGGCGCGATCAGCTCCGGCCAGCGCGCGAGCGCATGCTGGCCCATGCGCACGATGCTGGCCTCGGCCACCACCGATTCGGCCAGGGGTGCGACCATGGCCGCGGCCACATAGGCGGCCGATCCCACGCCGTCGGGGCCGCCGGCCTCGAAAACCTGCACGCGGTGGCCCTGGCGCGCCAGGCTGGTGGCCAGCAGGCTGCCCAGCAGGCCCGCGCCCAGGATGGTGACCGACGAAGAGGGAGAAAGCAGTGGCTGCATGGTGTCTTGTCCGCTATCCAATCAAAACCGTGGGGGGACAAAACAGGCGCCAAGGGCGGCGTGGCCCTGGTGGTTGAAAACTCCCCACGCCAGCATGACCTGGATCGGGTGCGGAGGGTGTTTCTCAGTCGCCAGCCTGGTTGGGCCGGGACACCCCTGTTTCGTCCGTGAGCCGGGATTACAGCACAGAAGGCAAGCCCATGGGATTGACCTGGGGCAGAGCTTGCATCCGCCATAATTTTTGCCATGAACCACTCCAACACCCCGGCGCCGCGTTATGCGCGCGTGCTGTCCATCGCTGGCTCCGACAGCGGTGGCGGCGCAGGCATTCAGGCCGACCTCAAGACCTTCAGTGCGCTTGGCTGCTATGGCATGACGGCCATCACCGCCATCACGGCGCAGAACACCCAGGGGGTGCGCGCCATCCACGGCGTGCCCCCGGACATCCTGCGTGCGCAGATCGATGCCGTGGTCGAGGACATAGGCGTCGATGCCGTGAAGATCGGCATGCTGCACGCGCCCGAGGTGGTGCAGGTGGTGGCCGATGCCATACGCCGCCACCAGCTGCCCAATGTGGTGCTGGACCCGGTGATGGTGGCCACCAGCGGCGACCGACTGATTGCCGAGGAAACCGTGGGCCAGCTGGTGCGCGAGCTGTTTCCGCTGGCCGCGCTGGTCACACCCAACCTGGACGAGGGCGGCTGGCTGCTGGGGCGCCAGATCACGCGCGAGGACGAGCTGGATGCGGCGGCGGATGAGCTGCTGGCCCTGGGCGCGCGCGCCGTGCTGCTCAAGGGCGGCCACCTGCGGGGCGAGCGCGTGGTGGACCTGCTGGCCCTGCCCGGGGGCGAGCACCATCGCCTGGCTTCGGCGCGCATTGCGACGCATAACGGCCACGGCACGGGCTGCACGCTGTCGTCGGCGATCGCGGCGCAGCTGGCGCTGGGCCTGGATCTGGTGGCCGCCGTGCAGGCGGCGCGCGGCTACATCCTGGGCGCCATCGCCGCAGGCGCCGCGGTGCACACGGGCCGGGGCCATGGGCCGCTGAACCATGGCTATGCGCCGGTGGAACAGGTCATTTTGTAGGTATTTTTACCTGATTAGGCACATATTTCAGACGAACCACTGCTCGCTCTGGGCATCAAACCAGCAAGAGCGTTTTGCTCGATTGCGAGGCAGCAGGAGGTGTGTGATGTCCCAGAACGTCATCCAATTCCAGCATGGTCTGTCGTGGGCGCAGTTTCATGACTGCTACGGCAGTGAGGCCCAATGCGAAGCTGCTGTGGTGGCAGCACGCTGGCCGCGGGGCTGGCGCTGCGCGCACTGCGGCTGCAAACGGTTTTTCCATACACGCAACGGCCATGGGCGCCTGCTGTGGGAATGCTTTGTCTGCGGCTACCAAAGCTCCAGCATTGCGGGCACCGTCATGGAGCACACCAAAGTGCCACTGACCAAGTGGTTCCAGGCCATGTACCTGCTGACGCAGAACAAAAACACCCTCAGTGCCCTGGCGCTGAGCCGCCAGATCGGCGTGTCCTACCGAACTGCCTGGCTGCTCAAGCACAAGCTGATGCAGACCATGCTGCTGCGCGAAGAATCGCGCCCTTTGCAAGGCCGTGTGGAAATCGACGACGCTTACTTGGGCGGCGAACGCGAGGGGCACATCAACGGCGGGCGCAAGGCGGCCAACAAAACAGCCTTTGTTGCTGCCATACAAACCAGCGATGACGGGCATCCTTTGTGCATGCGCCTGACACCGGTGGTGGATTTCACCAACGCAGACATGGCCCCCTGGGCCCAAGGCCATCTGGCCCCTGTTTGCCATGTGGTCAGCGATGTCACATGGGCCTTTGCACAAGTGGTGCAGGCGGGAGCTACGCATGAACGCCACGTCACCGGCGGGGGCAGACAAGGCGCCAGAACACCGCAGCTGCGCTGGGTCAACACCTTGCTGGGCAATCTCAAGACCAGTCTGACGGGTAGAGGGTGTGCAGAATTTTGTGTAAACGGACAATCCAACGCCGACGCAAGTCGGCCTGTCCGTAAGCACCATGAGTACCAAGAAACACGACGTACCCGAAGAACTGCTGTCTGGCCTGCTGGCCAGCTACAAGAAGCCCGAAGACCTGATTGGCGAGAACGGTCTGCTCAAGCAACTGACCAAGCTGCTGGTCGAGCGAGCCCTGGACGCTGAGCTGACTGAGCACCTGGGCCATGAACGCAACGAGGCGGTGGCCAACCCCGCTGGCAACACCCGCA